>JAEEWP010000013.1 GCA_016287465.1 Caryophanales bacterium | reverse complement strand
GGCCTCAAAAGCCGTGTTTTTCTTTATAGAAAAGTGTATAATGTTATATACAATCATTTATGTTTGAAAGGGAGACATATATGAAAAACAAAAAACTATTGTGAAGTGAACCCCAAAACGGACACACTTCAAAAAAAGACCTAAAGACAGGAATCAATTAAGGTTCCTGTTTTTCAATCTCGTTGAGTTATAGAAGGCAATCCATTCCTCCACCAGTTGAATGTAATGCTCCAGAGATGTTATATCATTGTTGTACAAAGTCTCCTTTTTGAGGATCCCGTGCCAGCTCTCCATCGGAGAATCGTCTATAGGTGTACCCTTTCGGCTCATTGAAATAAGCACACCTTTGGAGGCACAGATGGCTTTGTATTCAAAGGATGTATATTGGAACCCTTGATCACTGTGAATGATGAGTCCGTGTACATCTTTTTCTTTTTCCAAAGCTTTGTTCAATGTGTCTATGACTATCTTTATGTTGTTTCTTTTCGATATTTGATACGCCACGACGTGACGGTCATACAGATCGATGATCGTCGATAGGTACGCTCTCTTGTTCCCGAACATCAGATAAGTGACATCCGTGCACCATATCCGGTTGAAACCTTTGGTTTTGAATTGTCTTTTGACTAGATTTGGTTGGACATTTTCTTCTATTTTCTTCGCTCCTATATTGGGAACCAATCTTCTAACATATTCTGGTTTGAGGTTGTATTTCCTCATGATCCTCGCCACCTTCTTGTGATTAAAAATTACACCATATTTAATCTTGAGGCCTTCTTCAATCCTACGATACCCATACGTGCCTTTGCTCTCATCGAAGATATCTTTGATAAGCAGATACTCATAATAATCGGGATCCTCTTTGTTACGATACCTGTAGTAAGTCCTGCGGGATACCGCCAAAGCCGCGCATAGGTTGGATAGTTTGTATTCGTTTATATGAATTGCTATAAACGTCACTTTTTCCCTCGTCGTGCTTGTAAGAAGGCCTGGTATTTTTTTAGGATCTCATACCTTTCCTTGTAGTCCTCTAACGTCAGGTCCTTGGTTTTCTTCCTGCCGCTATTGCCTTTCCAATGGTTGACGGTTACATCAATGCCTTTTCTTCTTTTTCTTACCCACGTCTCAATGGTTTTCCAAGAAACGCCATGTTTCTTTGCCAAAGTCTCATAACCATAGGTTCCGTCAAAATACTCTTTGAGTATCTTCTCCTTGAATTCCGGGGAATACTTCTTAAATTTTTGGCCTTTGCTTGCCATATAAAAAACCTCCTAATGCAATTTTACACTAGGGGGTCTTTTCTTTTTCTTGTGAACTAAGAGGGGTTCAGTTCACAGTTCCCTTCTTTTTCTTTTAGATGTCTGACGAGTTTCTCCAGGGCTTTTCCTCGATGTGAGATTCTGTTTTTCTCTTCTTCGGAAACAATCCCGAAATAAAGATCTCCTTCATCGGCTTTGAAGATAGGGTCATAGCCAAATCCATGGGTGCCGGTTATCTTATTGGTGATTTGCCCTTCGCAAACGCCATCGAAGTAATGGACCTCTCCGTCTTTCTCGATTAGGCAGATCGCGCAGTGGTAGGCGGCTTTTCTGTTTGGGTTATCTTTGAGTTTTTCTAAGATGTAGGCGTTCACTACCTCATATCCGCTACCAAGCTCTTCTTGGATCTTATCGGCGAAGCGCGCGCTATGAACGCCTGGGTAATGCTCGCCTAAGGCCTCGATCTCAATACCTGAGTCATCTGAGATGACCGGCATCTTCAAGGTATCGAAATAATACTTTGCTTTGATATAGGCGTTCTCGCGGTATGTTTTGCCATCTTCGACTGGCTCTTCTGTGTGGCCGAAGTCAGCAACGGATTTGACCGTATATCCAAAAGGCTCGAGGATTTTTTGGAATTCCCTCATTTTGCCTTTGTTATGTGAAGCGAGAACGATAATTTTTTCCATGCTAAAAATGATAATGAATCCCAAACAAAATAAAAGCCTGAAGTGCCTATTGATTGGCTTTCTTGCTTTAGCATTTAAAATAAGACCATGAGCAATTTAGATTTATCGGTTGTCAAATCATTACTTACCGCAGAAGAAGGGGACGTTAGGGCCAATGTGCTCAATGCTTTCTCGTATATCCGTTTGGCCTTAGGGGAGAATTCCTGGGTTGGCTTATACCGCAAAGAAGAGGATGGCCTCCATCTTTCTTATTTCTCTGGTTCAGTTGCCTGTTTATTTATCGCTTTCGGTAGAGGCGTAGTAGGGGAGTCATGTGTTTCAGGAAAAGAAATATACGTTCCTGATGTCTCAACTTTAAAGAACTACATCGCTTGCGATGCGAAAAGCAAAAGCGAATACGTTGTCCCTGTCATCAAAGATGGCGAGATCAAGGCCATCTTCGATATCGATAGCGACCAACTCGACGGTCTCAAAGACGATGTCTCTTCTCTTAGAGAAATCGGCCATCTCTTAGGCGAGCTCTTAAACGACTTCTAAACATAATAAAAACCCCTCGTAAGAGGGGTGACACTCACAAGTGGAGCGGGCGGCGGGAATCGAACCCGTGTATTCAGCTTGGAAGGCTGATGTTCTACCATTGAACTACGCCCGCAGCCTGGCGGACCATACGAGATTCGAACTCGTGATCTTCTCCGTGACAGGGAGACATGTTAGGCCGCTACACCAATGGTCCAGTGCTGCGTGAAAGAATATACCACAACATACCTTATAAGGTAAACAAAAAGAGCAAGATTTTGTTCTTGCCCTTCTTTTTTCTTACTTGAGTTTGGCGAAACGGAGAACGCTTTCCTCTGGCATATAGCCGAGTTTCATATCGACGGCTTTGCCATCCTCAAAGAGGATTAAGGTCGGGATGCTTCTGATTCCGTATTTGGCGGCGACATCAGGAACTTCGTCGACGTCGATCTTAAGAACGGTGATGTCCTCATGCTCGGAAGCGACTTTCTCAACGATAGGGGCGAGCATCTTGCACGGTCCGCACCAAGTGGCGAAGAAGTCGACGAGGACTTTGCCTTTCGCGGTCTCGTTATTGAATTCAGCAGAATCTTTGATGTGTTTTAACATTTTGGGTACCTCCCACGCTAAAAGAATAAAGCAAATACCCCGAAAATCAAAACAAGATGCACAGGGTAATAGAGGTAAGTGAAGTAACGGAACCATTTCTTGTTGTATCCTCTTTGCCCGTTGTAGCAGAAGATGAGGAGGCAGGCCAAGAGGCACCAGCTTTGGTGGCCCATATCAAAGATGGAGATACCGCTAGTTCTTTCGATGAGCCAGAAAATCAATGTGGAAATGATGATGACCGAATTGGTTATGGCGTTTAACAACCCCTGATAACGAGGTCCGCTTGTCCATTCGCTCATGTCAATTTCGACATCAGGGGAGGACTTGATCGTGGCGTTGAAGAAGTAGTTCACGACCTTCGGTCCATAGTAGATGCCTAGAACCATGACGAAACCATAGACGGAATAACCGCTTCTTAAGAAGAGAGGGAAGAAGGAGGACCACTGGCTGGTCATCTGATTGAGAGAGGCGTAGCCTTCACTTAAGTCACACGCATAGCTCAGACCGATATAGGCAAGAGGCACAATCGCCAAGAGTTTCATTGGGGCTTTCTTATGCTCAATGAAATAGATGAATAACGCGTACATGAGAAGGTCTGTGAACGCTTCAGCAGGAATGACCACATCCGATCTAATGGCTTGAAGGATGATCTCAAAAAGGGTTATGCCACCCCACATAAGGGCGAGCCTTAAGACGTAGTTGAGGCGGTCGTGGGTTTTGTTCAAGCCTTCCGCTAAAAAGAAAACAAAGAGAGGGAAAGCAAGCCTTCCGATGCACCTGAAAACGAAGCCGACGGTATAGGCACTTGAGCCAATCGCGAACCTCGTCGGATCGGTCATCATAGCGCCGATGTGATCGAGCGTCATGAAGACGATTGCGAGCAATTTAATAGGGAATTGTTGGAGAAATTGGAATTTTTCTTTCATCTTGCATTGATTAAAACAGCTAAGAAATTGACGAGGAAATGAGCTAAGTAGGAAGCGCCTAAACCCCATTTCTCATAGGCATAGGCGAAGGCCAAACCGGCAAAGGCGTAGCTTGGGAAGGAGAGCCATTCGTTGAGGCTTCCGAAGTCGTGGATATGGATGAGTGCGAAGATGATTGAGGCGGTGATATAACCAACGACTCTGTTGAATCTTCTCGCAAAGTTGAAGAGGCCAACGCGATACGTGAGCTCCTCGCACATCGGGCCGAGAATGGCCAAGAAAAGAATCGAGAGAGGCAGGTTCATATTCGATATCTCGTTTATGGCTTCCTGATTCTCGTTTATGGTGGCGCCAAGGATGCTTGAGATGTTTCCCCAGACGATGTCGAAGGTCAAAACCGCAATGCAGACAAGGAAACCCCAAAGGGTTGTTGATTTGGCGAAGGATTTGAAAAGCTTAGGAATATAGATTGAGGCGATGCCCATTAAAATGACAAAGAGGATACCGTAAACGGTATAGTTGAGGACCATGTTCGCTTCGTTGGCGTCCAATAATCCGCTATTGACCCTATTTTTGATGATGTTCCTGGCGATCTCGGCAAAGATCCTGATTCCCTGCCAACCCATGAGGAACAAAATGATCTCGATAATCGGGTTAGCGAAAGTAACTTCGTTAAGAGGGTTTGCCCTTGGGTGATCGCTTTTCTCTTTGCACTTTGGGCAAGTAGGTTGCAGAGAATCGAAGTGGTGGCCGCAGTTCTTACAGGTCGTCTTCTCAAATGGATTATGGAAATAAGTATCGATTTTAGTTTCGCTCATGGGTCTATTTTAATTGAAAATTAACCCATGTCTATTCCATAATAGAAATACCAAGCATCCGAAGCGGAGGATTTTTATGCGTTTCTACGAAGAAAGTTTTGACATTTCACAAGTCACGAATGTGATGAACATGGTGCTTTTGGGCATCTTCATCGCCATCATAGCGATACTCGTTATTTCTTTTTTACGCGGGCTTGGACGCGGCTGGGTATACGGAACTTATCGCTTGGTGTTCTTCGGCATCCTCATCGTAGGTGCCATCCTCTCGCTTAAATCAATTGGTAATTCCGTCGCTGACCTGAACCTCAAAGATCTCGGTGTTCCGGGGTGGTTTGGCATGGGCAGCGATTTCGTGCAGGAAATCGAGGTTAATGGCGAAACGGTAGTTTTGTCCGCTCCGATCACCTCTGTTAGAGAGACCGGCACCAACATTCTCACCCAGGCCATGCAGGCTTATGGCGTCAATGCCGATCCAGAGACCATCCTCGGTTTGGCCTTGGCCTTCATCCTCTCCTTCGTCTGCGTCATTCTTCTTGTCGTCGAAGCTCTCCTCATCTGGATCATCGGTGGCCTTCTTTGCACACTTCTTTGGCATCTCCTTTTCAAACATCTCCTTTGGAGAAAGAACGAGGAAGGGGACAGAGTCAAGAAACTCAAGATCGTTTCCGCCATCGAGGAAGTCCTCATCAACGCGGCTATCCTCGCGATGTTCATCTCTCCTCTCACTTCCCTCGTCAACACCGTCTCGAAGACTTATAGCAAGCTTCCGAAACCTGAAAACCACGCAACGCTTGTCGCCAATGACCAGTTCTACAGCGTTCTCACAAGTGTGGTGGACACCTATGAGAATTCGCTTCTTTCCAAGACATTCTTCGGCTGGTACACCGATCCGAATACCGGCCTTACCTTCGATGCCGCTTTGATCGACTACATCACGACCATCGACGTCGATGCCGATGGCAAGACCAAGCTCAGCCTCATGAGAGAGCTTAAGAACGTCGTCGAACTCGCCGGCACCGCCATCAACGAAGGCATCTTCACCGAAGAGAATATGGAGAACTTCAACATCATGCCTATTCTCACCGGCGACCTCATCCCAACCGCCATCCGCGTCGTTGGCAATTCTCCTCTCATCAAATCCCTCCTCCCATTCGGTCTCCAGTTCGCCCTCAATCTTCCTGAGATCGCGGATTACGTCTTGACCGAAGAAGGAATCGATTTCGAGAACTATGAGCCAGCCGCTTCCTTTGATCAGCTCGCTTCCCTTTGGGATACCGTTGCCGAGTCCGGCATCATCAGTGAAGTCGTCAATGAAGACGGCTCATTCGTTGAGATGGAAGAACTCGGTGACGTCTTCCAGTCCAAATACAGAACCGTCTTTGACGAATTCTTCAAATTCATCTCCCCAAGCGAGAAGAGAGTCCTTGATGACATCATCGTCTCCGCTATCTATGTCCAGGCCGTCAAAGAATACGAACAGCCAATAGGGGACCCAACCGAAATCACCATCGGTGTCAGAGACATCCTCCCAGAACTCACCGAAGAGGATATCAGAAGGGGCGAAAGCGGATATCCAGTCGCCATCCCTGAATCCATCAGATCAATTGATTTCGGCCACGAATTGCAGGTGATTTTTGACACATTCTATGAAATCGTCACCGTCGATCCTGAATTCATCCGATACATATTCCAGCTTGCTGCCAGCTCTAGTGGAACAACTTCCTCAGAAGCAAGTCAGCCTTCAGCATCTGATGTCACAACCGAGATCACGACCAAGATGATCACCTCCCTCCTTGAGCACAAAGACCAGGTCGAGCACTGGATCGATGGCAAGGAAGCGGAAGGAACCTCCGCTGAGGATACCTGCCTCTTCGACTCCAACCTTCTTATCAATGCCGTTCCAAAGATCCTCGAACTCTTAGAGGCCTCTTTGAACGAAGCCCTTGGTCTCACCGGCCCTGATACCGTGAGCCTTGATGGCCTCGTCAACGAATTCAAAGCCGAAGCCACGGTCGATGCCAAGAAAGAGGCAGCCAAGACCGAAACTCAGGCCATGTTCAATATCCTCACTCCTCTCCTTGATTCCGAGGAAGGAAAGGAACTCATTGAGAATTTCGAAGACATGCCTGGCATCTATTTCGATAAAGATAACAATTTCTTAGGTGCCAAAGAAGGCTTGCTTAAGGCCCTTGCCAACTGCGTCAGAAACATCGACAGTTCGAAAGTCTTCTCAACCGTCATCCCTCCATTCATCTCTAACTTCTTCGGTGGTGATGATAGCCCACTCAAAGACTTATTCGGAAATGAGTTCGTGGTCGATACAACCTGTGTTGACGATGCCGGAAAGAGCATCGTAGGCAGAGAATTCGCCAAACTCATCGACGTCCTCGCCGATTGCCAGGATATCATCGGATTCGCCTCAACCATCTCCACCAACACGAGCAATATGCGCGCTCTTGAGAAATCATTCAGCCACATGTGTTCCCTTGAGACCGCCAACCATGAGAAGCAGTTAGTCAAACTCCTTACCGCTTTCGCGGATAACAAGATCCTTAACCCAGAAGTTGAGGGCAAGAAGAACAGCAACTTCTTTAATCTCTTCAAGACCGTTTTCGATACCTTAGGCATGGGAAGCGCTGAGCTTAGCGACTCCATGGAAGACATCATCTGCAGCGACACCTTCGATGTCGAAAGCGAAATCACGAGCTTCGTCGACCTCATCGACTACATGTGCAGCGCGGGCATCCTCGGTTCCCTCTCCAACTTCACCATCGATTCGATGTCTGAGATCTGCTTCGAAGAACTCTTCTCCAAGATCGATGGCAGTGAGCTCCTTGGAACCATGATCGGAACCGTCATCGATAGCTCCTTAGGAAGCGTCGACATCTTCACCTACGTCAATGAAGGCGGTGAGACTGTCACCCTCTCCTTCAAGAACATCACGAACTGGACCGCCGAAGGCGCTGCCCTCGACACGATGACGAAATACGCCGCTCAGTTCGGCGACCTTTCCAACATCGATTTCGAATCCATCGACCCAGAGATGATGGAATCCGTGTTCAATTACCTTGCCAATTCCCAGCTCTTCATCAAGACCAACGAAGATGGCACTTACGATTACAACTTCCCGAACTACATCGCTTCGAAGCTCATTGAGACCTTCAAGGGCTCTTCGAACCTTGGAACCTACTTCGCTAACCTCACCGAAACCTATGAAGGCGGCGTCTACAAAGTAGTTGCTGCTCCTGGCGACCAAAGCGAAGACTATAGCGACTTCAAGGCACGCGTCACCGACCATAGCGTCACTCATGCTGACAGCCTCGCTCCAATCGCGGTTGAGCAAGCCTTGTTCGCTCACGAAGGCGAGATCTTCGGCAACATCATCAGAAACTTAGCTGCCAGCGGTGCCTTCAACCTTATGAACAGCGGTGCAAGCGCTGACCTCAGCCAGTTCAAGGTTGAGTACTTCCGCGCTCTCCTTTGCGATATGTCCGACTCCGTCCTCTTTGGAAAGACTGGTGTCCCAGCCGTTCTCAAAGTCGTCGTCGACACCCTTGCGACTTCAGTCCACACCTTCGACAATTCCAACATCATGTACGCCTACACCTGTGGCGATGCCGATCGCTTGAAAGTGGCCAATTCCATCGCTGACCTCCTTGCCATCGTCACCGATCCTGTGAGCGGACTCCTTGCCCCAGACGGATCGATCAACACCGACTCTATGACCAATATCGAGAACCTCGATCCAAATCACTTCTTATCTCCTCTCCTTAAGTCCTTTGCTTCGAATAAGGTCTTCACGACCCTTTCCGAATTCCAGGAAACTACCGCTGGCTTGACCACGACCGCTTTCGATGAGCAGATGCTCATGGTCCTCAAGCAGAGCGGATGGTATGGCAGCGACGAGAAAGCCGAGGCCATGTTCCCGGTCATCAAGGGCTTGGTTGACGCAAGAGACAGCTGGGGAGACGAGATCGACCGCTTCGTCGAGATCGTCGATGACCTCCACGTCATGGGCATCAACCTCTCTGCCAACTTCAACTTCAACGACTACTTCCAGGAAGCCAGGTTCGGCGAAGACATCATTGCCGACCTCTTCATCGACATCAACGATTCCTGCCTCCTTTACCCAGGGTTCCCTGAGAAGCTTGAGACCGCTCTTGATACGGTCAACACTTCCTTAGGAAGCAGTGGACTTAACCTTGACGACGCCAACCTCTATTACCTTGGCAAAAACACAATTCCTACCACGACTTACGACTACGCTCCTGTTGGCTATAACGAAGATGAGTGCTACAACCTCGCATCCGTCATCCGCCATGGCAGCGTCCTTTCCGGCGGCATCAACGTCACCGATCTTACTTCGATCCCACAAGATGACGTCGACAGCATCACCGGCCTCCTCGCCACCTTCGCTAAGAGCCACATCTTCAACAGCAAGAAGAGCGGATCAACCGAAACCGTCTTCCAGCAGTTCATCGGCAAAGTTCTCACTGCCGACACCCTTGTTGAGGAATACATGTTCGATGCCAAGTCTCCAAAAGATATCGCAAACGTTGCAAACGGCTACTACAATGACGCTCTCTCCAAAGCGAAATACCTCGCTGCCACTTACTATCCAGAGATCGCCGTTACGGTTGAAAACGCGAACACCCTTCCAACCACCAATATCGACGACAAAACAGCTCCAAATTCCATCAACACCCTTCTCGCAACCTTGATTGATGATCAAACTCTCATCGACGATCTTGACAACAACGACCTCTCAGAGATGAGCGTTGCCGATCTTTCCAAGTTCCTTATCCTCCTCAACAATTGCGACTGGACCTATGACACCGTTCCTAACGCAGTTGCCAAATCCATCGGCCAAATCTCTCTCACGGACGTCAAACTCACCCGTGCGAACCCATACTACGCGTATAACTACGCCATCGATTGGGACGAGGACAATGGAATCTATAAAAAGCCAGAGACCATGACTAAGCTTCTCGCCCCTGACTTCAGCAGACACCTCGACAACGAAGAGATCGATTCTCTTGCCGAGACCGTCCACCTCATCCAGGGCGACCCAAGCGCTCTTACGGACTTCGGCGACAAGAACAGCATCACCAAGATCAGAAACATCCTTGATGGTCTCAATGAGTCCTATATCTTCTCGAAAGACGGCCCATCCTACATCCTTGAGGTTGATGATAGTGCGGCCGACACCAAGACCGACCTCAGCGTCTTCGAGCAGGCCATGTACAAGATCTTCGATGATTCGACCCTTGCCGCTCTCTCTTACAGCGAGACAATCGACAGCCAGTATCATGACAGCGAAGCCAAGCTCTTGGCCAAAATCAAAGCCTACCCAGATGAGAAGTGGGAAGACGAGCTTGCCGCTCTCCTCATCAACGATACCCAGGATGCCGGTCTTCTTTGCACCGCCTTCGATTTAGGCATCATCACCGGTTCGAGCGTCAGTGTTGACTCCGACACGCTTGAGAACCTCGCTCCTGAGGATATCGGCGATCTTCTCTATGCGTTAAACGAAGTTGACATGATCCGTGAGATCATCCCATACCAGGCCAGCGACTTCCTTGCCAACAAGCTTCACTTCAGCAACTACTCCGTTGCCACTTTGAACTACGCTCCAAACGCCTTAACCTTCGAAATCCCTGTCAAAACCCCTGTGAATTCGCTCACCATCACCTATAGTGGTGCCAATGCTCCAGTGGTTTCTTACCAGAAGGCTGGCGCTAGCCACAATGTCGTTCCAGAAGATGTCAGCGCAGGCGTCAAACGTTACGTCATCAATGACGGATCAACCTACACCGACATCGTCCTTGGCGACATGATCACCGTCACTTGCGATGGCAATATGACGGACATCGCTCTTGCCTTCGATACCAACGCCCTCATCGGCATGGATAAGGCCAGACTTGATACCTATGATGGCACCGTCCACAAAGGCGCTATCAGCAACTTCATCGCCATGATCGATAAGCTCCACAATGGCACCAGCTATATCGATATCGGTGCCGATCCAACTGCGATTGCCACCCTCTTCAGCACCTCAGGCAACCTTACCGCTCTCTCCAACTACGCGAAGAACGGCGACTCCATCTACACCAAGGTCTATAACGCCGCTAACGAAGAAGCCGCTACCGGTGTCTTCACAGGTGGCGATGTCGTTCTCTCGAACCTCCTCAAATTCCAGCAAGGTACGACAACCGTCAACCTCGCGAGATACTTCCCGAACTATGACGATGCCGATATCAGAAGCGTCTATAAAGATCTCTACACCATCTTCGTCGGTGCCGATCAGAACCACCTCACTGAGGCTGAGATTGCCGATGTCACTGAGTGGCTCGATGCCAACATCATGGACGTCGCTTCCCTCTACGTCGCCTACGAGATGGGCAAGTCCCTCGGCGGAATGATTGCCGTCTCGAGTGGCATCGATGGCGTCACCGCCGCAAGCGGAAAGAGCATCCCAGAGTACATCACTCTCAGTGCTGGTCACTCTTGGAACACCTTCGAAGCCAAACTCAAATCCGGTTTCGGCCGTGTCTTCTATGAAGATATGAAGGCTTATGCCGCCAGCAACCATCGCTTCAACAGCGGAAACAACCTCGCAGACGTCAACTACCGTCCAGAGGTTAGCAACTACGCCGACTTCATCGAGCTCATGAAAGAGTACCTCATCCCGCTTATGAGCAACATCAAGAGCAGTGGCGTTACCAACAAGCCTCTTTGCAGCGCAATATTTGATGCCCTCAGCGGCTTCTCCGCTGTTGATTACAGCGACGTCATCGTCTCCTTCTATGAAGGAACCTTGTTTGACTTACTTGCCATTGGTGACATGGCGCACTTCGCGATGCAGCCAACAAGCAAACCAACTCCATGGAATGCTTCCGGTTACCTCAAGAACGCCTCAACCATCTTAGCCGCTTAATGAACTACCCTTTTGCCAAACACATCTATGAATTCGTGATCCTCGGATCTCGTTTCATTGGCCTTGTGATTCCTTTCGACGATGAGAAAGAGATCGCAGGGCTTTTGGCGAAAGTCAGGGAAGAATACCCAAAAGCCACGCATTACCCATATGCGGCAAGGCTCCTTCCTTTCGAGAGATGCAGTGACGAAGGCGAACCAGCCAGAAGCACTGGACTTCCTCTTTTAGAGATCCTTCGTGGCAGGGAAGTGGACCATGTCCTTCTTGTCGTCGTCCGTTACTTCGGAGGAACAAAGCTTGGCTTAGGAAGGCTTACGAGAACCTATAGGGACGTTGGCCTTAAAGCGGTCGAGGAAACCGTCATGGCCGACCTTGTTGAAGGATATGAGGCTACCTTATCGATGAGCTACAGCGATTTCGCCATCTTCGAGAAGGAATGCTCTCGCTTAAGTGTCACTATCAGCAACGAATCTTTTTTAGAGAAAATTTCTCTAAAAGTCTCAGGCGATGCTAAGATAGTTAAGCCTCTCATAGAGAAGTACACCGGAAGGTTAGAGATAAAGGAAGAAAAAGAGTCCTTAGCGAAAAGGAGAAAACAATTATGATCAGTCCAAATGAATACGCCGAAAGAAGGCAAAGAGCCGTCAACTTGATGGAATCCCCAAGCATCATGATCCTTTATAGCGGAGTCGAGAAAGTCTCATCCGCGGACGAAGGATATCCGTTTGAGGTCAACCGCAATTTCTATTACCTTACCGGCATCGATCAGCCTGACAGCGTTCTTCTTCTCCTTAACAGCGAAGGCGAGATGAAAGAGTTCCTCTTCATCAGCCCATACGATGAAAGAAAAGAGAAGTGGTATGGCAAGAGACTCAAGTCTGAAGAGGCTAGTGCCATAAGCGGCATCAGCAACGTCATGACGAACATCTCCCTCCCAGCCAAACTCGATCTCATTCTCGGAGAGGACGCCTATGGCGAGGTCAGCCGCGTCTATCTCGACCTTGACCGTGAAATCAAGATTGCCGACGACACCGATACCAGAGAGATGAAGCGCATCCTTGAGAACACCTATAGCGAGATCATCGTCAACGACGCATTCCCTCTCATCACAACCCTCCGTCTTCGCAAGAGCGCTAGAGAAGTGGAAGAGTTCAGAGAAGCCATTCGCGTTACCAAACTCGGCATCTACGCCATCTGGGCGAACATGAAAGACGGCATGAAGGAATATGAGCTCGCCGATGTCTTCCATCACATCATCAACGATGAGAATGGATACCAGGGAGTCTCATTCAACACCATCATGGCCTCAGGAAGAAACGCCGCCATCCTCCATTACCCTAACCCACAGGGAATCGTTAAGGATGGAGACTTGCTCCTCTCTGACCTTGGATCAAGACACAACTATTACTGTGCTGACATCACGAGATGCGCCCCAGTTAACGGCAAATTCAGTGACTTCCAAAGACTCGTCTATGGAATCGTCCTTGGCTGCAACAAGATGATCGCCTCGATCGCTAAGCCAGGCGTCACCATCGAGGAGCTTCAGAACGCCACAATCGAATATCTCTCTAGCGAATGCCTTAGACACGGCATCATCGAGAAAAAGGAAGACATCTCGAAGTATTACTTCCACGGCGTCAGCCATCTCATCGGTCTTGATACCCATGACCCATACAAGATCCCATGCTCGCCAGAGTATAAGAAACTCAAGCTCGAGCCAGGCATGATCATCAGCGACGAGCCAGGCTTATACATCGCCGAGAAGAATATCGGCGTCCGTATCGAAGACGATCTTCTCATTACCAAAAACGGCTGCGAGGTCCTATCGAAGGATATCGTCAAGGAGATTGACGAGATTGAGATGAGGCTTGCCCCATTAAAGAAGTAAAATAAGCGAAAATCCACGGCAAAACCCCCGTGGATTTTTTCTTTTTCCCTTTGCCTCATAGACTCTTCTACGCGCTCGCACAAAAGGCTATAATTTAAGCATGGAAAAATACATAATCGCTATCGACCAAGGCACGACCTCGACCCGTGCTATTCTCATCTCCAACAAAGGCGAAGAAGTTGAGATGGCCCAACGCCCTCTCAAATGCCTCTACCCTGAGCCAGGATGGGTTGAACAAGACCCTAACCAACTTTGGGTCAGCGTCGTCGACGTCATCAACGAGCTCATGATCAAAGCCAACATCACCTATGAGCAAGTGGTGGGCTTTGGCATTGCGAACCAACGTGAGACCACAATCGTCTGGGACAAGAACACCGGCAAGGCCATCTATCCTGCTATCGTTTGGCAATCCAGACAAACCCATGAGATCTGCGAACGCTACATGGACAAAGACGAGTTCATCCGTTCAAGGACCGGCTTACGTATCAACCCATACTTCAGCGCTTCGAAGATCCGCTTCATCTTGGAGGCCGTTCCAGGCGCCGAAGAGAAGATGAACAATGGCGAGCTCATGTTCGGCACAGTCGATTCCTGGCTCGTCTACAAGATGACCAAAGGCAATCACTATACCGATGTCTCCAACGCTTCAAGAACCCTTCTCTTCAACATCTTCACGATGGATTGGGATGATGAGCTTTGCAAGATCTGGGGCATCAACAAAAACATGCTTCCAAAGGTCCTTGATAACTCTGCCGATTATGGAGAAGCGAGCTTCTTCCGTGGACACATCCACATCTATGGGGTCGCTGGCGACCAGCAAGCCGCCCTCTTTGGACAGTGCTGCTTCGACAAAGGCGATAGCAAGAATACCTATGGTACCGGTTGCTTCATGCTCATGAACATCGGTGAGACCCCAATCATCTCCGAGAACGGTCTTCTCACAACCGTCGGTTGGAGAATCGATGGCAAGACCACCTACGCGCTTGAAGGTTCCGTCTTCATTGGCGGAGCGGCGGTGCAGTGGCTTCGCGACGAGATGGCTTGGTTCAAAGAATCCTGGATGTGCCAGGAATACGCCCAAAGAAAGCCTGACACCAATGGCGTTTATGTAGTTCCTGCTTTCGTTGGTCTTGGCACCCCATATTGGGACGATGATGCCCGTGGCGCCATCTTAGGCTTAACCCGTGGCGCAGACCGTCATAACATCACCAGAGCCACCCTCTATAGCATTGCCTATCAGTCTAGAGACGTCTTTGACACGATGGTCAGGGATTCTGGACTCCCGCTTAAGACTCTTAGAGTCGACGGCGGCGCCTCCGATAACGCGCTCCTCATGCAATTCCAAAGCGACATCCTTCAGTGTGAGGTCTCGCTTCCAAAATGCATCCAAACCACAGCCTTAGGCGCTGGATATCTCGCCGGACTGGCTTGCGGTTTCTATAACGGCTATGAGGATATCCTCAACAGCCACAAAGAAGCCAAACGCTATAGCCCGATGATGGAGAAAGAAGAAGCCGAGTCTTTATACGAAGGCTGGGTTGAAGCCGTCAAAGCGACCAGAGCCTATAAACCGAAACATTAAATTCGATGCCCTATCTCTTTAGTCCGAAAACTAAAAACGTTGTTATAGCCCATCCCTCGAGGAAGGATTTTTACCTACGCAAAAAGTTGGAAAACCCCTATCTTGATCTTGAGGTCATGACCCTTCAGGAGATGAAGGCGCTTTTCGACTATAACTATGACGATAGGGCTCTCCGCTTCCTTCTAGGAAAAGGCTATTCCTATTTGGTGGCCAAAGATCTTCTCAAAGCCTTTGCCGCTCCGCATTTCGAAAAAGGAGTGGAGGTGAAGAAATACGCTTCCTTAAGGGATGAGCTCATCAAAGAGCATCTTCTTTTCAAAGTAGCCTATCCAGAAAGGACCTTCATCGGTTCCCATATCCTCATCAGTGGCTATTACCGCGAAGCCTCAATTATCTCCGAATACCTTGGAAGCCTCTCAGGGAAGATGGAGATCGATTTCGAGTTCGAGGACTACAAAGACCCAAGCACGAATGTCGTGAATAGATTCATCGACCCATATGAGGAACTCCATTTCCTCTACAACAAGATCGCTTACGACATCGACGTCAATAAGACCCCGCTTAAAGACATCTATGTCTATGGCCTCACATCGGACTACGTTCCTCTCATCAACGAGTTCAACAAGATGTATGGCATCACCATCGGCATCAAGCTCCAAGAGAGGCTCTATGACATGGGCATCTACAAGACCTTCAGGGAAACCTATCTCGAGAAAGGTTTAGAAGAAGCGGTGTCCCTCATGAGAGAGAAGTATCCAGATTCGAAGGATGCTGACACGATTGAGAAATTTGCCCGCGAATTTGCGGTGGTTTTCGAAAATTCCCACGCAAAAACCATTTCGATTTACGACGATATCGCCAAAGAGAAAGAACCTCATGATGACAAATTCAAGAACCTCATCCAAGTTTTGAGCGAACCTGTTTGCCCTCTTGAAGGACATCTCTACTGCGTCAATTTCGCGATGGGACAATACCCAACCGTCAAAGATGAATCAGGCTTCTTTAGCGACAAAGAAAAGAAGCTCATTGGTTTAGACACATCCAAAGACATCTCTCTTGGCGAGAGCGAGAGAGTGGACAAGCTCTTACATAACGCCAACCTCAAACTCATCACCTTCTTCGAACTTGGATTCGAGGAACACCATTTCCTTTCTGGGTTCGCTGAGAAATACGCGATGAAGGTCGTTAACTCTCCGGTAGCGGAGGATGAGAATGGCCCATACGAGTACGCTCACGATAAAGGCGCATTCCTTTTCGCCGCTCTTGAAGACGAATATGAGAACTATCTCCAAGACGATAAGAGGAGAGCAGCCTATAAAGAAGCCTCAGACCTTAAGTCCTACCGCACATACAAACCTTCCTTCAAAGGCTCAAAGACCATGAGGGACAAGAAGAGGAAATACTCCGCTTCAAGCTTAAGCAATTACCGTTCATGCCCATTCAGATATCTCATGAGCAATATCGTTTTGGCAGATGATTCCCCATCGAACTTCGCCTCAAGGATCGGAAACATCTTCCACAAGACCCTTGAGATGTATCACAAGAAAGAAGACTTCAATTTCGATAAAGCCTATTCAGAAGCGATGGATATAGAGCAGGGGATTATCAAAGACCCAAGCGATATCGATGAGTCTAAAGAACCATTCACCCCAAAAGAGAAAGCGATTGTCGAGAATCTCCGTGGGTACTGCAAGAAGTCTCTCGAGTTCCAGAAGAAATACGAAGCCAACCTCAAGGATCCTAACTTCATGGCCGAGGGTTGGTTCAATATCGATTTAGGCGGTCCAAGAGTCACAGGCAGATATGACAAAGTCGTTTCCTTTGGCCCGGCTGACAATAGACGTTGTTTCATCATCGACTACAAGACTGGCTCAACCAGTTTCGACGAAGCCTTATTTAGGAATGAACATGGCTTGTCCTTGCAGCTTCCTTTATATGCGTTCGCCTTAGAGAACGATAAGGCTGCCTTTGATAACGCCAAGATCGGCGGTCTCTTCATCTCGCCGGTCCTCCCATATAACCTCAAAAACGAAAAAGGCCAGCCAATGGACGCAGCCGATCAAAAGGAACTCCGCCTCAAAGGCGTCTTCCTTAATGATCCTGACTTCCTCCGCCTAGTTGAACCAGGCTTAGACGGCACAAGTGAACTCTTCGATGGGTGCAAACTCGATAAGAATGGCTGCTTAACCTCACAAGCGGAATATCCAAGGTTCAAGAGCGACGAAGAATTCCATGAGATAGCCGAAAGAGCAAAACAGATTGTCCTCGAGTCCGACGACTCAATCATGAAGGGCAACTTCGAAATCAAACCAACCGTCATCAAAGGAAAAATAGACGCTTGCGAATATTGCCCATTCCATGACGTTTGTTTCGTCGATAAAAAGAAAATTGCTGCCGAAATCCTCCGCAAATCCAGCACGGATCCCGAAGAGGATGATGGCGTAGAAGGGGATGCCCATGCCAGTTAAGTTCGATGCACCACAATTAGAGGCCATCAACTCCAGGAAAGGCAACTTCCTTGTGAGCGCTGGCGCAGGAAGCGGCAAGACCGCCGTTTTGACTGAGCGCATCAAAGAGCTTGTCGCAGATGGCAGCGCCACCCTCGATCAGCTTCTTGTTTTGACCTTCACCAATAAGGCCGCTGCCGAAATGAAGAGCAGGACCAGGAGCAAACTCCCTGAGCTTTCTAGCGAGGTCGAATGTGCGGATATCACGACCTACGACGCTTTCTTCCTTAAGCTCGTTAAGAAATACGCCTTCAAGCTTGGCATCAACCCTGATATCAAAGTCGCGGAAGAACAGTTCCTCTCCATCCAGAAAAGGGAATTCATCGACGCGGCTCTTTCTAAGAGATATGAGAAGATGGAGCCTGATTTCGCCGACCTCGTCAAAGCCTTCACCCTCAAAGATGACGAATGCTTAGTCGGCTATATCGATGGAGTTCTCCGTTTAGCGGATCTCTCCCCAAATCCAGACGAACTCTTCAAAGATCTCAAAGAGAGGATTTATCAGAAAGAGTTCCTAGAGAAAGCTGAGCAGGAATATTACGAGAAGTGCAACAAAGACCTTCGTACCGCCTTCAGTTTGTTAGAAGGGGACGATGAGGTTTTGGCGACCGATCACAAATATGTTTCTTCTTGGATTAACCTTGGAAGCTACCGCGAACTCTATAAGCGACTCCTTGTCGAGAAGCTCGCCAAAGAAAAGAAAACCAAAGCCGTCTATAAAGGCGTGGAATATGACACTGGTTTCGCCATAGTAAGAAAACACGAATGGGCCGAAGAGGATAAGCTCCATAGGGATATCGCCAAAGGCCTCTTCAAAGGAGTCATTGATTCGCTTGAGATCAATGGTGACCCAGACGACCAAGAGAAGAGGATCCTCGAAACCAAGAAATACGCTCAAATCCTTGTCGACATAGCCAAAGAAGTCTATGACGACATGCTTTCTTACAAGAAAGAGAAGAATTCATATAGCTTCAATGACATCGCTTCTTTAGCCAGAACCCTTCTTGATGACGAAGAGATCCTTTCCGAGATCAAGAACAAGTACAAATACATCATGATCGATGAGTACCAAGACTCCAGCGACCTCCAGGAATTCTTCATCAGCAAAATCGCCGATGACAATGTCTTCATGGTTGGTGACATCAAGCAGTCCATCTATCGCTTCAGGTACGCTAACCCGGACATCTTTGCTGGCAAACTCGCTAACTACGAAAAGGATAATGGTGGTCATGCCATCTTCCTCCAGAAGAACTTCCGTTCACGCTTAGAGGTCATCAATGCCATCAACTCTCTCTTTGAGAGAATCATGAGCAAAGACGTTGGCGATGTTAACTATCCAAGCGGCCACGCCTTATTGTTTGGAAACTCGTTCCTTTATGGCACTGAGCCAAAGAATGAATTCAAAGCCCAATTCCTCACCTATGAGTTAAATGAAGATTTTGAAAAGGCCGAACTCGAAGCGAGGGCGGTGGCAAACGATATCATCGACAAAGTCCAAAATGGCTTCATGATCGACTCAAAGAACGGTGGACATAGGCCTTGTGAGTGGGACGACTTCGCCATACTTATGCCAACCAAAACCCAGTTCAACGTCTACAAGAAGGTTTTCGGTGAGGCCAAGATCCCTCTTGTCGCCACGATCGGAAATGAGCTTGGTGACGATAACCTAAACATGGTCTTCATGAGGCTCCTCAAATTGCCTCTGGTTGTTGGAGTGGATGAAAAGGCCACGAAACACTGCTACGCCTCCATCAAACGCAGCTACCTCTATGAGGAAGATGACGATAAGCTTTTCAACGAACTACAGGATGGCTCATATAGAGATGACGAACTCATCAAAGAGATGCTCGCCGACAAAGAGAAGCTTCTTTCAATGGGCTTATACAAAGCCATCTCATACCTCATCGAGAAGTATGGCTTCGTTGCGAAACTCAAGAAGATCGGAAACGTCAAAGCAAACTTCAAAACCATCACCTCATTCTTAAGCGACGCCATATACGCGGAGACCATGGGCCTAGATTACAAAGGCTACGTGGAGCACTTCGAAAAGATTAAGAAATATGGCATCGATTTGGAAATTAAAGCGGACTTTGCAGGGGATAATGTTGTAAAACTCATGACAATTCACGCCTCAAAAGGCCTTGAGTTCCCAATCGTCTATTGCCCGAATATCGTCCGCAAAATGAATAACGACGATGCCAAAGGCTTCTATTCCGTCTCGAAGGATTTCGGGCTCCTTATGCCTAAGACCAGAAGCGACGAATACTCTGGCAACTTCCTTTACTCGCTCTTCAAAGACAAAGAGACCTCAAAGGGCATAAGCGAATACATGAGGCTCTTCTATGTCCAGCTTACCCGTGCCTCGAACCAGATTATCTTCATCTCGCCTGAAGGCTCAGGAGACTCATATCAAACCATCGAGATTCCATTGCTTGATAGAAAGCTTCTCGTGAGGAGCAAGACTGATGCGAAAGGCGTGACCAAGAATGATGTGGTGGTGCCGCAGACCTTCAATCAGTTCCTTTGGTCGGCGGGCAAATCTTTCCTTTCCTCCCTCTTTGTCTACGGAAGCGCAGTCACGACTGAACCGGTTCCGTTTGCCAAGATGAAGGAAATCGAATCATTCAAGACGCCAAATCTCAGAAGAATCGACTGCCCAGCCGAAATGGTTGAGGAAAAGAGAGCGTCCAAAACATCCTTCGCCCCAATCAACGAAGCGGCCGCCCAATACGGTACTCACTTGCACCGCCTCCTTGAGCTTGTCTCTTTCAAGAACAAAGACGCTTCCTTCATCAGAAGCGAGACCGAAAGATCCAAGATTGAGAAACTCTTCGACCACTCCATCTTCGATAACCTTTCCGAATATCATGAATTCCATGAATACGGATATGTCGATGATGAGAATACCCTCGTCGGTTCAATCGACCTTCTCCTTGTGAAAGAAGGGGAGAAAGCCATCATCGTCGATTACAAAACGAAGTCGCTTGATGACGAAGCCTATGCCAAACAGCTAGGTCTTTATAAGCAATACGTCGAGAAGGTTTTCGGATTAAAAGCCGAAACATATCTCCTTTCGATTTCGGATAACGCACTAAAAGTAGTAGAATAGTCCCATATGTCAGAGAACAAGATCTCGAAAGAAAACTTCGCCCAGCTCCTTGAGACCATCCACGCTCCGAAGAGCCTGAACTTCGATTTCCTTTATGAGGCCTTCCTTGACTCTTTAGAGTCAGATGACGCCATCAAAGAGGAGTCTTCTTTCGTCAGCAAAATGAACCTCAACCCTCTTCAGGTTCTCCTTTATCTCGTCAATGAACATTCCTTCTATCTCATCACCCACCCAGAGAAGAAAGAGGCCGACCTCATCAAAGATGATAAGTATGAGCAACTCCTTCTTTCGCTTACTCTCGACAAATATTACACGAACGAGCATTTGGCGTACCGCAACCAGAACTTCTCGAACCGTTTCACCCCAACGATCTCAACGCTTACCCTATATCTCAACTTCGTCCTTGGTATGCTCTCACGCTACCCGCAGGGCAACCCAAATGAGACCCTTGTCATCGATGTCATGAAGAAGGGCTTCTCGATGGCCCAGTGCATCGTCAATCTTCTTGAAAACGGCTACGAAACCGAGGCCTTTTCCACTTGGAGAACCCTCCATGAGAATGAATGCATCCTCCAGGTTTTGGTCTCTTATGGCAAACCTGTCATGGACGCTTACGTGAATCACATGAAATATGCGGTGGCCTTCCGTGGCGGCCTTCCTTCAAAAGCAGAGACAGATGAGGTTTTCGTCAAAATCAAAGAAGGCATGAAAGAGAACGACCTCAAGTCGAAGGACATGAAGCGTTTCATCGAATACGGATGGCTCTCAGCCATACCGGATGTGAAGCTTGGCAGAATCCCGGACTTCAAATTCAATTTCCGCGATGGCGTTGAAAGATGCGCCAACCTCCGTCAGTACTCGAAAGTGTACGAGATGTCGAGTGAGATCGCCCATTCCTCGCCTCTTCTCATCTATAGCCGCAAGACCTATTTCTATCTCGTCACCATCCTCAATCTCTATGAGTCCTTCTTCCGTCTTGAGAAGATCTTCAAAACCCTCTATTTCGCGAATATTCCTGAGGAAGCGCAGAAACAATATCTCCAGATGCAGAGCCTCTATTACGGGGAGCTCTTATCCTGCTATAAATTCGAGAAAGCCCGTCTAGACGGAATGGTCAAGTCTGGCTCTGCTGAAAAAGACGAAAAGTAAAGAGGAGTCCGTATTTCTTTATTGATAAAACAAAGAAATAGCCCTCTTTTTTTGTGGCTTTTTCCCTTTTAGGGAAGTAAAGTATACTCGTTAACTCTCCATAAAACCCATGGTCGAAAAGTATCTCAAATTAAACGATAACCAGAAAACCATCTTCTGGCTTGCCGTCATCGGCGCAGTAGCCTTCATCGGACTTTGCCCATTTTTCTTCTTCTATGAGGACAAAGGCTTCTCGTATCCGATGGGCTGGTTATTAGGAACAATTGCCGAAATCGTTTCCTTCTGGACCATCATCAAGATGAGCGAGGCTGCTTTGCCAAAGGATCCAAGCGCCAAACCAGATCCATTTAAGATGATTGTCTTCATCGTCCTAAGATTCCTCATCTACATCGCCGTTTTGACCATCGCCGCCATCTGCACTTTCGTGCCTAAGTGGTTCGGCGGATTCAACATGTTCAACTTCTGGACGACTTTCGCAGGTCTTCTTCCTGTCCAGGTCTTCCTTTTCATCACCCGCATGAGGGCCAAGAGAGGATAAGACGGTGAACCTTTTCCTAACCGTTGCCGATAGAGTCACAAGCGCGACCTCCCATTCCTTCGGGGACAAAATGGAATCGATGTTCCATTGGGATGGCTGGGCCTCGATTGACACGCCTTTGGTGAGCTCGCTTTTCGTCATGCTTCTCCTCATGGTCATCGGAACGGTGGTGGGCATCAGGGCGAGAATCGGCCTCAAGAGGAAAGAGTATCTCCAGAAACCGAAGGGCATCATGTTCTTCGCCGAGATCTATTACGACATGTGCAACAACTTCGCTTCCAATAACATGGGCGAGAACCATGTCGGCTGGGGCGGATATTTCTGGACCCTCTTCGCTTATCTCTTCATCGCTTTCAATATCTCCCTATTTGGACTTCCAAGCGTCGTCGATTGGCTCGCATGCCCTCTTTGCCTTGCCCTCATCATGTTCACGATCATCCAATATCAGGGACTCAAATACTCGAAGCTCGGTTATTTCCACCGTTACGTGGAGCCGATCTTCGTCTTCCTTCCTGTCAACCTCATCACCATGTGGGCGCCGATCATCTCAACCACGATGCGTATGTTCGGCAACTGCTTATCGGGAACGATCCTCATTGGTCTTATCCAATGGGCCTTAGGTTCCGCTTCAAGCGCGATTTTCGGTGCTTTTGGCGTCGTCGGCACGATCGGAACGTCCCCATTCTGGAATGACCCAGGCTGGACGAGCATCTTCCTCGCCCCAGGCCCTGTCGGTCTTCTCAATTCTTACTTCTCCTTATTCTCAGGGTTCATCCAAACCCTGGTATTCACAACCCTTTCGGCTATTTGGATTTCGCAGGAAATGCCGCAAGCTAGCCCAAAGAAGAATGAAATTCTTCCTGCTAGCGAAGCTCAGCCGCTTGTGACCCAAGAATAAGGACGCCAAATTCATAAGGAGGATAAAAATATGAATGCTGGTTTATGTGCACTCGCTTCCGCCATCGCTGTCGGTTTCGGATGCCTTTCCGCCATCGGTGAAGGCCTCATCTGCTCCCACGCTATGGACGGCATGGTCAGAAACCCAGAAATGGCTGACAAGCTCCGCACCAACATGATGGTCGCGGTCGCTCTTGACGAATCAACTGCTATTTACGCTCTTGTCGTCTCCCTTCTCATCCTTTTCATGATGGGTCTTCCAGCTCTTAACGCTGGTATGTAATGACAGGGACTTCAAGGATGAACGGATTAGGAATCAAAGTATACGATTCGCTTCCTTTCACGCCTGAGGATTTCTTGAACAAACTCTTCCCTAACTTCTGGAGTTTGCTCATCAACCTCGTCGCGTTGATCGTCCTTTTCGTGTTCCTTTATCACATCGCCTACAAGCCGGTTAAGAAATACCTCGACGCCAGAAAGAACTACGTGGAGAAGAACATCCGCGAGAGCGAGACTTCCAAAGCCATGTATGAGCAGAAAGTCGCAGAGAGCGAGACGATGATCGCCAAAGCCCGCAAAGAGGCAGGGGATATCATCAGTAAAGCCAAAAGCGACGCCGAAGTCAGCGCCGAGGGCATCATCAAAAACGCCAATGAGCAAGCCGAGGCCCGCCAGAGAGCGGCCGATGAGGCCATCGCTCAGGCCGAAGAGAAATCGCGCCGCGCCATCAGAGAGGAAATCGTCAATGTCGCGCTCGATGCCTCGAAAGCCGTCCTTGGCCGTGAAGTGAACAAAGAGGACAACGCCAAGCTCGTCGATGAATTCGTCGACAGCGTGGACGAATAAGGAGAATAAATGAGGGGAGCGGAAGCAAACGCATACGCCGCCGGCCTTTATGAGCTGGCACTTGAGGCAAAGAAAGTCCCTTCTTTCCAAAAGGAAATGAAGAAGGTTCTGAGCCTATTCAGGGAAAACCCTGAGCTTTTGGAGACCCTTTCCTCGTACTCGCTTCCAGAGGAATCGCTTAATAACCTCGTCGACAAACTCTTCGGGGATTACGAGAACAAAGAGATTCCGGCTTTCCTTAAGCTCCTCATGATGAAACACGAGATCATCCATTTCGAGATCATCGCCTCATCGTTCAACAAACTCGCTAACGATTTCTCCGGTGTTAAGGAAGGAATCGTCTATTCGGCGGAGAAACTCTCCGAGACCGAAATCAAGAAAATCGAGAAAGCCATCGGGGACCGCCTTGGTTCCAAGGTGGAGCTCGAGAACCACGTCGACCATCGTCTTATCGGCGGCGTGAAAGTATATGTGGATGACAAAGTCTTTGACGGGACCATCCTTGGGAAGGTTGAGCGTTTACGCAGCACCCTTCTCAAAACAGACGGAGGAAAGATATGAAACTAAACCCCAGTGAGATAAGCGCTCTCATCAAGGAGCAGATCAAGGGATATGAGAACCTTGTCGAGAGCAGCGACGTAGGCACCGTCATCGCAGTCGGCGATGGCATCGCCACCATCTATGGCCTTAAGAACGCCATGCTCGGTGAGCTTCTTATTTTCCCTAATGACGTCTATGGCATGGTCATGAACCTCAATCTCGATGATGTCGGCGCCGTCCTTTTAGGAAGCGACAGGCAAATCAAAGAGGGCGACACCGTCAAGCGCGCCCACAAAGTCGTTGAGGTCCCAGTAGGGGATGGACTCCTTGGAAGAGTCGTCTCTCCTTTAGGCCTTCCTTTAGACGAAGTTGGACCAATATCCTATGCAAAAACGCGTCCAATTGAAAGAATCGCTCCTGGCGTCATGACCAGGAAATCCGTCAATACCCCTCTCGAAACCGGCATCAAAGCCATCGATTCCATGATTCCGATCGGCCGTGGTCAGCGTGAGCTCATCATCGGTGACCGTCAGACTGGCAAGACCTCCATTGCCATCGACACCATCGTGAATCAGAAAGGCAAGAACGTTAAGTGCGTCTATGTCGCGATAGGTCAGAAGAACTCTACCGTCGCCGGAATCGTCGCCAAGCTCAAAGCAAGAGGCTGCTTCGATTACGTTACGGTCATTAACGCCTCCGCCTCCGAGCCAGCGCCTCAGCAATACGTCGCCCCATTCGCGGGCATGGCCATGGCTGAGGAGTGGATGGAAAACGGTGAGGACGTCCTCATTGTCTTCGATGATTTAAGTAAACACGCTGTCGCCTATCGTGCCCTTTCTCTTCTTTTAAGAAGAGCCCCAGGCCGTGAAGCTTATCCAGGCGACATCTTCTATCTCCATAGCAGACTTCTTGAGAGAGCTTGCAAACTCTCCAAAGAATACGGCGGTGGCTCCATCACCGCTCTCCCAATCGTTGAGACCCAGGCTGGCGATATCAGCGCCTACATCCCGACGAACATCATCTCCATCACCGACGGACAGATCTTCCTCGTGAGCGATTTCTTCGCTTCCGGCCAGCGTCCTGCTGTTGATTCAGGCCTTTCTGTCAGCCGTGTTGGTAGCAGCGCTCAGATCAAAGCCATGAAGCAAGTCGCCTCATCCCTTAAGATCGAGCTTGCCAACTACCGCGAGAACCTCAGCTTCTCCCAGTTCGGAAGCGACCTCGATGCTGAGACGAAACGCATCCTCACCCACGGTGCAGTCGTCACCGAAGCGCTCAAGCAGGTCAATTGGGCTCCAATGAACATGATCCGCGAGATCATCGAGCTCTTCGCGGTCAATAAGAAGTTCCTCGACGACCTCTCTCTTCCAGAGGTCAACCCATTCCTCGCCGGAATGTACACCTACATTGAGGATTCCCATAAGGAAATCATCGAAGAGCTAAACGAGAAGAAAGCCTTCAGCGACGAGCTTATCGAGAAACTCACCTCAGCCATCAAGGAATACAAGAAAACCTACGAACTCGAAAAGAAAGAGACTAAGTAAGAATGCCTGGCTCATTAAGCAAAACCAAACATAGGATCTTAGCCATCCAAGGGACGGAGAAAACGACCAAGGCGATGGGGCTCATCGCCACGGTCAAGACCAAACGCCTCAAGGATGCCTTCGAGAAGAGTAACCTCTACATCGAAGAATACCAGAACCTCATGGGGATGCTTTTCGCTCACGACAAAGAGACGATGTCTCACTATGGCTGCCTCAACAAAGGCGACCTTCCGACGCTCTATATCGTCATCTCTTCGAACATGGGCTTATGCGGCGCCTATAACAGCAATCTCTTCAAATACGCAGACTCGATAATCAAGCCAACCGACTACATCGTCCCAATCGGCAACAAAGCCATCCATCATTACGAGAGAAATGAAAAATACCTCAATATTGTCAGGGATTTTATGGAAGCGGACCTTGATCTCGACATGGAAAAGCTCCGTTCTTTCTGCCTCAAACTGAAAGACGAATTCAACAAAGAGAAGTACAAGAACATCTGCATCATCTTCACCCATTACATCAACTCGATAACCTTCACCCCGTTGACGTTCCAGTTCCTTCCGGTCCAGATCAGGCCAAAGAAATGGAAGAACGAATCCTTCTGTCCTCCTATCTTCGATGAGGAACCAAGGACTCTCATCCATTCCCTCATGCCTGATTACCTCACAAGCGTCCTATATGGAAGGCTCCTAGAAAGCGAGCTAAGCGAGCAAGCCTCTAGAAGAACCGCCATGGATAACGCCAACGACAACGCGGATGAGTTGCTCGACAAACTCAGCATCGAATATAACAAAGCGCGACAAAACGCCATCACCCAGGAAATCACCGAGGTGGTGGGAGGGGCAAATGCCCACGAATAAAAAGGAGGAGAAGCCAGTATGAAAGAAAAAGAACTAATCGGCAAAGTGGTCCAAGCAGTGGGACCGGTCATCGACGTCCGTTTCCCAGACAAACACCTTCCTGCCCTTTTGACGGCTCTCAGAATCAAACTCAAGGACGGCAGCACCCTTACCACCGAGGTCATGCAGCATATCGGCGATGACACGGTAAGAAGCGTTGCCATGGGCGCAACCGAAGGCGTCGAGCGCGGCATGGAAGCCGTTGACACAGAAGCGCCTATCAGCGTCCCAGTCGGACCATGCACCTTAGGCCGTATGTTCAACGTCCTCGGCGAACCGATCGATGACCTTGGCGGAGACTTCTCCAAAGAGGAACATGATCCAATCCATCGCCCAGCCCCATCCTTCTCCGAACAAAAGGTCTCCAACGACATCCTCGAAACCGGCATCAAAGTCATCGACCTCCTTTGCCCATACGCCAAAGGCGGCAAGATCGGCTTATTCGGTGGCGCAGGCGTTGGCAAAACCGTTCTCATCCAGGAGCTCATCAGCAATATCGCAAGTGAGCATAACGGCATTTCCGTCTTCGGCGGCGTCGGCGAAAGAAGCCGCGAAGGCAACGACTTATACTTCGAGATGAAGGAAAGCGGAGTTCTCAAAAACACCGCCCTTTGCTTCGGTCAGATGAACGAACCTCCGGGAGCCAGAATGAGAGTCGGCCTTAGCGCTCTTACGATGGCCGAATACTTCCGTGACAAAGAACATAAAGACGTCCTTCTCTTCATCGACAACATCTTCCGTTTCACCCAAGCCGGCTCTGAGGTCAGCGCCCTTTTAGGACGTATGCCTAGCGCCGTCGGATATCAGCCAACCTTAGCGACAGAAATGGGCCAGCTCCAAGAGAGAATCACCTCCACGAATGCCGGTTCCATCACCTCCGTCCAGGCCGTCTACGTCCCTGCTGACGACCTTACCGACCCAGCCCCAGCGACCACCTTCTCCCATCTTGATGCGAGAACCATTCTTGATAGAAACATCGCCGCTTTAGGCATTTACCCAGCCGTCGATCCTCTTGAGTCATCCAGTAACATGCTTGACCCAGCCGTCGTCGGCCAAGAGCATTACGAAGTCGCCCGTGGCGTTCAGAAACTCTTGCAGCGTTACAAAGAACTCCAAGACATCATCGCCATCCTTGGCATCGATGAACTTGGTGACGAGGATAAAGCGGTCGTCGCTAGAGCCAGACGCGTCCGTAACTTCCTCTCCCAGCCATTCCACGTCGCCGCGAACTTCACCGGCTTCGATGGAAAATACTGCACAATCAAAGAGACCGTTCACTCATTCAAAGAGATCCTTTCTGGCAAATACGATTCCCTCCCAGAGTCCGCTTTCATGTATTGCGGAACCATCGAGGACGTCGTCGAGAAAGCCAAGAAGATGGAGAGCCAGGAATAATGGAAATTCTCATCCTCACCCCAAACGGAGTCGCCTTTGAAGGCGAATGTGACGAAGCTTATCTCCCGCTTACGGGCGGACCTTTAGGCGTCATGAGGGGACATACCCCGTTCCTTGGCGAGCTTAAGCCTACGGGCGTGGCGAAGATCACCTCATACGGCAAGAGCACGTTCTTTGCCTTGTGGCATGGGGCAGTGGAAGTCAAACCTGACGATGAGATCGTGATACTAAGCGAAACCGCTCTTGAAGCGGACTCCGAAGAAGAGGCCCTTGAGCTCATTAAGGGTCGTCCTTTAACCATTGGCAAAGACGAGGAAGACGTCAAAGTCGCCTCCGCCAAACTCAAGCAATAACCCCCGCAAAACAAATATTTTTCCAATGTAAGAGGTTTCATAAAGAAATCGTAAATTTTTCTTTTACAATGGTCTCATGAACTTCGTTTTCATTTCTCCGAACTTCCCTGACTGCTATTACCATTTCGTGGAATCTTTGAACAAAAGAGGCATTAGGGTTTTAGGCATCGGAGACGCTCCATATTCATCATTAAACGAATCTTTAAAAGCCAACTTGACCGAATACATGCAAGTCCATGACATGTCGGTCTATAGCAATATGCTCGACGTCTGCCGTTACTATGAGAAGAACTACGGCCCGATCGATTACCTTGAGAGCAACAATGAGTGGTGGCTCCAAGAGGATGCGAAACTCCGCAAAGACATGATGGTCGAGAACGGTTTCCTCCCAGGGGACATGCTCAAGATTAAGGCCAAAAGCGCAATGAAAGCCTGCTTCCAGGATGCTGGGGTCAAGACGATGCGCTACATCTTGG
>JAEEWP010000058.1 GCA_016287465.1 Caryophanales bacterium | reverse complement strand
TTAATCGCCTCGCTTCTTGACTGCGCCGCCTATAACTTCGCCCACCAGAGCAAAGACCTTGCCATCTATGAAATCAGCGACGTCGATGCGAAGAACTTCAAAGGCAGGCATCTTGCCATCGTCCTTTTAGGAAACGAATCAGTGGTCGGACAACTTTCGACGAGACCTTACGACTATTACAGCGCCAAAGGCTATCTCGAAGGCATCCTTTCTCTCCTTAACCTTAACCTCAGCCGCTTCAGATTAGACAAACTCACTAGCGACAAAGAGGAGTTCCATCCATATCGCAGCGCAGCCCTTTACTGTGGCCGTGACATGGTCGCCGTGTTTGGCGAAATCCACCCAACCAAAGCCAAGGAACTTGGTTTTGGCAAGAGCAATGTCGTCATGCTCGAGCTTGATCTCGAAGCCCTTCTTAACATGAAATCAAGCGCTTCGAAAGCCTCAATCCCTCCTCGCTTCCCAATGGTTATCCGTGACCTTGCCTTCCTCGTTGACGAGAAAGAGGATTACGCCAATCTTAGACGCGAGATCATGCGCCTTGATAAGACCATCGTCGATGTCGATATCTTCGATAGCTATATCGGCGAGAACATCGAGAAAGGCAAGAAGTCCTTAGCCATCACCATCTCCTTCCGCTTAGAGGATAGAACCCTCAAAGACGAGGAAGTCAGTGCCGTCATGGACAAGATCATCGGCATGCTCAAGATGCGTTTCAACGCTGAGGTACGTTCCTAATGACCAAAGTCAATAAATCAGCCCTCTCAGAAGGCAGGTTCGTCGAATATCAGGCCTCGCCGGTCTTCGCTGAATCATCGATCTCTTATCCGATTAAGTCGATCCCTTCCTTCAAATACGTGGCTAAGGTCACAAGAAGAGAAGACAAAGCCTTCGTCAAAATGAATGCGAGCGGAACCCTTGAAGTCTATGACTCAAGAGACAACGTCCCGTTCATCTATCCTTTCTCCGTCAAGGAAGAGACCCTTGTCCTTGATGAGGAGGATGGCGAATCCATCGGCTTCATCGTTCCTGGGGCGTCATTTGATTTGGATGCTCTCGCTCTCGACATCGTCAAATCTTCTCTCCCATTAAGGCTCATCCGAAATGAGGAAAGCACCCTCAAAGACGAGGTAGGGGGAGTGAGGATCCTTAGCGATGAAGAGAAAGCCAAAGAAGGTTCCAAAGGCGGAATCAGAATCAAAGGCCTCGACGAGGAGTAGTGTAACAAGCACAAAACAAACCGCTGATTTGCAGCGGTTTTTTTATTTTTCTTTCGCTTTTTTGAAGAAAAATGTTTGCACAAAAGCCAGGCATATTGTTAAATATAGCCAAAGGTGGGAAAAAGTGGGAAAGTATTTCGGAACCTACAACCGTGTTTTAGACGACAAGCATCGTCTTCAACTTCCTTCGAAACTTGTTGGCGAACTTCCAGCAAGGTTTTACGCGATCAAAGGCCATGAAGGCGCTATCGCCGTATTCGAAGAAAAGGGTTTCGATGCCTTCCTCGAAGACCTTCAGAAACGTTCCTATCTCGACCGCGAAGTTCGTGCTTATGTGAGAGCGGTGACCGCATCGACCAACATTCTTGATGTCGATAGCCATGGCCGTATCTCCCTCCCAAGCCTCTCAGGCGAAGTCGTCGTCATCGGCGTCATCGACCATTTCGAGATCTTCAGCAAAGCGAATCACGAGGCGCTCATGAAAGACGCTGACCTCAGATTCGACGAACTCGCTCAGATTATCTCCGATCACGAAGGGAAGTAGTGCTATGGAAAACGAGCATTACAGCGTCCTTCTTGAAGAGACCATCTCTCTCCTTAGTCCGAAGAAAGATGGCATATACGTCGACCTGACTTTAGGAAGAGGCGGCACTTCAAGCGCCATCCTCAAACTCCTCAAAGACGGACATCTCTACTCCTTCGATATGGACAAAGAGGCCATCGAGAAGAGCACAAAAAGATTAGAGTCGGTCGGAAAGAACTTCACCATCATCAATAGCAACTTCGCTTACTTCGTCGAAGAGCTTAAGAAGCTCGGAGTGACAAAAGTCGACGGCATCACCGCAGACTTAGGCGTCTCATCCCCGCAATTTGACGAAGGCGAAAGAGGATTCAGCTACCGTTTCGACAGCGAGCTCGACATGAGAATGGACCTCGATGCGCCATTATCCGCCAAAAGCATCGTGAACACCTATTCGCTTGAAGACCTCACCAGAATCTTCCGCGAATACGGCGAAGACCAGGATTCCTATCGAGTCGCAAAGCGAATCGTGGAATATAGGGCAAAGAAGGAAATCGAAACCACCTTCGAGCTCGTCGACATCATCAAAAGCGCCAAACCAGCTAAGGTCTTGGCCAAAAAAGGACACCCAGCCAAACAGATCTTCCAAGCCCTTCGCATCGAAACGAACCATGAGCTTGATAACCTCAAAGCCCTTCTCGAAGGCTTCGATGAGATCTTAAAACCTGGAGGTGTCATCGCCATCATCAGCTTCCATTCCCTCGAAGACAGACTCGTCAAGAACCGCTTCAGGGAACTCACCGTCATTGAAGGTGACAGACACGCGTTAATGCCATCAGTCAAAGAGGAAGCGCCCTACATCAATCTCACGAAGCGCGCCATCCGCGCTTCTGATAAAGAGCTTGGTGAAAACCATCGCTCAACCAGTGCCCTTCTTAGGGCCATCAAGAAGAAAGGAGAGTCAAAGTGAAAGACAAACTCGAGAAAACCGGCCACAAAAAAGGCTATTACATGAGACGTGGCTTCCTAAAAGGCTTGGCCCTTGGATTTGCTTTGCTCACCGTCGCCGCCATCCCGATCGGAATCTCCTACAAGATCTCGGTTGCGAAGCTTGATGAGCCAAAGACTGTCAAACATCTCGAAGAGACCAAGAAACAGCAAGAAGAAGAGTCGCTTCCTGAAGCATCCATCGAAGAATAATTCTTCTCCTTTTCAAAAAAGACCCTCATCTTTGCGTGGGGGCCTTTTTTGTAATAGAATAACCGGGTGCTTTCTGATAGAAAGAAAATCCTCATCCGAATCCTGCTAGAAGTCCTCATCGCCTTCTCGCTATCTTTTTTGATTTCTCTCACGTCTAGTGATTCTATTTCGCCGATATTCGGAACCTTCCATGGCGACTCTTTCTCCGCGGATGGTGTCCTTTTCATGTATGATGCGAAGGCTATTCTCCAAGGGAAAACGCCATATCGTGAGGTCTTCGATCATAAAGGCCTTTATCACATTGGAATCAATATCCTTGGTCTCCTCATCAATGAGACTTTTGGTGTCTTCATCCTTGAGATAATCTTCCAGGCAATCACCCTTTTCATCGTCTTTGAGATACTCCACATGATGGAGATGTCCATTATCGAAAAAGCGGTGGCCATCGGATTTTTCGTCGTTTTGAGACTCGTCATCGGCGGTGGAAACGCGATTGGAACGTGGCTCCTTCCGTTTGTTGCTGCATATCTCTATTTCTACTCTCGCGCCCTCAAGGAGAGCAAAGATTCATATTTCATTGTCGGCTCAATCTTCCTTGGGATTGAGATCGCTTTGGCGCTTAACTCCAGACTCCTTGACGCAGTTTACTCATATGGCGGCCTTATCTGGTTCCTGATGTATGCGATCAAGAACCACAAGATGAAAGTCTTCTGGATGAACGCCTTAATCGCTTTTGGGTCGTTTGCAATCGTCACCGGCGTCTTCGTTGCCGTTGCCGCAAGCGGAGGTTATTTCGCCGAGATGGCGGAAGCTGCTCTTCTAGAGAACTTCATCTACATCGGAAGAACGGAGAACTTCCCTCTCGATCAGGTCTTCTTCCGAATCGGTTCAGGGCTCCTTGTTCTCATCGCCATCCTCTTTGAAAGGCTTGAGAAAAGATGGGGTGCGAACATCGTCATCAAGAACCTTCTTTTGACCCTCATGCTTTCGATATTCGTGCCATGTATCTTCCTCGGAAGATATCTTTCCTATCTAACCGCCGGCCTTCCTATCTTCGCCGTCTGGTTTGGTTATTTCTTCCACGCAATCCCAAAAGGCAAGATTGCGGTGGTCTCAAAGCTCATTCCTTTGTCTATATTCGCTATCGGAACGATACTCCTTTCGAGTCTCACCCCAACCCTTTATTACACGACCGGCGTCGGTGATTTTAGCTTCTCCAAAAACAAGCAGGACGAGACTGTTCTCCTTGCCACGATCCCGGAAGAGGATAGGAACGACAAAGACGTGTTCGCGATCGATTGCTCATGCGCCGTGTATCTCGCCCTTGATGTGACCGCTGAGCAAAGGTTCTACGCCAATCAGTCCTGGTGGGCCATCGATAACGAGAACGTCCTCAAAGAGACCATCACATTCATAAAGGAGAAGTCCCCGAAGTGGCTAATCGTCGCAAAAGACGAGGAATCTTTGACCAATTATGGGGATGCTCTTCTCTCTTATGAGCTAGTAAGCGAGGAAGCCTCGAGGTTTTATATTTATCGCCTTAAGGCGAACTGATTTCCAAAATTTTGCCATAAAACTACTAATTCCCTATCGTTATCCATTGAGAAAATCCTTTAGGTATTCTAAACTAGAATACAAATATGGAACGCACCATCAAAAACACAGCAGTCTTGGAGATTTGCTCTTCAAGCGTCAAATTCGCCGTTGGCTATAGTGAAGGCAGAGTCCCTCACGTTCTTTACTACAAGAAATTCCCGCTCACCGGCTTCGTCAAAGATGGCCAGATTCCTAACCCAATCGCTCTCGGTGAGGCCATTGCCCCAAACCTCAACATCGAGGATGAGGACCTCAAGCTCAAAGTGGACCCAACCCAGATCGATTTCGTTGTCCCGCCAATCGGCTTCCAGGTCTTCCAAAACGACAAGACCACGAACGTCGTCCGTGACACGATCGAACAACTCGACATCAGCAACGTCACCCTTATGCTTAAGCGTGACGAAGTCCCTAATGGCTCCTATCTCGTCGACATCGTCCCAGATGCCTTCGTGACCGATAAAGGAAAGCAATACGGCAACCCACCTATTGGTGAAAGAGCCGAGTATCTCACGTTATTTGCCAAGATCTTCACTCTTCCTGAGCAGATCTACTCTTCCTACGTGCAAGCCGCCCAAAGCGCAGGCTTACGCGTTCTCCGCTCAAGCGTGGCCACCCAGTGCGCGGCCATGATGGTGGCATCCGAAGGCGGTTATCCAAGCACTTATTTCTATCTTGATCTCGGTGCCCATCTCACGACCGTCTCGCTTATCGGCAACAATTCCCCATACGCGAGCTTATTCTTCCCTCTTGGTGGAGATGACCTCACGAACAAAATCGCCCAAGCCTTCGAGATCCCTCTTGAGGATGCGGAGATGCTTAAGAAGAAATTCGGATACGACGAAAGGACCTTCGCCTATCCGACCCCAATCTACAAGAAAGACATCGATGGAGTGAAGAAGACCATCAGCCAGAACCAATTAAATACGGTCATCACCGAATTCTTCACCTCATATAACGCCTACATCAAAAACGCCATAAACACCTTGATCGACAATCAGGCCAAGGCCCAGAATATGGCGGACAAGACCCCATTCGCGAGCCTTCCTCTCGTCGTTTCCGGAGGAACCTCTTTGCTTAAGGGGTTAGAGAAGCTTCTCGATGATCTAGGCGGAAGAAAGCTTCACAAATTCTCGCCAAAGACATTAGGTGCTCGTGATCCAGGTGCCACGAACATCCTCGGACTCATTGTCGCCTCTGGCGAATATAGAGGCACCTTGGAAGACAATTACCATGGAATCTCAAGCTTAACGAGAGGTTCCAAGAAGGAGGACTAGTTATGCCATTCGAAGACGATATCCGTGATTTGGATAATTTCGAACCCGTAGCCAAGATCGTCGTCATCGGCGTCGGCGGAGCGGGAAACAACGCGGTCAACCGCATGATCGACGAGAACATCCAGAACGTCGAGTTTTACGTCGTCAACACCGACAAGCAGGCTTTAGCCTCCTCCAAAGCCGCTCACCGTATCGTCATCGGTGAGGAAATCACCAAAGGCTTAGGCGCCGGCGGAGACCCAGCGATGGGCAAAGCCGCTGCCGAGGCTTCCAAAGAAACCATTCAGAAAATCGTCGAAGGCGCCGACATGGTCTTCGTGGCCGCCGGCATGGGCAAAGGCACAGGCACAGGCGCTGCGCCAGTCATCGCCCGCAGCGCGAAAGACGCTGGCT
>JAEEWP010000012.1 GCA_016287465.1 Caryophanales bacterium | reverse complement strand
TAAGGTCGAACTTCTCGAAGTTGTCCTTATCCTTGTTACCTTTGTTACGGTAGGTCTGAGCATCTACGCCTTTGCCAAGATAGGTGTCTGGGTAATCAGTTCTGCTGACCTGGCGGAGTCCCCACTTCTCTTCTTCGGATGGGGCGGCTTCTTCGTCAGCGGCGTACATCGCGTCGACGTAGTTCTGAACTTCTTCTTCGATGATCACGACATCCTCGCCATCCTTGTTGGAGGTAAGAGCGATGGATCCGTCCTTCGTAGGAGTGACTTTCTCGGCGCTGGTTTCGCTGCTTTCAGTGACTGGTGTGGAGTTGGCTGGCTTGTCACAGGCGCTCAAAACGAGCAAGGCTGAGGCAAGCAAAACAATGTTTTTCTTCATTTTGTTTTCCTTTCTTTTAGGGTTTCTCCCTAATTGCGGATTTTATAAGCCCTATAAGAATATCATTTGATATTCATATCCACAACGATATTTGCGCTACCAAAGAATTAAAAAGTGGCCGTCTTTTTCAAAACAGCCACATTTACTTTGTTTTTGCTTTATTCGGCGACTGGCTCAAGAAGGTTCTCTCTGATGCTAGAGATCTCTTCATCGGTCAAACCGACCTTGGCTTTCATCCAACCTTCGACGACTTCGCTGAAGGTCTTGTCTTCGGCATAGTAGGTTGAACTCATCATGCCGTTAGTGAGAGAGGTGAAATCATAAGTTCCTGAATTATCTCTCCAAGCTTCATGACGGATTCTCGTGTGGATGGTGTCGAATGAGGTGAACTCGTAGTCCATGCAGGCTTCGAGGTAGGAGACACCAAGAAGGCCATCGAGAAGGAAGGCGATGGTGCCGGTTCTATCAGCGCCGCCCCAGCAATGGAAGTAGACGGCGTTATCTGGAGTGGCAGCGCCGATCTTCTTGAAGACGTCTTTGTAGATGGCTAAGGTGTTGGCGTTGCTCTGATTCCACATAGAGGCATAGCCAGAACCAGTTGGGTCCTGAACGAAGGCGACATCGTCACCTAAGTCGGATTTGCTTTGGTTATTGGTCTCTCTGCCAGAAGTACGGAGGTCGACTTCGGTGCGGATATTGAGTTCGTCATGGAGGACGGCGATGGTCTCGTCATCGCAGGTGACGATATGTTTCTGGATGTTTGGGATGGTGCCGTCGAAGGCGGTCTTGGTGAGCTCACCGCCGCGATAGACGAGGCCCTGTTTCACTTTGCGGCCGCTTTCGGTCATCTTGCCGCCGAAATCACGAACGTTATAGGCTGGGCCGCAGGTGATGTCACGGAATGAGCCTTTGGTGTGGAAGCTTCCGGTTTCGGAATACTTGGCGCCGTCAGCGGATTCGACTCTCCAGTAATAGGTGGTGTCGCAAAGGAGGTTGATGAGGGTGGTTTTAGCCTCGGTGACGGTCTTTGTTTTGGCGTTGGCAAGATCCTCACTGGTGGAATACTTAAGAACGTATTCGCCTTCATATCCTTCGGCTTCCCATTCAAGCTCGATTGGCTCGAAGTTGTCTCTGTCGTTGCCATCGTCCTTGCCTTGATAAGCAGTCGCGAAGACGCCTGGGCAAAGGTAACCTTCTTTGGTCTTGTCGGTTGGGCGGATCTTGTAGAGTTCGTCACCGGTGATCCCCTGCTCTTCGGCAGCCGCGTACATGTCATCGCAGTAGCGCTGGATCTCTGGGTGAAGGATCGAGACTTCTTCGCCTTCGTTATTCTTCTTGAGGGCGATTCCGTTGCCTGTAGCCTTTGAGCTAGCGGCGCTTCCATCTGGGGTGCTGTTGCCGTTTCCGCTGCAAGCGGTCAAAACGAGCATCGCTGAGGCAAGCAAAATAATGTTTTTCTTCATACAAATATTCCTTTCAAAAGGGCTTTACCCTTATAAGGCTCTTAATGCTATTAGGTTACACGATAAGTAAAACAAATTAAAGACACTTTGCTTATAGCAAGGACGAAAAAAGGACCGCTTGTTGCAGCGGTCCCATTTTTTATGGAGGTTATTCGTCGACTTCCTGACGGTCGTGGGCTTCGATGTACTGGGCTTTGACCTGTTTCATCTTGCCTTCGACGGTGAAGCCTTCAAGACGCTTGGCCTCGTTAGCCTGATCGAGTAAGCCATTGCCAGCTGGGATAAGCTTACCGGCGATGACGTTCTCTTTAAGGCCGTGGAGAGGATCGGTCTTGTTCTTGATGGCCGCATCGGTGAGGACACGGGTGGTTTCCTGGAAGGAAGCGGCAGAGAGGAAGGATTCGGTCTCGAGAGCGGCCTTGGTGATGCCAAGGACGAGTGGGGTGGCAACGGCTGGGCGCTTGCCAGCGAGGAGAGCATCCTGGTTGCAAGCGGTGAAGCGCTCGATGTCGACCTTGGTGCCTGGGAGGAGAGGGGTGTCTCCACCATCGATGACGAGCATCTTGCGAAGCATCTGTCTGATGATGACCTCAAGGTGTTTGTCAGAGATGCCGATGCCTTGAGCGGCATAGACCTTCTGGATTTCCTTGATCATGTAGACCTGGACCTTCTCGGTTGAGGAGACCTCAAGGAGGGCTTTAGGATTGATAGCACCTTCGGTGATCTTTCCGCCAGCTTCGATGACGTCGCCTTTCTTGACGCGTAAGCGGGAACCGTAATCGGTGACATAGACCTTGGTCTCTGGGCTATCGTCTTCGGCGGTAGTCTTGCTAAGAGACACGATCTTGACCTCGCTTCTGCCATCGCCCTTGTCGATGATCTCGCTGACGGTGCCGTCGATCTCAGAGATCTTAGCCTCGCCTTTTGGATTACGGGATTCGACGAGCTCTTGGACACGTGGAAGACCTTGGGTGATATCGGTCGTAGCCATACCACCGGTGTGGAAGACTCGCATGGTGAGCTGGGTGCCAGGTTCACCGATGGACTGAGCGGCCATGATACCGACGGCCTCGCCAAGTTCGACGAGGTGACCGGTGGCCATGTTAAGACCATAGCAGTGCTGGCAGACGCCATTCTTCGTCTGGCAGGTGAAGAGAGAACGGATCTCGACTTCGGTGATGCCTTCTTTGACGATTCTCTTGGCGTCTTCTTCGGAGATGAGGGTGTTGCCCTTCACAAGGACCTCACCGGTCTTCGGGGAGATGACGTCATGCATGGCGTAACGTCCGACAAGACGGTCCTCGAGTTTGACGAGGATGATGTCTTTGGCGGTGTCTTTGATCTCACGGACCTTGAAACCGTGGTCGCAATGGCAATCTTCCTCACGGACGACGACGTCCTGAGCGACGTCGACAAGACGTCTAGTAAGATAGCCAGAGTCAGCGGTCTTAAGAGCGGTATCGGCACCACCCTTACGGGAACCGTGGGTATTGTGGAAGTATTCGGCGATGGATAAGCCCTGACGGTAGGAAGAGACGATCGGCATCTCGTAGACGTAGTCTTTGTGGGCGCTGCCACGAGCAGCGGCGACAAGGCCCTTCATACCTTCAAGCTGGTTGAAGTTATCGATGGAACCACGGGATCCGGAGTCAAGCATGATGATGACTGGGTTCTGTTTCTGGTCTGGGCGGGCGACGTGTTTCTTAATGAGTTCACGGACGCCTTCGGTGCAGTTTTGCCAAAGTTCAACGACCTTCTCATGACGCTCATCCTCAGAGAGGAAGCCTTTGTCATAGGCAAGGTGGTTGATGTGGGCGACTTTCTCACGGTATGCCTCGACGAGCTCTTCTTTGCCACTCACTGGAGTGATGTCGCTAAGAGAGACGGTGACGGAGGATAAAGTGGAGTATTTGAAGCCCTGATCCTTGATCTTGTCAAGGACGGCGCTGGTCTTGCTTGGATATGGCTCAAGAAGGAGTTTCTTGATGCTTTCCATCGCGGTGAGGGCATCGCTTAAGCCTTCAGTGACGGCATTGAGGGAAGCGAGAGCCTTCTTAAGGATGTAGTTGTGTTTGTTCTCGGTGTTGAGGGTGCCATTCTCGTTAGAGACATCCATCTCTTTCTCAACGAGGTCGCTGACGCGGTTGAGGAAGCTGACTGGGTTGCTCTTATCGGTGGCCTGGAACTCATCGGAGATATCCTGGAGCCTCTTGACGAAGCCATCCTCGTTCATGTCGTACTTGTGGAAGACAAGGTCGATGATGGTGCCAAGGTCCTTCTTCTTGATCGGTTGACGAAGTGGGGTGTTGGCGATGATCTCAGGGATGTTGCTTCCCATTGGGACGAACCAGGATTTGATTTCATCAAGTCCGGCGCCTGGTTTGGCGTTGATGTAGTTGAAATCGTCTGGGAAGATCTCGTTGAAGATGAGCTTACCGACGGTGGTGATGAGGTATTTGCCACGGCAGTAGAATGGGAGACCATACTCCTTGATGTTGTCTGGATCAGACTCTGGAGCGAAGGTCTTGTGGATTCTTTCGGCTCTGATGGCGATACGGTTATGGAGGGAGATGAGTCCGCTCTCATAGGCGTCGATGACTTCGTTGACGTGGGAGAAGACCTTACCTTCAAGGGCAGCGAACTGCTCGTCTTTGAGGGCCTTGTCTTCGTTGATCCTCTTCTCATCCTCATCATAGATGGTGATGGAACGGAGGGTCTTGGCGCGGGTAAGGAAGTCGGCTTTGCTCTCTTCCTGGGTGAGGTAGTAGTTACCAAGAATCATGTCTTGGCCAGGGATGACGATTGGTTTGCCATCTTTTGGACCAAGGATGTTGTTGGAAGCGAGCATGAGGTTAAGGGCCTCTTCTTGCGCGGCTTTGCCAAGAGGAACGTGGACCGCCATTTGGTCACCGTCGAAGTCGGCGTTGAAGCCAGGGCAGACGAGTGGGTGCAAACGGATGGCGTGGCCATCGACGAGCACTGGCTGGAAGGCTTGAATACCTAAACGGTGAAGGGTTGGGGCACGGTTGAGGAGAACTGGGTGCTGGGAGACGATTTCCTCGACGATGTCGTAAACGACGGAATCATAACGGTCGATGATCTTATCGGCTTGCTTGTGGGCGTTCACGAGGCCTTTCTTGATGAGAAGGGCGGCGATGAACGGACGGAGAAGCTGGATGGCCATCTCACGTGGGAGACCGCACTGGTACATCTTGAGGGATGGACCGACGGCGATGACGGAACGGCCGGAGTAGTCGACACGTTTGCCAAGGAGGTTCTGACGGAAACGGCCCTGCTTGCCTTTGAGTCCGCTGGAGAGGGACTTGAGTGGGCGGCCATTTGGACCGGTGACAGGTTTGTTTCTGCGACCGTTGTCGATAAGGGCGTCCACCGCTTCCTGAAGCATACGCTTCTCATTCATGAGAATGACGTATGGGGCGTTCATATCGATGAGCTTCTTGAGACGGGTGTTACGGGAGATGACACGACGATAGAGATCGTTGAGGTCACTCGCGGCGAAACGGCCACCGTCGAGCTGAAGCATCGGACGGAGATCCGGTGGGATGACTGGGATGACGTCGAGAACCATCCATTCTGGCTTCTGTTTGGAATCGCGGAAGGCCTGGATGACCTCGAGTCTCTTGGCGGCTTTGAGTCTGTTCTGGCCGCTAGAGGTTCTGACGATGTTGCTGACTTCTTCGAAAGTCTCATCAAGGTCGACTTCGTGGAGAAGTTGCTTGATGGCGGCAGCGCCTTCGCCGAATTCGGCGCCGGTGTGCTTGGTGATGAAGGCGGCAGCGGTGAAGAAGTCGAAGGTCTCGTTTCTGTTGCTGATCTTTTCGATGAGCTCTTCGGCCTTCATGACATCGCCTGGCCACCTTTCGGTGTCGATGCTGTCCTTGAAGGACTCGATGCAGGCGACGAACTTCTCTCTCGCGGTAGCCTCATCGAGGAAGTCTTTCTTCTTGAGGACGGTTGAGACGTTTGGATCACTCTCACGTAAAACGACGTGAGCGGCGAAGTAGACGATTTCCTCTAACTGCTTCGCTGGGATGCCAAGGATGAGCGCCATGCGGGATGGGATGCCTTTGAGGTACCAGATGTGGGTGCATGGAGTGGAAAGTTCGATGTGGCCGAATCTTTCACGTCTCCATTCCTTGGAGATAACCTCGACACCGCACTTCTCGCAGGTGATGCCTTGGAAACGGATTTTCTTATATTTGCCGCAATGGCATTCGTAATCTTTGCTAGGTCCGAAGATCTTCTCGCAGAAAAGACCTCCTGGTTCTGGCTTCTGAGAACGGTAGTTGATGGTCTCTGGGCGAGTGACCTCACCGTGACTCCAGCTACGGATCTCTTCAGGGGAAGCAAGGCCAACTTGCATGGCCGCTAATTCGTTGATATCAAACATGTTCTGCTTTCCTCCTTATTATTCGGCGTCTCCGGCTGGGAATCTCGATGAGACGGAAAGTCCTTCTTCGAGAGCCTGCTCAGCTTCGGTGGCGGCGTCTTCGACGGCCTCCACTGCCGCTGCATTCTCTTCTTCGCCGCGTGGGGAAGTGAGATTACGGATGGCGGTGTTGACCTTACGCTCCTCAATGAGGGATTGCTTAGCAAGGGTATCCATGTCGATCTTCTCTCCGACGTGATCGAAGAGGGCGACCTTCATGCCAAGACCCTTAAGCTCTTTGGTGAAGACCTTGAAGGCTTCTGGCATACCAGGCATTGGGAGATTGGTGCGTTTGATGATGGATTCGTAGGTCTTACGACGGCCGACTCTATCATCGGATTTGACGGTGATCATTTCCTGGAGAACGTGGGCGGCGCCATAGGCTTCGAGAGCCCAGACTTCCATTTCGCCGAAACGTTGTCCACCGTTTTGGGCTTTGCCTCCAAGAGGCTGCTGGGTGACTAGTGAGTATGGACCAGTCGCACGGGCATGTAACTTATCGTCGACCATGTGGACGAGTTTGATCATGTATTGGACGCCGACGGAGATACGCTCTGGGAAGCGTTCGCCAGTCTGGCCATCATAGAGGATGGTCTTGCCATCGCTAGAGATGCCCGCTCTCTTCATGAGATCGGCGATTTCTTCGTTACTTAAACCGTCGAAGATCGAGGTCGCTACTCGTAAGCCTAGCTTACGGCATGCAAGACCAAGATGGATCTCGAAGATTTGACCGATGTTCATACGGGACGGAACGCCCATAGGTGAAAGCATCAAATCGATTGGTGTGCCATCTGGAAGGAATGGCATATCCTCGACTGGGAGGATCTTGGAGATAACGCCTTTGTTACCGTGACGGCCGGACATCTTGTCACCTTCGGAGATCTTTCTCTTCTGGACGATGTAGACACGGACCTTCTCGAGAACGGTTGGCGGGAGTGGGTCTTTGTTTCTGTGGGTGTAGACCTTGACTTTGAGGACGATGCCAGCGCCGCCATGAGGAACACGGAGGGAGCTGTCCTTGGTGTCTTTGGACTTCTCACCGAAGATGGCCATGAGGAGTTTCTCCTCAGGGGTGGATTCGCTTTGTCCTTTTGGTGTGATCTTACCAACGAGGATGTCGCCTTCCTTGACTTCGGCGCCTGGGACGACAATGCCGTCCTCATCGAGGTATTTCTTCGCGTCTTCGCCGACGTTTGGAATATCTCTGGTGATATGTTCGTTACCGAGTTTGGTCTCACGGCACTCAAGGTCATAGGCCTCGATGTGGATGGATGTGTAGGTATCATCCTTGACCATCTTCTCGGACATGATGATAGCGTCTTCGTAGTTGTAACCATGCCAGGTCATGTAGGCGATGAGGACGTTCTGACCGAGGGCGAGCTCGCCATTCTTCATGGCTGGGCCATCGGCGATGACATCCCCTGCTTTGATCTTGTCGCCGACCTTGACGATTGGGCACTGGTTGATGCAGGTACCCTGGTTAGAACGGTCGAACTTCTGGAGATGGTATTCGTGGATTCCGCCTTTTTCTTTGACTTTGATGGTGGCGCTATCCATATAGGTGACTTCGCCATCTGCGCTAGCGACAACGGCTAAGCCGGAGTCTTTAGCGATCTTTCCTTCCATACCGGTGCCAACGTAGGCGATCGATGGACGGAGAAGAGGGAGAGCCTGACGCTGCATGTTGGAGCCCATAAGAGCACGGGTAGCGTCATCATTCTCGAGGAATGGAATACAGGCAGCGGCGACGGAAACGATTTCTTTTGGGGAAACGTCGACGTAGCTGACTTCGTCAACTGGGGTAAGACCGGAGTCATCATCGTGTCTGGCGATGACTTCCTCATCAAGGAATTCCTTGACGGTCTCTTTGCCTTTGCCGAAGTCGATTTCGACTGGAGCGCCTAAGCGGACGTTAGCCTGGGCGATGAATAAGCCTCTCTCGTCGTCGGCGCTTAAATACTCAGCCTCATCGGAGACGTAGTAATGCATCTTGCCGTCGTTACCCTTCTTGGATTTGACGATACGGTAAGGGGCCTGGATGAAGCCGTAGCTATTGATCTTAGCGTAGGTGCTAAGGTTGTTGATAAGACCGATGTTCTGGCCTTCTGGTGTCTCAATTGGGCAGATACGACCATAGTGGGTGTAGTGAACGTCACGAACCTCCATGGACGCACGGTCTCTAGAGAGACCGCCAGGACCTAAAGCGGAGATTCTTCTCTTGTTGGTGAGCTCAGCGAGTGGGTTGGTCTGATCCATGAACTGGGAGAGCTGGGAAGAAGCGAAGAATTCGCGGATAGCGGTCGTTAATGGACGGATGTTGATAAGGGTCTGTGGCTTAGCGGATTCGAGGTCGGTGATGGACATCTTCTGCTGAACCGTCTTGCTCATCTTGGTAAGACCGATTCTGAACTGGGTCTGGAGAAGCTCTCCGACGCAGCGGACACGACGGTTGCCAAGGTGGTCGATATCATCGGTCTGGCCAAGGCCATCCATGATATTGCAGAAATAGGAGAAGCAGGCGACCATGTCGCTGATGGTGACATGGGTGACGCCATTGAGGTTGAGGTCGGTGCCGATCATGGTGACGACGTCTCCTTTGCCTCCTACCTTATCGTGCGCGTAAACCTTAATAGTATTGACGGTGCTATGGGAGTCGAGGTTCTTGTTGACCTTGAGGGTCTCGGTGAACTTCTTTGGGCTGTTCTCGAAGAATTCGATGTCACGGAGATGCTGGACATCGTCTTTCGTAAGGGTGTAACCCTTGACGAAAGCCTCACCGTCTTCGTTCGTGATGACCTCACCATCGTCGTTGACGATGTTCTCAGCGAGGACACGGCCGACGAGTCTCTCGTAAAGGCCGAGCTTCTGAGCGTATTTGAAACGGCCAGCGCGACCAAGGTCATATCTCTTTGGATCGAAGAATTTCTGCACTAAGAAATTCTCGACGCCTTCTTTTGTGACAGGCTCGCCTGGTTTGAGTTTCTGGAAGATTTCGATTAACGCTTTGTTGGCGCTTGGGGAAGTGTCTTTGGCGAGAGTGCCTCTCATGGCCTCGGTGTCGCCGAAGAGTCTCTTGATCTCCTCGAAATCCTTGGTGGTCTCGAAACCGTCTTCAGTGGTCTCTTTTGGTCCCTGGTCAAGGCCTAAAGCCTTGAAGAGGATGGTGGCTGGCATCTTTCTCTGACGGTCGATACGGACCCACATAAGACCATGGGAGTCGGTTTCGAACTGGAGCCAGGTGCCACGGGTTGGGATGATTTCGCCGGTGTACATGTGGACACCCTGTTTGGTGTCGAAAGTGTCGCCGAAATAAGCGCCTGGGGATCTGACGATCTGGGAGACGATAACACGTTCTGCGCCGTTGACGATGAAGGTTCCGGATTCGGTCATCATTGGGACATCGCCCATGAAGACTTCGGCACCCTCTTTGACGACGCCGGTTTTCTTATTGAAAATACGAAGGGTGACCTTAAGCTTGCTTGAATAAGTAAGGTCGTTTTCCTTGCACTCGAGTGGTCCGTATTCCGGTTCCTCGAAGTGGGAATCGACGTATTGGATTTCCGTGGTGTTCGCGTAGTTGGCGATCGGGAAGACTTCTTTGAAGACCTCATCGATGCCGCTCTTGAGGAAGAGCTTGAAGGACTCAGTCTGGATCTCCGCTAAATAAGGGAGTTCGAGAGAGCCGCTGATTTTTGAGAAGTCAAGACGGCCATTAAGCCTCGTTGGGTACTTCTCAAGGTAGTCTTTAACTGCGTTGTTTGCTTTTGCTGCCATTAATAAAGCTCCTTTTTGTCACTTGCTTGGATGACGAGATAACCTTTCTTCTTTGCGAGCACTTCTACCTTATTAAATAAGGATTGGAGATGCTCTTTGACACTAAGTGCCCCTTGCTTGACTCTGATGACGATGAATAGAGACCCCTCTTTGGTGAGGTGCTCCCCTGCTTCATCATAGATCTTGTAGGTAACCTTCTTGCCAGCCCTGATAGGCGGATTCGAGACTATCGTGTCATAGATGGAGTTGATGTTGAGGTAAACGTCGCTATTGACGATCTCTACCTGAGACGAAACGCCCAAGATATCGGCGTTCTTTTTGCTCAGTTCGAGGGCCCTAAGGTTCACGTCTGCTAACGTAATGAACCGCTTAGGGTCGAGGTGGGCGAGTATTAGTCCGATTGGTCCCGCTCCACACCCAAGGTCGAGAATCTTTCTCCCTAAAGAGAGATTGGCGATGGTTTCAAGCAATATTTTCGTGCCATCGTCGAGCCCTCTTTTGCTGAAGACTCCACGGTCGCTTTTGAAGTGGTAGGTTTCACCTAGGAGGGTAAATTCCATGGTGATATCTTGGTGGCCTAATTCTTCCACGTTATCGAAGTACTGGGCCATAACGCTACCTCCTTTAAAGCGCCAAAACCCTACCCAAAGATGACGAGTCCTTGGGCAGGGTAGGTAAATAATTGTTTAACGAAACTATTTGATTTCGATTTCGGCACCGGCGTCCTTGAGGACTTTTCCGTGGGCCTCAGCCTCGACTGGGCTGATCTTCTCTTTGATGGCGCATGGGCAAGCATCAACGAGCTTCTTGGCATCCATAAGGCCAAGACCGGTGATGGTCTGGACAGCCTTGATGACGGCGACTTTGCCGGCGGTTCCAAGTCCCTTTAAGAATAAGGAGACCTCGGATGGGCCCTTCTTGGCGGACTCTTCTTCCTCGGCAGGAGCGGCAGCGGCCACTGGGGCAGCGGCGGTGACACCGAATTCTTCCTCGACAGCTTTGACGAGGTTGCTAAGCTCAAGCGCGCTCATTTGCTTGAGGGTGTCAATGATTTGTTCATTGGTTAACTTTTCAGCCATTGTTTTTTCCTCCATTAGTTGGCAGGCGTCTCGGCTGGGGCAGCGGCCTCAGCAGGAGCGCCATTCTTTTCGGCGACAGATTTGATAGCTCTGGCAAATCCAGAGATTGGTTCGTTGAGAACCATGCAGAACATCGAGAGCAATTGCTCCTTGGTTGGGAGCTTGGCGACAGCTTTTAAGCCTTTGGCATCGACGACCTGACCTTCGACGTATCCACCTTTGAGAACAAGATTCTCGTGGCCACGGCTGTACTTGTAGATGATGTTGACGCCGGAGCTGGTTTCTGGTGAGAAGACAAAGGCATTCGGGCCTTCGAGGAATTCATCGAGACCTTCGATGTTGTTCTCTTTGAGAGCTCTGCGGACCATGGTGTTTTTGAAGACACCGAAGCGAGCATTCTTCTCAGCGAGCTTACGGCGAAGTTCGGTGATCTCGGCCACGGTCAAGCCATGATAGCTGACAATGGCGATGGCTTTGCTATTCTGGATGCCTTCGGAGATGGTCTTAACAGCATCTTGTTTAGCTTGGAGTGCTTTTTCGTTCATCGTAGTTCCTCCTTTCTTTATCGACTATATGTGAAGCTTGATATAACTAGTGGGTTATGAATTATCTGTATCCTCCGCAACGTGTATTTATTAAGGCACTTGCCCGTTGCTCTCTTAGGTATAACAAGCAATTCACCAAATTTGGTGTTCGCTAAGAAACTTAGTTCTTAGCATCAAAGGTGATCTTCATGCCTGGGCCCATGGTGGTGTGAAGGACGCAGGATTTGATGAATTTGCCTTTGACGGTGCTTGGACGGGATTTGGCGATGGTTTCCAAGACGGTGTTGAGGTTGTCAGCGATCTTAGCTTCTTCGAAGGAGCAGCGGGCGATGCTGATGTTGAGGTTGCCATCACGGTCAACACGGTAAGCGATCTTACCACGTTTGATCTCGCTGATAGCGGTAGCGAGGTCCATGGTGACGGTTCCGGTCTTTGGGTTTGGCATTAAGCCTTTTGGACCAAGGATACGGCCCATACCCATTTTGCCAAGCTCACCCATCATATCTGGGGTAGCGACCATGACATCGAATCCGAACCAGTTTTCGTTGAGGATCTTCTCGAGCATGTCTTTGGCACCGACGAAGTCAGCACCGGCGGCTTTGGCTTCTTCCTGTTTGTTGTTGGTGATGGCAAGGATCTTCTTGGTCTTACCATTGCCATGAGGAAGGGCTAAGGTGCCACGGATAAGCTGGTCGGCTTTGGTTGGGTCGACATTGAGCGCGAAGCTGATGTCGATGGTGCTGTCGAACTTGGTGGTGCTGGTCTTCTTGATGAGAGCAGCAGCTTCGTCGACAGTGTATTCTTTGCTGGCGTCGATGAGAGCGGCGGCGGCGTTGTATTTCTTGAAGTGTTTCATGTACTAGCCCCTCCTTACTTCTCGTCAACGGTGATGCCCATGTTAAGGGCAGTACCGGCAATGATCTTCTTCGCCGCTTCGATATCGTTGGCGCTGAGATCTGGCATCTTGTAGTTCGCGATCTCTTCAAGCTGAGCCTGGGAGATGTGACCGACAATCTGCTTTGGGTTGCCAGAGCCTTTGGTAAGGCCGGCAGCTTTGAGAATCAAGGGAGCAGCTGGAGTGGTCTTGATCTCGAAATCGTATGACTTATCTTCATAAGCCGTGATGACGACAGGGACGATTTGACCCTTTCTGTCAGCCGTCTTCGCGTTGAAGTCGGTGCAGAATTTCGCCATCTGAACACCCGCGGAAGCGAGTTTTGGTCCTGGATGGGCGTCTCCGCCTGGGAGCTCCATCTTCAGTTTTTTAGCGATTCTTTTTGCCATGTGTTTTCCTCCTAATGGAATTTAGCATGCAGTGGCTTATCGGAACGCCGCTAAACGTTCCTACCACGCTGTACGCATATACAAAGATGCGTGCGGATATAAATATACGCGTGTGAATTTTGCCTTTCAACAAAAAAATGAAGAAATTGTTTCATTCGATGGTTTCTACCTTTTTCGAATATCCAAAAATCCCCGCAAAAAATACAAAAATCCCTCGCAAAACCCTCTTATTCTTCAAAAATGAGGCTTCCGAAAAAAGATTTCATGGGCGCCAAAAAGAGGGAAATGGGCGAGTGCGCTTACTTGTTACTACACGCGAAATATCGTGTATAATGGGCACATGAAAAAGAACCGTATAGCCCGTATCGCTACTTTGCTCGCAGGCGTTTTCTCGCTTGCCAGCTGCGACCTTGGAGCCTTCTTTCAAATCTTAGGAAGTCTCTCCCCAACCAGTGGTGAAGCCGATGATCCACGTGAGCATCTAAGCATCAACCTCGACTACCATGATGGCGAGCATTACACCGCCACGAAGTCCGCTTATGTCTACGAGGACATCAACGACTCAACCCAGAATTTCCCTTGCCGTTCGTATGGCAACATCAAGCTTTTGGTCATTCCTGTGAAGATCAAAGGCTATGAGAGCGTGGCCACTCAAAGTAATCTCCAAAGAATCCAAAATACCTTCTTCGGCGAGACCGGGGATACCGGATGGGAATCCGTTTCTTCCTTCTACAAGAAGTCCTCTTATGGCGCTCTCAATATCACCGGTGTCGTCCCAGATCAGTGGTATGACTGCGGAATGACGACCACTCAAATCAAGAATCTCACTGCTCCTGCAGGTACTCCTAATGCAAGCTCTTTCGATCCAACTTGGACCATTCTTAAGAATGCCGTCAGCTGGTACAAAGAGACTTATCATGATGACTGCACTAGCTTTGACGTCGACCACGATGGCTATATCGATGGCGTTTGGTTAGTTTACGGTTCCCCAGATCACAAGAATGACTCGAGCCTCGATCAGAAGCTTTGGTGGGCATATAACTTCAAAGATTATTCCGTGGCTGGCGCTAGCGTAGTCGCCAATCCTGTCGCTTACAGCTATTGCTGGGCCTCATATGACTTCATGGATAATGGTGGATATGAGCCTAAAGGCGGACTTAAGTCTGTTGACGCTCACACTTATATCCACGAAACCGGTCACCTTATGGGCCTTGAGGACTACTACGTCGCAAGCCAGCATGAAGGTGAGCAGAACTATGGTCCTATGGGCGCTGTCGACATGATGGATTTCAACATCACCGATCACAACGCCTGGAGCAAATTCGCCTATGGGTGGATCAAGCCTTATGTCGTCGATGATTCTTGCGAAATTACTTTGAAGTCAAGCTGCAGATCAGGCGAAGCCATCATCCTTCCAACCTCGAACAGCTTCAATAACAGCGCTTTCGATGAGTTCATCATGATGGAGTACTACACTCCAGATCTTCTTAACTACCAAGACTCCTTCGTCGGTTATCCAAACTCTCCAAGAGGCTTTACCGAGAATGGTGTCCGTATCTATCACGTCGATGCCCGTTTGGCCACAATGCCTCTTGGCAGCCATAACGGCAGATACGATGAGACCTTTGAGAAAGAAGAAGAATCAGCGATCGTTGCAGCGAGCAACTCCAGCCACTACAACTACAACAACGCCCAGAAGTATTTGACTGGTCAGACTCTTCCAAGCAACTTCCTCAAGTTCCGTCTCATCCAAGAACTTGATTGCACACAGAAGAGAAACTTCGACACTGAGAAGCAGACTCAGGCAGGAAGAGATATCGGTGTCTTCGCTGATAACAGCACCCTCTTCAAAAATGACGATGTCTTCAGCTATGAGCTCTACAAAAACAGCTTCCCGAATTATGTCTATGGTGGAAGCATGACCATGAATGATGGCGGCACCCTCCCATGGAGCGTTACCTTCTCAGAGAGCAATGACGATACCATCAAGGTCACCATCACCAAGCTCAGCTAATTACTTATTTTGTTCAAGATTTGCAGGGGATTTATCATCCTCTGCTTTCTTTTTGTAGGCGTGTGTGAAGAATAGAGTGATTATGCCCGCGAGAAGAAGTCCACCAAGGATAAAGAAGTAATTGGTGAAGCCGATCGCGTTATAGATCGAAGAAGAAACAAGGTTGATGATGCCGCAGAAGACATATGTGGCGCCTGTTGCTAAGGAGCAGGCTTTTGAACATGCTTTGATACCGACGATCTCCTGGGTGAATAGGACAAGGCTAACAAGGCCGAATCCATATCCGATTCCACGGAGAATGAAAACAACCCAAAGGAGAGCGGTGAAGTTAGTTATGAGAGCGCTCGCAAGAACAGCACACAATTGAATGCAGCAAGAAAGGACAAGAATCCTCTTCTGTGTTTTGAAGAGTTTTAAGAAGAGAGGGAGCATGAGCATGATCACCATCTCAACAGCGACTCTGACAACGGTCCAAATGGCAGTCTCTCCATCGGAGAGTCCTCCACCACCGCCGGTCATGTAGATAGGGAGGATGTAGTTGAAGTTATTAAGCGCTCCATAGAACAAAGCACTGAAGATCAAAAGAAACCAGACATTCCTATTTGAGAAGAATTCCTTATTGCTGATCTTCTCTTCTGGGATGACCTGTCCTTGTTTCTCTTCCTTTGGACGAACGAGGAAGAAAGATATCGGAAGCATAGCCAAGATGAATAAAGCACCAATATTGAAGAAGGTCTTATATCCGATCTTGTCTAAGAAGAAGTATCCGAAGAGGCTTCCGCATATATATGCGAAAGAGCCAACGATTCTGATCGTGCTGAATGGGATGTTGTGCCTCTTCGCGGAGTTGGCACCCATACCATCGACAAGACCGAAGAAGCAGGAATTGTGCATGGCTGTGAGGATGGTTATTGGAAGAAGGAACCAGAAGTTCTGAGTGATTCCGAAACAGCCAAGGAAGATGGCCTCAAGAACAGAGATGAGTCTGATGAGGAAGACGTTGTTCTTCCAGGAAGTTTCGAAGAAAGAATAGAGAAGATTGCCAAAGAAGAAGGCAAACGGAACTGAGGCTAAAAGGATGGATTTCTCAAGCTCATTTAGGCCAGCGCAGCTAGCGAAATAAAGCGAGAAGAAAGGCGTGAAGAAAGTGTCGCCAAAATAGAGGGCGAAAGTGAGGAATCTATAGACGTGGGTATTACGCTTACTTTCCATGTTAGTTAAGCGTAGCCTGTAGACTCACAAGCTCTTCCTTAAGACGCTTCATGGCCACTCCCCAGCCAAAGGCTGCGAAGAGAGACATGACTAAGCAATATGGGATGAAAATGATCGACACGAAAGCGGCGAATGAACCAGCGACAATGACCTTCACCGTGCCCATATAAAGGACGGTGTTTTCGCTCTTAAAAATCCTCTTGATCGGGTATACGTAAAGGCTCCTTGCAGCAGCGCTTATTCCCCTACCGATCCAGATGTTATTTGACATAGCAACATAGACGAAAGAGAAGACCAAATAACCTAAGAGTAAAGCCGCAATAGAAAGGGCAACTTCATACCTCAAAGAGAGGCTGTAACTAAATAATTTGAAGCCGTTCCAGGCAAATACGAAAGCGGCGAATAATGCGATGATTGCGGTCAAAATCCCTGACAAAACCGCCCTCTTTTTGATTTTTGAGAGGCTTGAGATTCTTTCTCTTGTGGCCTTTTGTTCTTTGAGTTTTTTCTCCTCAAGAAGGAAGTCACAACAGTTCTCGCAGAAGTAGTCATAACCACCCACTTTTGGATCATAGGTATAGACCATTTCTTCCACTGGATTTTTAAGGAATTCAGACCTGATTACCTTCTCAGCTTTTCCCGTTCCGTAAACGTCTCCTTCAAGGATCGGTTTGCCACATCTCGCACAGTGTCCGAGCACTAAGCGTTTCTTGGTTTTGACAACCTTGATTGTCGTCTTTTTGGAAGAGGAATCTGAGGCGGTGAATTCATCTTTATCGGCATCGAAGAATTTAGCGATTTTCTCGATGGTTTTATCATCTGGAAGACGTGAGCCAGAGCACCACTCCTCAACAAGGGCAGGAAGCACGCCTAAAGAGGCGGCGAGGACGCTTTTGGTGACGCCTTTTTTGCCGAGATAGTAGTTAAGTTGTGAAGTGAAATTTTCCTGCTTGCTCATACCTAACGTGGAAATCATAAACTCGTTTTGGAGAAAGGGAAAATGAAAATGCTTTCATAAAGAAAACTTTAGTTTAACTGGAAGGGTGTCTTATGCACGAAGCACAAAGAAGAAAAGTTATTTAATTCACTACAGAATTACGAAAAACCTAGAATTTATGCGATAAAACATAGACTTTTCAAATATTCTAGCGCGCTATGTAAAGTATTTTCCTTGTAAAATGAGTTCACGCGTGCGAATATAATCTCGTCAAAAGCAAAACCGAAGAAATTCGGCGACGCAAAACTACAGGGCCCTTCGGGGTAGCCAGCTGCCGTGAAGGGAGTTGGCGGTTTTTATTTCTAGGACCTTCTCCCTGATCGGACGTCTTTGAACGCCCGAGTATCGAAAAAGGAGCTGCGCTTAGTGAACAAAAAGAGAGTCGTCACAATTCTCGCCGCAATGATTCCTTTAGTTGCGACTTTGGTCGGCTTTACCGGCTTCACTTTCAGCTGGTTCGTTCTCCAGGCTAAGAACACCTCAGTTAAGGTCGGTGTCAGCTCTGGTTCCCTTTCCGTCGATAACCTTGAGCTCACCTGCTATAAGGCTTTCTTCCCTGACTTTGAAGGCGAATATGTCACACCAGATTCATTCATCAACTCCGATGGCACGCCTAAGGTTTACGCCTCAACCGATACCCCAAAACCAGACCGTGGATTTGAGATGAACCTTCTCGACCCAACCTATATCACCATTTCCGATGACATCGGTTTCTATGATTTGTACACCGCTCTTGTGTACAAGATCTCTTTCGACGTCACCTACAGTTCGAAGATCGACATGGACGTCAAGATTAAGAGAAATATCTATAACGCCGACCGCCTTCAAGACACCCTCTATGTCAGCGACTATGTCCACTACTTCGCTTTAACCGACGCCGATTCAAAAGCCATTTCGGCTGTGGATTCATTCACAGAGACATTTGATGGCGGGGTCGAGAGCATCAGACTCGACTATGCTCCAAGAGAGATCACCGAATTCAAGATAAACGGAGTTGATGTCAATCCGTCAAACTACACGATTGATGGTGACACAATCAGATTCAAAAACGCTGTTGAAGATGGAAATGACATTATTTCTATCACCTACACTTCCTACAACTATCTTTGGGAAACCGCCAAAAACACATCTATCGACCTTCAAGAAACGACCTTCTCGGCTACCGGAGACGGAAGCACCACTGTCTATACGCTCCCAAAAACCCCTGTCAGAGTCCAATCCGTCGAGATTGATGGAGTCGCTTCCCGCGGTCACACCATCAACGGAAGAAACATAAGTTTCTTAACTTCCCCAGAAAACGGTTCCACTATCACTGTCAACTACACCTATTCGAACAACCAGGATCAGGATTGGATCAAAACATTTCCTAATACAACCATGGAAAGCCTTTCTCTTTTCGGAGAACCAAAGACTCCACTAGTCGATATCGACCCTGCAACCGAGACCACTAGTTCGTTCGAGACTTACGTCGTCGTCGATTATGATCCAGCTCTTTGTGGGTATAACGACAACAACCTCTTCTTCTTAACCGGTAATCTTGGTAAAGATTATACTTTATATGATGACTATGAATTTGAGTTGGAGGTCTCACAAGCCTGATGAAGCTCAATAGACGCGGAAAACTCCTTCTCAGTGCCATGATCGGCACTATGGCCAGCGGCATTGCTGCTGTCTATAGCGTTTTCACGTTCTTCCTTCTCAACAACACCGTCAGCGATGATGGCGATGGCAGAGGTAACATCGGCCTTCGTTCTTACTTCCACACAGGCGTTGGAACCGCTCTTCGTCCTTTCGTTATTACCAGACCTCGTCACTTCTATAACCTTGCCCGTCTTCAGAACTTAGGCGCATTCAGCGGGCAAACCTATTTCCAGCTTGGCTATGACTTAACCTCTGGCGGCAAAGGAAACAACAACGGCGTCCTCGATGAAGAAGGCGAGAAATGGCTTGTTTATGCCGGTGACAGCGGAAACGAAACCTCACAGGTTCTCGACATGTCCGGCTCATTCTATAGAAACACCATCTTCCCTATCGGTTCAGAAGGCGCCCCATTCTATGGCGAATTCACTGGAAACAACCTCGTTATCTCTAACCTGACCGTAACCTCGTTCCCTGAAGACGTAGGTGTCTTTGGGTATACGGCGGCAGGCTCATATGTCCATGATGTTTTCTTTAAGAATCTCACAATCGAAGACGATGGCTGGGATAAGACCGTTTTAAGCCCTGATTTCTACGCTCCAGCCGAGAATTCATACACGTTAAACGCGACATCGAATGATTCTGCTAGCGCGCCTAGCGACGGCTCTTGGTTAGCGGAAGACAAAGGAATCACCGCCGGAACGAGCACAATAACCATTACCTGCACAGGCGTCCCATCTTCATATAGCCCTAAATTCCGCTGCAGCTCGCAATACTTAGTTGAGGATTCAACCAGAGCGGGCACATTCTCTTTCGACCTCGATAAAGTCGCCCAGGATACTGGACTTACCACTTCGGTCGCCGGAAACGTCTACACAAGACTCAGCGTTTGCAGCAACTATTCGACCCAAGGTCACCTTTACTCGCATGTCCTTGGCACTTTCACCGTCAACATCAAGTGCGATGGCAATGGAAACTATTCGTACAACATGAAGAAAGATGTGTACAACACCGAAGACGCAGTAAACGACTCGATGTCGATCACCAACTACAAGCATGGAGCGAATATTGGCTTCGTGTTTGGCCATTGCGATGGTTCAGCCAGAAACATCTATGTTGATGGCGGTTCATTAAAAATGAACAACGGGCCTTCATCTGCCAGATATGCTTTAGCTCAAGAAAGCGAGACCGGTCTTATCGGCGAAATCGGCGCATCTCTCGACAAAGAAGGCACTCCTAACAACGCTTACCAAGGAAACTTCGAGACCGGCGTCGTCAATTTCACAGACATCTATAACAACGTCATGTCTCCTTATGGCACCTCTGATACTTATTACCAAGTCAGCGAAAATCATAATGGCATCGACGGAGAAAACCGTGTCAGTAACTTTGGCACCAATTACACCGATTTCAAACCTGCTGACGGAACGGGCGATGACTATCTCGAATATATGAGACAGTACACAGTCGGAACCACCACTCACTATCTCACGGACTACTACCCTAACAGTTACTTCACTTCCACTTCATCTGAGGACTATAACTACGCATATAACCTCAGCTTTGCTGGACGTAAACTTGTTGCGGATGCCCGCGATGAAGCTGGCAACGTTGTCGTTAAACGCGGCTTAGGCGTTTTCAAGATGGCCACAGGCGCCACAGACAACGACACTTTCTTCGGCGAACAGATGAAAAACATCAGGGAATTCCAAATCAAACGCGGAAGATCTTTCAATGAACTCTTCTACACCACTGCGGAGTATGACAGCACTGCCGAAGTAAGAAGCGGAGACACCACCTGGTTCAACAATTGGAAAACGGGCGAGACCAATGGCACCCGCATTTTCACCCCGTCAACCCTTCCAACTTACGTCAGCGATTACACTTGGAACACCGAATTAGAGAAGACCTCTAACTATGTTTTCAGAACTCAGTTAGATACGGCGGCCAACATGGATAACAAGAACTATTTCGCCAATAACAAGAGCCGTTTCTTGCAAGAGTATTTCCGCTACAAGCTCATCAATTCGAGCAACCAAAAAATCGCAATAGGCACCAAAGACTTTGGTATCAAAGTCCAAAAAGCGAGCAAATCAAAAGACGAACCACCGGTCAACATCACTTCTTTTGACTCTTATCTCTATTGCACTGAATTAGATAGCAGAGGCAACATGGCGTCTTCCATCGTCTCTTGCCCTGTCAACAAAACCGAGAACTTCACCGGAAACGGGGAGAATACTCTTTTCACTTTGATGAACAAACCGTTAAGAGCCCCTACCATCACCATCAATGGCGAGACTGTCAATAGCGGTTTTACCTGGTCAACAAACAGCAACGACATCTCCTTCACCTCTGCGCCTGATAACAATGCTTCGATTTCAATCGCCTACGTTTACGATAGTCTTTGCCCATCCGGCACCATCAACTTCTCGATCAAGAACACCTATGGCGCTAACGTCACCATCATCGCAGGCGCTTCGAGCCAAGCTAAGCACTTCAGAAACGATAACGGTCACACCGAAAGAAGCGAAAGCGCAGAAAAAGCTACCGCCAGCATCATCAGCATTTATGACAAAGAGACGTGTGTCTTAGGCACTCAAACCCTTAATCAAAACGAGCCAACCGAGGTCACGGTTAAGACCTTTAACCCAAAGAAGCCATCCTATTCGACCTACATGCCTCTTCTTGGCACCAAGAAAGAGCAATTCCGCTTCTTCGATTACAATCACCTTACAGGTGCCGTTAACCCAAGCGCTACCCTTTCGACAGATGAGAAATACTTGGGACAAGATATCTCAGAACATAATGAGATTCTTTACGCGCATACCTTTAAGATTCCAAAGGCCGGCGACTATTTCATCTATTCCCCAACCGGAAACACCAAGCTCTATTACGTCTGCGCCCAAGGTCAGGATCAAGGTGAAATCGGCGAAGCTCCATCCAACTATTCGGAAGACAACGCCATCGCCAACATCGACTTTGTCCGTGCCGTTCCAGGAGATGCGATTTATTCGACAGTTGGCCAAGCGCGTTACCACTTGAACTTCAAAGCGTTCTGGAATAACGGAGCCGGAACGATGACGATTGGCGACCACGACGCTACCACAACAAGCGTTGCGGATATCACAAGCGCAGCAAACCAAGAGTCCATCATCATTTGGAATAACAGCACTAATCAGCCTATCTACTACAACGGAGTAGAAAAGATAGAGGGATTCATAACGGAAGGAGGCAGTTGATCATGAAAGAAAAGACGAAAAACATCATCAAAACAGCGACGCTGTTCGTAGCGTTGTCTTTGACGATCGGTCTCGTCACCACCATTGCGGTGAATGAAAACGAGAAAACTTTCCTTTGCGAAACGGACCGACTCCTTGATGGCTTCACCCTTGAGGCCACCGATAATACCTATCCAAACGGGACCGATGAAAATCACCCAGCCTATTCAACAGGGCTTGAGTACAGCACCAACGAATCTTCTGGCCAGGGCACAATCGAAAGTCCATTTGAAGCTTCTGTCTCACGTGGCCGTTGCACTGATACCGCGATTAGCCTCCCTGAGTTCTATAAAAAAGGTAACGACTACTACAAAGTCGTTGGTATCGACCATGATGGCTTCAACGCCCAAAGACCATTCAAAATCGGCGAAGGATCGGAAACCGCGTGTTATGACGTAACTTCCATTACAAGCCTTAAGGAATTCAAATACGTTGGCTCTCAGGCTTTTGCCTATACAAGCCTTTCAAGCGTTGAATTCAGCAAGAATCTGACCGAGCTTTCCCCGTCCACTTTCTTCCATTGCAAAGAACTTGTCTCCACCGACTTCATCAGGCTTGATGGAGAGGCCGTGAGCCAAACGGGAACCTATGCCGCGATCTCCGCGGTCGGCGATAACTGCTTCACCGATTGCATCAAATACACCGGCTTCATTCTTCCAAGGACCTTAACAAGGATCGGAAATGGCGCTTACCAGAACTGTCTTTCCTTGACCTCCGTCTTCCTTCCGGCGACTGACGTTACAGGAGAGCATCTTGAGGTTGGCGACTACGCCTACGCAGGATGCACAAAGGTCACCGTCGTCTATATTTCCTCGAAAGTCGAGAAGATCGGTGCGTACGCATTCGAAGGATGCGTGAACGCCAAAGGATATAGCGCCCTTTCTTATAGCGCTCTCTTAACCAAAATCGGAAAGACCGAAGACGGCGATTGGAATTATCTTTTCAACGGCTCCGATTACGACAATGAAGGCGACAATGACAACTTCCTCGATTTCACGGATAGGGATGGCAAAGGCGACCTCATGTACGACCAGCCTTACTTCTATTCCCTCAATGGCGATGGAACTTGCACGTTAGACGTTTATGATGGCAGCTACTCTAACGATCCTGCAGACGTCTATCTCTATAACGTAATCAGAACCATCCCTGACACAAGAGGCGCCGGATACCCGGTTGGCAGAATCGGCCAGGAGCTTTTCAAAGGCAACACCGATATGACCTCTCTCTTAATGCCTAACACAGTAAAATCAATCGGCATTGCCGCTTTCGCGGGATGCTGCAATTTAGAGACAGTTGGGCTTAGCAGCAGTCTCGTTGAGATCGAAAACTACGCTTTCGCGCCTTGGAATGGCGCATCAACAGAAACAAGAGGCAATTACCTCACTTCTTTGGAAATTCCCGCTACAGTCGAAGAAATCGGCGACTACGCCTTCCCATACATGTATGACATGATGAACATTCAGTTCTTAGGAAGCAAGAATGGAACGTCACAACTGAAACACATCGGCGACTACGCTTTCTACAAGGCCGGCTGGTCATACAAAGACACTTGCTACCAGGGTGGATCTTTCCAGGAGGTCCGTAATGCTTTGGTCTTAAATATGGTATCAAAGGAAGGCGGTTATAAAGAAGCCACGCCAAACAATGACGGTAGGCCAACATCAGGCCGAGATACATACACCGAAATCGGGAAGTATGCTTTTTTCGGCAACCAATGGATCGGCGCGATCAGAATCAAATCAAACTGTCTTGTCACCAACGGTTTTGCCTTTGCAAACTGCTTTTGGCTCGTTGAAGCAGACCTTGGAGACGGCCTAAAAATCTTGGGAACCGGCAAGAAAGGCAACAATGAATCCGATAGAATTGATCGAGGCAGGTTATTCTCCGTTTGCGTTGACGAAAATGATCCCAATAACGGCAAACCGGTTAATACAAACCCAAACGCCATAACCGATTTAGGTAACCCTACGCTGAATAATTCCGATGCCGAAGCCAAGCCTCTCGTTCCAATGTCCTCCTTCTATTTGCCGGAGCTCCTAAGCAATCAGAGCACAGGACACGGCACCCTCGATGGCCGCTACCATACAATGGTTTACACGAAGTGCGCTTCAAACGGAAAGTCCAACTGGATTTTCCAATGGGACGAAGGCTGGAAAGGTTATTCCAACCTTGAACCTACATATCTTGATATGGGTTCATTAGCAACATCAGGCGCAGGCAACGCTACCCCAGGAAACGATAAAGGCTCTGGCGAATACTATGGCGTTGACACTGCGAGTGGCAGTTCGTATGTCCTAGACAACGGAAAGTCCTATTACCAAGTCAAACAAGGCGGTTATTTTGGCATCACCTATGCTCACGCGACCGTAGATGAAGATAATGGTGTTTATAGCGCCACCTATACCGATGAGACAGGAAACGAGATCACCTCGATCAACAGCCAAAAACGCTACGGATTCACCTTATATGATCCCGATACTGGGCGTGCCGTATTCGACTTCATCCAAACCGGTAAAAACACTAACAATCTCATCTTGGCTAAATTCCACTACAACCCATATTGGGAGCAGAGCCAGAATGTCATCGTTCCTCAGAGCGTGACCTTTGGAGGAAGAACTTTCACCGTCACTGAAATCGGCAACTGCGCATTCTTCAGAAACATTTGCCCACAAACCCACGCTTGGGTAAGCACTAACCCAACAAGCAGCAGCGGCACTCGCACTTATGTCTCACCTCAATCAGACAACACCACTACTAATCCGAATCAGGATGCAAGCGGCAAATACTATGCTGACTACAATGACGACTACTACAACCTTGAAAGCGTGACCCTTCCTAGCACCATAACAAGAATCGGTGGCAACGCTTTCTATATGTGTGCCGGCCTCCAAAGCATCAAAACCACCGGCAACAACACAGAAGGACACTTCCCTGACTCCCTTCAGAAGATTGGGCAATACGCTTTCTCTTTCACGGCCATTACGACTATCGACCTACCAAAAAGCGTGGTCCATCTTGGCAACGCGAATCAGCTCTGCAATCCTTTCTCAGGCTGTATGGCTCTTACCTCCATCTCAATGGCTTCTGGCGGCACCAAATTTAAGAGCGTTGGCAATTATCTAACTGATAATACCGGAACCAAAATCGTCGTCAGCCCACATGGATCAACAAGCTCAAACGTCACGATACCTGATGGAATCGTTACGTTAGGTGAACAATCTTTCCATGGAACAAGATGCATTGAAACCCTGACCATTCCTACTTCTCTGAAGAACATTGGGGCCGGGTGTTTTGATGGCATCTATTACGGCGAGACCAACATGGATCACGGCAATGGAAATTTGGATAGCACCCCGAAAAATCCTTTCCATCGCGGAGAATATACCGATAAAGGCGTCTACCCAAGGAGAAAAACCAAACTTACGACGATAACGGTCGCAGGAGGTGCTGCGTCTGGCCTTCAAACAATCGGAGACTGCGCCTTCCTTTATTGCCAGAGATTTAATGGTATCGATTTCCCTAACGTCTTAACGGACATCGGCAGCTTCGCTTTCTATCATTGTGATGCTTCCAATAACTACTACATCCCTGACACTCTAATAACCATAGGTGAGCAAGCCTTTGGCAAGAACGCGTCATTCAACACAATCAGAACCGATTCCAAACCAAACGGTGAAGTCCAAGGATATCTCAACCTTGCCGCAACACAATTAAGAAGCATCGGAAAAGAAGCGTTTAAGCCAGATAGTTCTGGCACAACCCAATTCGACACTCTTTCCTTGCCGGAAACCTTGACCACCCTTAACAACGGCCGTATTTTCACCGAAAACTACACGGGTCTTACTACGGTCTACATCCATAACGCCACAACCGAAATGAACTCAGGCGTCTTCAAGGGCCACTCAAATATGACCACTTTCAAAACATGGTCTGGCAGCGTTGACGCAGATGGCGATATCCAAAACGACTCTGGAACCAATGCTCTCCCAGCAAACCTTACCATTATTGGCGAGGATTGTTTCAGGGGGTGCACGGGCTTAGCTAGTTTCGGAACATTCCCAGCAACGTTAACCACAGTGGCGAAGAACGCTTTCAATGGATGTACCAATGCTAATTTCACAAGCGTTGATTTCAGTGATTCCTCAACGGACTTACTAATCAAAGAAGGCGCTTTCTCAGGCTGCAACAAGGTAACATCAGTCAGTTTTGTCGATTCTCTCGGTTCAAGAGATAAGGCAGGAGGTGCTTTGAATATCGAAAAGAACGCTTTCCAGAACTGCACAAGTTTGACCTCCTACGTTATTATTCCAAGAGGTTCAACCGTCGCAGGATCGGCTTTCAGCGGTTCAAAAATCAGCGCCGTCTATGTCTGTGATACCTTCGATAGCGGATCATCAAAAGTTCCTGCTTCAGTCGCAGCGTCAACCCCTGCCTCAGGAAGCGTATACTATTACGCAGCAAACGCAGCAGATAAAGGCTCCGCTGTTTCCACAACCAAATTCTGGCACTATGTTAATAACGTACCAACCCCATGGGACCCACAAGAAGAATAAGGAGGCAGAATGAGCAAGAAACTTAAGACAAGGAAATCGCTATTAATCGCTTTAAGCGGTCTTTTAGCCTTGTCTGGTGGAAGCGTCATTGTCTCTGGCTTCGCGTGGTTTGAGATTTCAAAAACCGCGGAAGTCGGTATCAGCAACATCGCTGTCATGGGTCTTGTTGATAACCTTGAGCTAGCCTCCATCAAATACTTCGCTGGAGACGTTTCTTCCGCGAGCGTCAACAAAGGCTACCGTTATGGAGAAGGGGCTTGCGTCAATTCTTCGTATTCGGACTCCTTCCTTGAATCGAACGATGACTTCATCGGCGTTTATTCCAACCCTCTCTTCGCGATGACATACGCGATTGAGGTTGAGAACAGCGCAGCTGAGCCAACGCATGCGATAGTCAAATTCGATGCCTCTGACCTCACTCCAGGAACATCAAGCGATTTCTATGTCTTCAAGAGCGACGGCACCACACGTGCTTTAGCCCTTGCCGATGCGATTGATATCTATTCTGATTCGTTTGTCCTTACAAACAACGAAGCGACAAACGCCTCTAAAGCGGATATCTTCCTAAGCGGCAAGCAGATTGCCAATGGAACATCCAATCTTGTTGATAGGTTCAATTATGACCCAGCAACAACCAGCTACACCGTCTTTGATGGTGATTTGCCAGCGAATTCCACTTCTGCCATTTTATTCACCTTCACCTTCAGCAATAACTCCAATACCTATTTATCTAAGTGCGGCTATACGAAGTTCTTTAACGGAGACGGCTCCACAACGTCGTTCACCCTCGATCACATCCCATATGCCTTAGGCGGAGTCTTGGTTAATGGTGCCTCAACAGATGCATATACCTTAACAGGAAACCAGATCACCTTTGATTCTGCTCCTGCTAGCGGAACAAATAACGTTGCCGTTTATTATAGAAGCGCAAAAGCTAGCACTACCTTCAACGGCGATGGTTTGAACAACACCTTCACTTTCAGCAACGCCGTTACGCCTTACCCAGATAAGATTCTTTCTGCAAGTGTTGGCGGTGTGACCACCTCTAACTACAAATTCAACAAAGGAAGCCACACAATCACCTTCGATGAGATTCCTCAAAGCGGAACCGGCAACATCAATATCGAGTATGCCTATGACATCGATATGAACGCTGCGCCATATTACTACATCCACGATGCGGTGAATGGTAATAGCAACCCATACATGAATCTCACCTTCACCATCGATCAATTGCTTGTTCAGTAAAAAACGGGCAACAAAAAAGACCCAGGATTTGCTGGGTCTTTTCATTTTTTGACTTAGATTCTCTCGATTTCGGAGAAGTCGACGTCGATTGGGGTGCTTCTACCGAAGAAGACGGTATCGACACGGCACTCGCCAGTGGTCTTGTCGATCGACATGATGGTGCCTTCGGTTCCCTCGAGTGGGCCATGGATGACCTTGACTCTGTCGCCGACGTTGTAACGGTCGTACATGGATTCGTCGACCATGCCCATTCTCTTAAGAACAGGTTCGATTTCCTCACGGGTGACAGGGGTTGGCTTCTGTCCGCCGCCAGATGAACCGGCGATACCGGTGACGCCTGGGGTGTTACGGACGATGTACCATGACTGATCAGTCATGATCATCTCAACGAAGATGTAGCCTGGATAGAGCTGCTTCATCTTCTTCTTGCCGGTTGGCTTTCCATCCTCAAGGACTTCTTCTTCCTTCTCGGCAACGAGAACACGGAGGATGTAATCCTGCATGTTCATGCTCTCAATACGTTTACGGAGGTTATCCGCGGTTTTGGATTCGTGCATTGAGTAAGTGGTGACGATGTACCACTGCTTCTCACCTAACTGTGTTGGCATTCTCTTTTTCCTCCTTACTTACCGAAAGCTTGTTTAAGCATGTTGATGATATTCTGGGCGGTCAAATCCTCTAAGGCGAGGAAGATGGCGGTGAAGACGGTGATGCAGATGACGACAGCGATGGCTGGCCAGAGTTCATCACGCTTTGGCCAACGGACGCGTTTGCCTTCCTTGACCACTTCTTTCATGTATTTTCCTGGGTTCATACGAAACCTCCCTATTTGCTCTCTTTGTGGAGAGTGTGCTTCCCACAAACGGGACAGAATTTATTGATCTCGAGGCGGCGGGAATCATCCTCGCGCTTCGTGACGCTGTAATTGCGGGAGAGGCATTCAGAGCAAATTAAAAAAACCTTTTCTCTACTCATATATATCCTTTCTCAGCGTGTCAATACTACTTCTAAGAAGTAAAGATGTCAAATGGTTTGTGCGCTACATGAAGAGCGAAGCGAGCCATCCGAAGAACATCGAGATGTAATCAGTCTTGTATAAGTACTCACCAAGAGTGAGCACGGAGTCGTCGTTGAGGGCCCAAACGTCGTTGAGGAAGTTCTTGAAGAAATCGATGCTGCCTAAGAGCTTGATTATCCAAACGGTGACTAGCATCATGATGACGCCCATGACTGAGCCAAGGACAAGACCGAAGAGTCTTGAGATGACTCCAGGCTTCTTGACCTTCTGGGCTTTATGGACGGCTTTCTTGATGGCACCGAGGATGATGGAAAGAATGATGCAGACAACGACGAAGACGAGGATGCCGAAGATGAGGGCGGTAACGCCGCTGCCAAAGCACTCGGCAACGGTCTTCTCGCCAGCGACCTCAGGAACAGAGCTGCAGAAGAAAGCAACCACGACCGGGCAAAGGAAGGCCGGAACAAACTTCGATGTGAGGATTGAGTATCCGTTATTGGTAAGGACTAAGAAGACTTCGTAGCGGCTATGAGGCTGACCCATGACATCTTCATCCATTCCAAGGAAGAAGCTCGAGATTGGGGATTTGATTGAATCAGCGAAATCCATGTCGGCTAGGATGTTGCATAAAGCAACGCCGGCGATAAAGGAAAGAACGAAGACGATGATGCCTCCGAATTTATTAAGGAATGTTTTGGCGGTGCCTTTGATAAGGCCTTCGATGGCGAAGATGACGACGATGGCAATCAAGACGATCGATAACCAATCAATTGTTAAGTCGCCAGGATAAGTTGGAAAAATGTCCATATTGAATGCTTTTAGGTTACCAAAGTATAACATGTTTTTGTAGAAAATTCTCAATTACGAGAGTGAATTACCGCTTTAATCATAACGAAGTTATTCAACTCACTTTCCTTATTGTTTATAATCACGGGGAGCGCAAAGACGCAACACACTTAGCAATGTTCAAGATCGTATCGAAAAGAATCCTTAATCCAACCGTCACTGAGATGGAGATTTACGCTCCTTTGGTGGCCAAAAAAGCCGAGCCAGGGCAATTCATCATTCTTCGCGTCGAAGAAGATGGCGAAAGAATCCCTCTCACCGTTGCCGGATACGATAGAGAAAAGGGTCTCGTGAAGATCATCTTCCAGATCGTTGGTGCCACTACCGAGAAACTCAACCACAAAGAAGAGGGCGAATACATCTCTGACTTCGTTGGTCCTTTAGGAGTCCCAACCCACGTCGAAGGACTTAAGAAGGTCTGCGTCATCGGAGGAGGCGTCGGATGCGCGATCGCGTTACCTATCGCGGAGAAGCTTCACGAAATGGGCGCTAGCGTTACTAGCATCATCGGCTTCAGAAACAAAGACCTCCTCATCCTTGAAGAAGAATTCAAAAACGCCTCAAATAAATGCATTGTCATGACTGATGACGGCTCTTATGGAAACAAGGGCAATGTCACTATGCCTTTAAAAGAAATGCTCGAGGCCAAAGAGGACTTCGACTGCATCATCACGATCGGACCTCTTATCATGATGAAATTCGTAGTTTCCACTGCAAAACCTTACTCAATTCCAGTCACGGTCTCCATGAATCCAATCATGATCGATGGCACTGGCATGTGTGGAGGATGCCGTCTTACCCTTGTCAAAGAAGATGGCAAGAGAGTCACCAAATTCGCCTGTATCGATGGACCTGACTTCAATGGTTATGAGATCGATTTCGATGAGGCTATGATGAGAAGCCGCCAATACGCCGAATTCGAGAAAAAGAAGAGAGAAGAGACC
>JAEEWP010000057.1 GCA_016287465.1 Caryophanales bacterium | reverse complement strand
AACAAAGATGTATTTACCTTCTTTAGAGGAACAAAAGAAGGTTAGTTCTTTTTTGGATTTGATTGACCGCCGAATTGAAACTCAAAACAAAATCATTTGAGAACAGCCTTCTCTTAAAAAACTCTTTCCTCCCTAGAATAGGGCCGACCTAAGGAGGAAAAAATTATGGTCATTAAAGAAATGGCTGCTCTTTGGAAAGCCGACAAAAAGCAGTACGTTAAAGAATCAACCTATTCGGCTTATGCATTATTAGTTGCCAATCATATTGAACCGTTCTTTGGAGAGAAAAGTGAATTTGTCGAGTCCGATCTGCAGGGTTTTGTTCTTTGTTCTCTCGAAAAAGGACTAAGCGAGAAAACGGTCAAGGACGTAGTGGTCGTGATAAAGATGATTCAAAAGTTTGCTGTTAAAAAAGGACTAATGAAGCTTTGCCCAATCGATGTTATTTACCCAAAGAATTCAAAGAAACAAGAACTGGCGGTTATGACAAAAGAAGACCAGAAGATTTTGTTCGAATACAGCAAGAATAACTTCTCATTCAAAAATCTTGGCCTAATGATTTGCCTTTCTACGGGATTGAGAATAGGAGAAGTGTGTGGTATTCGCTGGTCTGATATTGATCTAAATGAAGGAACGCTCCATATCCAAAGAACGGTTCAGCGTCTTTATTGCGTCGACGGTCCAACTAGATACACAAAGATTGTTGTAGCTGAGCCAAAGACGAGAGAATCGAATAGAGTGATTCCTCTATCAAGTGAACTACTCCGCATTGTTAAACCATTGTTGAAAGTTGTGAACGGAGATTTTTATATTCTGAGCAACGACAAAGATCCGATTGAACCGAGAATATATAGGAATTATTACAAGCGAGTCATTAAGGAACTCGGAATACCTTATTTAAAGTTCCATGGTCTTCGTCACAGTTTTGCTACCCGTTGCATAGAAAGCAAAAATTCGGTTAAGACTGTTAGTGTCATACTCGGTCATTCAAACATAACAACGACAATGAACCTCTACGTTCATCCAGACAACAAAGAAAAGAAACGTTGCATCGAAAGGATGCTTAAAGACATTCTTTAATGCGAGAAGCCGCTACAGATAACACGAGCGGCTTTTTAAAACTAATGATTTGCAGGCTATTTTTTCAAAAACCGCCTACAAAACCCAAGCATTTTGCCACCACAGCCTGCTTTAAAATATCTCCTTAGTGCTTACTCTCCCTAGTGAGAGTAAACTATATCTGTTATGAGAGAACTTAAGATTTTCAACTCCTTAGGCATGAAGAAAGAGACCTTCACGCCATTAGTACCAGGTAAAGTCTCTATCTATTGCTGCGGACCTACCGTCTATAACGATCCACACGTTGGTAATTTCAGACCAGTCGTTACTTTTGACGTGCTCCGTCGTCTTCTCATCCATCTCGGATATGAAGTCAAATTCGTCAGCAACTACACCGATGTCGATGACAAGATCATTAACAGAGCCAAAGAGCTTGGCATCACTGAGAAAGAATTAACTGAAAGCGTTATCGCCGAATACCGTAGACTCGTTGATGAAGTAGGGGCTCTCCAACCAGATGAGACTCCAAAACCAACTGTGTACATGCCAGAGATCATCAAGTACATCGAAGAACTTGAAGAAAAAGGTGAAGCATACGCAGTTGATGGAGATGTCTATCTCCGTGTTAAGAACATCCCTGAATACGGTGAATTAAGCGGCAACGCTGTCGAAGACCTTGAATCAGGTGCCAGAATCGCTGTCGAATCAAAGAAAGAAGATCCTCTTGATTTCGCTCTTTGGAAAAAGACCGAAGAAGGAATCAAATGGAAAACCAAATGGGGAGAAGGAAGACCTGGCTGGCATAGTGAATGCTGTGTCATGATTGATTCCATCTTCAGAAACCAAGACGGTTATATCGATATCCATGGCGGTGGATTCGACCTCAAGTTCCCTCATCACGAGAATGAGATGGCCCAGTCCAAAGCCCATAACCATAACAAGCTTGCCCGTTACTGGATGCATAACGGCTTCATCAACATCGACAATGAGAAGATGTCTAAATCCCTTGGCAACGTCATCCTCATGAAGGATGTCGTCAAAGAGTATGGTGGCGCTGCATTCAGACTCATGCTCCTTGCTTGCCATTATAGAGCCCCAGCATCTTTCAGCGTTGATACCATCAAAGAAGCCCAAACCAAGATCAACCAACTCACTATGTCTCTCCGTAAGAGTGCGGTCACCCTTCAGCTTAACGGAGTGGATATTGATACGCTCAAGCCATCAAGCGAAGACGCCTTCCTTGATGCGATGTGCGATGACTTAAATACACCAAACGCTCTTGCGGTGCTTTACGAAGAGAACAAGACCCTTAACCAGTGCCTTAGAACAAGGCCTCTTGATATGAACGCTCTCGGCGATAGCTTTGCTAAAGTCCGTTCGTACTGCGAAGTCCTTGGCATTGCCATTAACGTTCCTCACCTCACCGAGGAAGACAAAAAACTCTATGCGGAGTATGATGAGGCAAAAGCCAACAAAGACTTCGCTAAGAGCGACGCCCTTAGAGCGAAGATGATCGAAAAAGGCATTTTCTAATGCCCTCATAGGAGGAAAGAAGCATGACGACGATTGATCAAATCATCACCAGCTGGTTCAACAGCGGTTTTAACGGTGCTGCCCCAGCATGGGTTGGCAACCTTTGCCTTATCCTTCTTTCCATCATCCTTGCCATCGTCTTCAGCGGCATCATCGGTTTTGAACGTGAATATAATGGCCACGCCGCAGGACTAAGAACCCATATCCTTGTCGCGACTGGCTCCGCTATCGTCATGATGATTTCCATCTATGGCTTTGCCGCTTGGGACGCAGCTCATCCTGATGGAGTTCGTGACCCTGCAAGACTTGCCGCTCAGATCGTCACTGGCATTGGCTTCTTAGGCGCAGGCACAATCCTTCAGACCGGAACCGGCATCAAAGGCCTTACCACAGCGACCACCATCTGGATCGTCATGGCCCTTGGCATCGCTTGCGGAAGTGGCAACTTCGTTATCGGTGCTCTTGGCACAGCCCTTGCCTTTGTCGCTCTCGTCATGATGAGAAAAATCGAAGAAACCATGGCAAAACACAATCCAATCATCGTTTTGCTCTTCCCTTCTGACAAAGCTGTCTTAGCCGATTTGCTCTCTTTAGCGGAGCAGCATGGCGTCAAAATCATGTATACCGAATCGCTTCTAATCGACCATGAAGGCGAGAAAGCCATCCAGATCACTCTCAGAATGAAAAACACTCGTGGGAACTCCAATTCCCTTTTCGTAGACGATATCAGGGTTTCCTTAAAGCCACTTGATCTCAAATACACAATCAACAACTAGAAACCAATCTTTTATGCATATTCACAACAAGAGAAAACCTTCCAACAATAAGTCCACTTCAATTTATGGCATCAACAGCGTCCGCGAGTCTTTGCTTAGCGGCAATGTTGAAACCCTCTACACGTTAGAGAGGTTAAGTGGCCATGAACTTGTTGGTTTGGCAAATAAGAAAGGCGTAGAGCTTAAGTATGTCGATTCTTCCATGCTTAACAAATTAGCAGGGAACGACCATCACCAAGGATTCGTCGCCAAAGTCAAAACCTACGAGACTTATTCGTTAGAGGAACTCCTCAAATCTATCGAAGGCAAGAAAGAGCCTCTCTTTCTCATCCTTGATGGAATCGAAGATCCTCACAACCTTGGAGCCATCCTTCGCTCATGCGATGCTTTTGGCGTCGATGGTGTCATCATGAAGAAGCAGGGCCAAGTCCCTCTTAACGCCACGGTGGCAAGAGTGTCTACCGGCGCCATCAATTACGTCAAGGTTGCGGTAGTGGCCAATCTCACCCAAGCTGCAGAGACCCTTAAGAAAAACGGTTTCTGGATTGTGAGTAGCGATGGTGAGGCAACCCAAGAATACGATGAAGTCGATTACAAGTGTCCGATTGCTCTTGTTGTCGGGAGTGAAGGTTTTGGCATCTCTAGGCTTCTTTTGGAGCATAGCGACTTCGTGATCAAGATTCCGATGGTGGGGCACGTCAATAGCCTCAACGCTTCGGTATCCGCCGCCATTCTTATTTCCGAAATATCTCGCGCTAGGAAGTAGCGGAAAGGAAACACTTATATGCAGTCAGTCGCATCGCCCTCACGAGGGTCGTTTTCAAACCCCTTTCATTCGGATGGTTATCTCCTCCTTCTTTCGAGAGTGGGCAACAACTCTTCCAAAGAAGAGCTCCTAAAAAGGTATTACGACAAACGCTATGTCGTGGGCAGATCGGTTTCGCCGACCATCATCAAACTCCTTGACTCCTGGGAGTTCAATCACGCCTTTTATGACGCGTATACGTCGGTATATAAGAATTACAGTTTCGGAGGGAAAGCATCTATAAAGACCTACTTCTCCGTTCTTATGAAGAATGCCTTGGTGGCCGAAGCCAATAACGGTCAGGTCTTTGAAAGGGTCAACACCATCTCTTTGGACGAAGAGCTTCAGGGAGAAGAAGGGGAGACATATACCTTATGGGATATCATCCCCGATAAGAGCGAGTATAGCGACGTCACCTATTACACTAACTTTGTCGATTCTCTCGACAAATTGGAAAAGAGCCATCTCAAGCTTTCCAAGATGGAGAAAACAATCATCGGCCTACGTCATGAAGGACTTACATTCAGAGAGATTGGGAAGACCTTAAGCATCTCCATCACGAGCGCTCACCAGATATACAACGATGTCTATAACAGGGTGAAACAGGTTATAGAAGGAATAGGTGTTTCTAATATCAAAAGGAAATATAGGAAAAGGGCAAACCTTGAGCCCATTTAGCCCAAGGTTTATTCCATTTTTATGTCGACGGAGAAAACTCTCATGAACGAAAAAGTGTTATCCATCATAGATGCCGATTATCAGGAATGGATTGTCTCTTTGAAGAAGCGGTATCGTGAATCTCAACTGAAAGCGGCCATTAAGGTCAACACCGAGCTCATTATGTTTTACTGGCTTCTTGGACGCGACATTGCAATGATGAGACCAGAGGAGAAATGGGGCTGCGGTTTTTATAACGCCCTTTCTAAGGATCTCCGTGAATCCCTTCCAGACGCGAAGGGGTTCTCGGTACGTAACCTTCAAAGGATGCGGCAATTCTACGAATTGTTTCCGACTCTCCAAAACTCGCCACAGGCTGTGGCGCAAATTGTCTCAATTCCGTGGGGGCATATCTGCCTCATCATGAGTAATGCCGGCAAAGACCAAAAGAAGGCCCTATTTTATGCAAACCAGACAGTTTTGAATAACTGGTCAAGGTCAATGCTGCTTAATTTCATTAAATCAGACCTCTACGGGCGCCAAGGGAAAGCCATCACAAACTTCGAAGGAAATATGCCCAAAGAAGGGAGTGACCTCGCCCAGCAAATCACAAAAGATCCTTATGATTTCAACTTCCTTACCATCGAAAAGGGCTATAGCGAGAAGACATTAAAGGACGCCCTTATTGAAAACATTCAACGCTTTCTCTTTGAACTAGGAACCGGCTTTGCCTTTATGGGGCGAGAATACCGCCTGAATATAGGGGACAAGGAAGAATTTATCGATTTGCTTTTCTATAACACGAGGGTGCATGCCTATGTGGTCATCGAAGTGAAGGTGGATGAATTTGAGCCAAGAGACATTGGGCAAGTTGGAACCTATTCAGTAGCGGTTGACCATCTATTGAAGACTGATCGCGACGAGAAAACGATCGGCCTTCTTATTTGCAAAGACAAGAACGAGGTACTTGCTAGGTATGCTTTGGAATTATCTTCTCAACCTCTTGGCATATCCTCCTACGAGCTTTCCAACCTGATTCCAGAGAAATACCAAAGCGAATTACCGAGCATTGAGGAAATCGAGAATGAGCTCAACAAGAAATGATTGTGAGTGACGTTCGAAAATAGTAGCTAAAAAGAAAGGGCCTTTTACGAATGAAGGCCCTTTTGCTTCTCTTAAATAGCCTAAAACAAGCGGGTTTTGCAGGCGTAATTTAGATAATCTTCTCTGAGAATCTATTATAAAGAGCCTGCAAGGATTTCTCGAAATCGCTGTTGGAAATACCAACGATGATGTTGATTTCCTCTCGTCCTTGGTCGATGAGTTTGATGTTGATCTTCTCTTCGCCGAAGACGCTTAGGATCTTGCCAGAGACACCGCTCTTCTTGGCCATGTTGGAACCAACAATAGCAACGAGAGCGACATCATCATCTTCGCTTAACGAAACAATCTCAGGAAGCTTCTTAAGG
>JAEEWP010000011.1 GCA_016287465.1 Caryophanales bacterium | reverse complement strand
GTGAGGTTGAGAGAATCATCTACGAAAAGAAGATCCTTTACACCTATCGACCTATCTACTCAATCGGCAGAAGGCGTGTCTATGGCTTCATCGGAAGAGCCGAGCCTACCGCCGATTGTGCCTTCTACAACATGGAAGAGCTCAAGAACTACGCTCTCAGAGCGAAAGACGAGAAGAACCTCTTCGCCGCCATCGCCAAGAACCTAGTCGGAACATATATCGCCGAGAGAGAACTCAAGAGCCAAAAGCTCTTCTACCCGGCCCTTATGAATGAGCTTGAGTCCATCCCAGCCTTCTTCAAGCGCCTACGTAACGCGAAGGAAGCGAACCTCGTCTTCACCCTCAAAGAGTCTGACGTCAATAACGCCGTCGGAAGCATGGGCTTAGAAGAGGTCAAGAGACTCTTCAACGAAATCCACGAAAACGACTATGACATCGCCTTTGTCCTTAGTGGCAAGGCCCTCCTCATTGACCAAGAGCTCTTGGCCATGGGTGACAGCTTCATCGTCGACTTCAGCTCGCATGGCAGCGAAAGAAACATGGACGCGACGATCAGGTCGCAGTTGCACGCTCTCGTAGAGAGGCTCATCAAATTCAAGAAGCCGATCATCGCAAGCGACCTTAAGAACTGGGACTCCATCGAACTCGTCGTCAGCAGTGGCATCGACTACATCAGCTGCAACATCTTCGCGCCGTTCAGCCGTGAGATCGTGGAGGTCAACGAAAAACACGCTACTCGTGTCCTTGAAATGAAAGGTTTCAATACAAACGTGAAAGGGAAATAATCATCAACATGGAAAACAAAAACAACGCAATCACATCGCAATCTCAGGACTTTGCCCAATGGTATACGGACGTCGTCCGCAAAGCGGAGCTCATGAACTATGCCTCCGTCAAAGGCTTCATCAACTATTTGCCTTACTCATACGCCATCTGGGAAGAGATCCAGAACTATTTCAACAAACGCATCAAGAACGAGCTTGGCGCCAAAAACGTCTATCTCCCTCTCGTCATCCCGATGAGCATGTTCAACAAAGAGAAAGAGCATGTCGAAGGCTTCGCTCCAGAGGCCCTCATCGCCACCATTGGCGGAGCCAAGCAGCTTGAAGATCCTCTCGTCATCCGTCCAACCTCCGAGATCCTCTTCAGCGACCTCTACAAACAGATCGTCTCCTCTTATAGAGACCTCCCAATTTCCTTCAACCAGTGGTGCTCAGTCGTCCGCTGGGAGAAGACCACCCGTCCATTCCTCCGCGGGTCCGAATTCCTTTGGCAGGAAGGACATTGCTTATTCGAGACCGAAGAAGAAGCGAGAGACAACGTCAAGAAGGCCCTCGACATTTACGATGACCTTGGACGTGACCTTTTAGCCATCCCGTTCCTCAAAGGCAAGAAGACCGAAAACGAGAAATTCGCCGGTGCTATAGCAACCTACACCATCGAGGCTCTCATGCCAGATGGAAAAGCCCTCCAAAGTGGCACTTCCCACTATTTAGGACAGGGATTTGCTGAGGCTTATGGAATTCATTACCTTGGCAGACAGAACAAACTTGAGACCCCGCACCAGACCTCTTGGGGCGTTTCCACAAGACTTCTTGGTGCCATCATCATGGTCCATGGCGATGACAATGGTTTGGTCCTCCCTCCACGTGTTGCCCCAACCCAGGTCGTCATCGTCCCAATCAAGATGCAAGCGGAAGGCGTCCTTGATGCCTGCCACGAGATCTATGACGCTCTTAAGAGCCAGGGCATCAGAGTCAAACTCGATGACGATGATACGAGAACCCCAGGTTGGAAGTTCGCACAGTATGAGATGAAAGGCGTCCCACTCCGCATCGAAGTCGGACCAAGGGATCTTGCCAATGGCGAAGCCGTCCTCACCAAGCGTGTCAACGGTGAGAAGAAAGTCCTCCCAATCAAGGAGATCGAGAAGCTCTGCGCTCCTCTCCTCGATGAGATTCATAACGACATGTATCAGAAAGCCCTCAAGTACCGTGATGAGCATATCACCAAGGTCAATAACCTCGATGAGCTTAACGCTGCTCTCAATAATGTTGGCGGCTATGCCCTTATGGCTTATGACGGAACCCCAGAGAGTGAGGTCAAGATCAAAGAGCTCACCAAAGGCGGAACCGCCCGTTGCATCGCCGAAGAGCTTCCTGAAGACACCGATCTCCTTGATCCAGTCACCGGCAAAAAGGCCCGTATTCTCGCCTATTTCGCTAGAGCTTATTAATCGACAGGATTTAGACTTAAAGCCCCCTTTTAAAAAGGAGGCTTTTTTGTTTGTCCGCACACGTAAATCGTTCTACAATTTTCCTATGAGCAACGAATTAGAGAACCTTGGCTTTTCTTTGAGAATCGACTCAAGCAAAAGCGTCAACTATGTGAACTATCAGGCCGAGAGTCTCCTTAAGGAGGCACTTGGTGGCAAACAGAATTCTTTTTCCTTCCTCCGTCAGATCGTCATCAAAAACGACACGGATGAGGACGCTAGGGACGTCCGCCTTACCTTCAAGGCCAATCCCGAATTCTTTGAGATTCAGCCAATCAGAATCACTTGCCTCGAGAAGAAAAAAGAGACCATCGTCGATTCTTTCAAGATCACTTTAGACCCTCTCAAGCTCTATTCGCTCAATGAAGCCATGCCAGGCTCCCTCGTTGCCACGATCACAAACGAAACAGGGGAGATGCTCGCAACATCATCCGTCGATATCCGTTTCCTCCCAATCGAGGAAAGCGCATCTTCGGAATGGATCGATGAGATTCTCGCCTCTTTCGTCACCCCGAATGACCCTCTTGTTAAGAACCTCGCCGCAAAAGCCGCAGCCATCAAGAAAGACAAATACGACAGCAGTGCGTTCGATGATTACCAGTCCCATGACCCTAACGCCGTCCTTGAGGATATCGACGCTCTCTATCTTGCCTGCCAGCAAAGCGGAATCCGCTATAGCACAACCCCAGCTTCCTTTGAGAAAGTCTTCCAGCGTGTCAGACTCCCTCACGAAGTCATCGAGGAAAGGGTCGGCAATTGCTTAGACACCTCTCTCCTTTTCTGTTCTCTTTTAGAGAATGTCGGACTTAGACCTATTCTCATCATCACCCATAGCCACGCTCTTGTGGGTTGCTGGCTTGAGGAACTTTCATTCCCAACGAGCAAAGAAGACAATCTCCAAACCCTTCTCAATAACGCCTCCGAAGGCTTCAACCATCTTGCCCTCATCAACGTCGTCGACTTCACCGAAGGCAATGAAATCACATTCGATAAGGCGATGGCGGACGCCAAAGACTTCCTCGAGAAAGAGAAGAAGTTCGCCTATGCCCTCGACATCAAGATGTGCCGCAAGGAATGGATCCTTCCTATCCCAACCAAAAAAGAGAAGGAAGATGGCACCATTTATTTCGATTTCCCTAGCATTTCCAGCATGGATTATGCTTTGCCAAACATTGACGTCACCAATAGACGCTTCCTCCCAGAGGATGCCAAAGGAGCCAAAAACCGCTACGACTATTGGGAAGACAAACTCCTTGATCTCAATCTCCGTAACCGCCTCATCAACTACAAAGGCGGACTTCGTGGCATTGAGCTCGAAGTGGTGGACCCAGTCGAATATCTTTCCTTCCTTTCGAAGAACGAGAAGTTGAGCCTTGTACCTGCTGCACTCAAGTTAAGCGACACCGCAAAGAAACAGCCTCTCTCCTTCGACGAGAAAGTCTATGGCCCAACCATCAAAGAGAACTATTCGAAAGCCATGCTCACCGCCGTCAATAAGAGCGATGACCCAGACGAGGCTTTAAAAGCTTTAGCCAGGAAGAGCAACACCAGCATCGAGGAAAGTGGATGCAACCCTCTCTTCCTCACGCTTGGCGAGATCCGTTGGTACGACAACGATAAAGCGGCCGAAAGAGGCACGGGCGCCATGTACGCCCCAATCTTCCTTCTTGAAGGAAAGATGCCAAGAAGAAAGAATGGCCCATTCTATACGCTTGATTACGATTTCGACGATATCGGACTTAACAGCACCTTCTTCCAATACCTCAAACAGAACTACGGCCTCGATTTCTCGAAGCTCTATCCTCTTCCAAGACTCGCTAATGGCCAGGTCGATGTCCGTCTCATCTATAACGAGATCAGGAACATCATCGCCCCGATGAAGAACTGGCTTCTCTTTGAGAACAGAAGTGTCCTTTCCTTATTCAACTTCTCCCACTTCGTCATGTGGAGTGATCTTAAGAATCACCGCAACAAGGTGATGAACAACAAACTCGTCGCCTCTTTCGTCTATGGCGAGAAGAAGTGGAACGACACTGAGAACCTCATCCCTGCCAATGAGATGGATGAGAGAATCAACCCTCGCGATATCGCAACCGCCCTCCCAGCCGACTCAAGCCAAATCAAAGCCATCGTCGATGCCGAGGAAGGCGAATCCTTCATCCTTGATGGCCCGCCAGGCACTGGCAAATCCCAGACCATCGCCAACATGATCACAAACTTCCTTTACCATGGCAAAAAGGTTCTCTTCGTTGCCGAGAAGGAAGTTGCCCTTGATGTCGTTAAGAGAAGGCTTGATGACCTCCATTTAGGCCAGTTCTGCTTAGAAATCGCTTCTTTGAACAAGCCTAAGAGCGAGATCCTTTCTATTTACTCCAAACTCCTTGCCATGGGACCTTTAGAGAGCATCGACAACTACCGTTCCTTAAGTGACTCCATCATGGACAAGAGGAAGGAACTCAATAACATCATCGAATCCCTCCACGAGAAAGGCTCATATTTCATCTCGCCTTACGATGCCATAGTCGGATACCTTGAGAACGAGGAGTACAAAACCGGAACAAGAATCGAGCCAAGCTATTTCGGTTCACTCACGCCTCAGAAGTATCTTGAGACCTTAAATGAAATCTCCGCCTACGTCTCTTTCGTCAAACCATTCACCTCATATCTAAGAAGCCCATTCATCGGCTTCCAGAAGAGGGATTACACCTTCGATTACAGAAACAAAGTCTTCGCTGAACTCGATGAGCTCGTCGATATCTGCAAGGATATGGAACTTGCCACGTATAACGCTTTCTTCAAAGAAGGCTCACTCTATGAGTCCGCGAAGAACGTTGGGGCTTATCTCAACATCATGAGCGACCTCCAAAGCGAAATCCCAACCTGGTCCAAATACTTCCTTGATTCGACCTTCCTTGAGAATGCTGACAAACTTCGCGCTCTTGCGAAAGCGAAAATCAAACTCGCCGAGGATAAAGCGGCGGTGGCCATCAACTTCATCGATGATGTATACACCTCCTTCGACCCTCTCCAGCTTGAAAGCGAATACGAAGAAGCGAATAAGCTCAACTTCATCAAAAAGTTCTTCGCCCTTAACAAACTTAGAAGCAGGCTCAAACCATTCCTCCACGACAAGAACGCTCTCAAAGGAGATGGCCTCAAAAAATCCCTCGATTTATTAAAAGAAGCGTATTTTGACGAGGAAAATGTGAAAAAATGCGATTCATATTCCCGCTTCGTCTTAGGCGAATATGATTTCTCTAACGCCTCTGAAAGTGCTCAGCGTCTCACCGAACTTGAGACCACTTTAGATATCGCCACGAACATCCAGAAGATGGAGTTCAAGCACGATAACGGAGAAGCCTTTGCGAGCTATATCTCAAGCGCTGCAAGAGGCACCATCTATAGTGATTCCAACTCCAAGCTTAAGAAGATGTTCGCCATTTTCAGCGACAAGAAGAAAGACCTCATGGACCGCTTCGGATTCGACCTCAATCAATATCCGGATCAGCATGACTATTTCAAATACCTCGGAGGAAAGATCCAGGATGCCTGCGCATCTAGCGGTCGTCTTTCTGAGTGGTGCAACCTCTTAACCTACCTCGACCGTATGGAGAAAGCGGTTGATCCTAACTTCTTCAAAGCCTATCTCGAAGGCAAGATCCCAGAAGAGAATCTCATCCCTTCTTTCAAAGCGGACCTCTATCTCTCCTATCTCAGACGTGTCCTCATCGAAAGAGACCTCTCAACCTTAAGCGCGACCAGCACCGAAGACCTTGTGAAGTCCTATCGTGAGGAGATGGCCAAGATCCAAAGCTTAGCCGTCAATGTCGTCGCAGCTTCAATCACTGAGAAGTATCCAAAGAATGCGGAGTCATTCGCTTCGAGCACGAACGCCTATAAGCTCACCAAACTTGCCAAGAATGGTGGTAGGGGAGCCTCTCTCCGTTACATCTTCGATGAGTTCAAAGACCTCGTCATGACCTTAACCCCATGCTTCCTCATGTCACCTGTCGCGGTCGCTCAATATCTCAACATCGAGAAATATCACTTCGATGTGGTCATCTTTGATGAGGCCTCACAGATTCCAACCTCCGAAGCCGTTGGAGCGATGGCGAGAGCCGACTCCGTCATCATTGCTGGTGATGAGCAGCAAATGCCTCCAACCAACTTCTTCGTGTCCGCATTAGGCTTAGGCGAGGACAATCTTGCTTCCCTTAGCTCAGTCGATGAGGACCTTGAGTCCTTGCTTGACGATGCGATATCGCTTTCCTTCCCTCGTGAAAGACTCAACTGGCACTACAGAAGCCGTCATGAGTCTCTCATTGCTTTCAGCAACAACCGCTTCTACAGCAATAGCCTCCTTACCTTCCCATCCCCTGTGGCAGAAGAGGAATCCGTCTCCTACCGTTACATCAACGGCGCTTACGAAAGAGGCAGAGGCATCAACAAACCAGAAGCCCAGGAAGTCGTGAAAGAAGTCATCCGTCGACTCAAAGATGAGAAACTCAGGCATCGTTCCATCGGTGTCGTCACCTTCAACGAAGCCCAGCAGAACCTTATCGAAGATATGCTCGAAAGAGAACTCTCAAAGAATGAGTTCCTCGATCCTCTTCCAGGAGGGGAGAAGATCTTCATCAAGAACCTTGAGAACGTCCAAGGTGACGAAAGAGATGTTGTCTTATTCAGCACCACTTATGGACCTGATAAGAAGAACGGTCTTTCCCTCAACTTCGGCCCTCTCTCCCAGAAGAAAGGCGAGAGAAGACTTAACGTCGCCGTGAGCCGTGCCAGAGAAGAGATGATCGTCTTCTCGAGCATGAAGCCAGAGGAGATTCAGGCCGAACGTGCCAAAAACATGGGTGCGTCCTATCTCCGTGACTTCTTATATTTTGCTAAGAACGGCTTATCCTCTCTCGCCAACAGGAACCAGAATGAGATGGGCGATGAGGCTACCTCAATCGCGACCTTCTTAAAGAAGGACCTTGAGGCCCTTGGTTATGTCGTCAAAGAGAATCTTGGCGCTTCGACCTTCAAAGTCGACCTTGCCATCTCTGAGAAGAACAAACCAAACGAATACGTCCTCGGTGTCATCATCGATAACACGAAGAACGCCTCTTTGACCTGCCGTGATAGGCACATCAATGAGCCATTCGTCCTCAATAGGCTGAGATGGAACATCCATCACATCTATTCGGTTGAGTATCTCGATCATAGAGACGAGGTCCTTAAGGATATCGTCAATGCCTTCAACCGTTCTTTGAACGGAGAAAGCCTCTATGAGGCAATCACCACCGACAAAGATCCTCTCTTCGTCAAGAAAGCGGTGGATGCCGCTCCAAACAAGAAACCATACACCCGCGCCAACTATGTCCCAGAACATGGTTCCGCCGCGATGAACGAAGGCGATATGTTCGCGTTCTTCATTGAGACGATCGGCACCGAATACCCAATCTCCCAGGAACTCCTTGAATCAAGATTCAGAGAGACCTTTGGACTTGGAAGAATTGGCTCTGTCGTGAGAAGCAAATTCACCCTCGCCCTCAATAACGTCAAAGTCCTCATCGAATGCTGCGGTGGCCATAACTTCTATTACCCACGCAGTGTTGATATGAACAACAATCGTTTCTGGAGAAAGACCGAGGAAGGCGATTGCCGTAGGCTTGTCGATATCTCTTACATCGAGATTGGCAACTGCGCGGCCGACCTCATCACCAACCAGGGAACGATGAGTCTTGACGACCTTTGCCATGAGGTGAACCTCGCTTTGGGATACGCTTTACTAAAGAAAACGAGCTATGACTATGTGAGGAACGCCATCAAGTGGAACTGCTCTAGAAGGAACGGTTTATACATGATCGGCGAAGAACAGGTCGGAATCAGGTAAAAAAATAAATCCGTGGACGATTTGCCACGGATTTTTTGTTATTCGAGTGAGATATCCTCGTCCATCCTTCTTAAGATGACGGGAATTTTGTTTGAGGTTGGGAATTCCTTCTCAGGATAGCCATCGATCTCAAATGCGGTTTTCATAAGCTCTCTGATGAAGGCGTATAAGCTAACCCTTTCCCTCTCCGGATAGAACTCATACCTTACGAAGATGTCATTGCTTCCGAAGTTGTTGAGATAGTCAGGGTAGAGGATCTTTTTCTCTCCATAGCTGAACACGGAATGGAGGAATCTTTTTCCGTCAGCAGGGACATACGATTCCATGCATTTGGAAACGAATAGGTGTTTCTCGTTAAGAAGGGTTTTGAGTTTGGAAAGAAGATTCTCAGGAATGGTCTTCTCCTGATTCATTGTCTTGAACGATTTCGAGGCAAGGACTCTCTTTTCTATATCGAGAACACCTTTAACAAGATCAAAGGAATAGCAAATAGACTCCCTCTCATAAGGGTTCTCATAGAAGGATGGTCCTGGGATTCTCAGATAGAACTTGCTTTCCATGAGGGTAATTGTAACGATGTTCCCTCCGAGAATCAATTTCACTTCTCTTGCCTCAAGGCAACGGAGGTACTACTATGAAACCGCTATGAGCAAACTGGATACGCTTTTCGATAACGAACTCATCAAAATCGTTGGTGAGAAACCAACCCCATCCCGTTTCAGCCACAGGTCCGACCTTCAGAAAGAACCGGTAGGGGAGAACACCAAGTTTTTGTATTACATCTATAAAGACGAAACCGGTTACCACAGTGACTGGGCTTGGAGCGAGAACGTCACGAACCTCACCGACTTCCTTCTCGATTACCTTATCGCCCGCGCCATAGTGAAAGAGACCGGCGCCGATGACACGAGAAGCGATGGCTTAGAGACCCATAGCCTTCAGGAATCATTGCTCGTCGTTTTGATAGACGCGATCAAGACCCGCAACCTCGATCCTAAATATTGGAGTGAGATCAATACCGCGCTAGCGGAGTTCTCTGATGCTTCTGAAAAAGGTCAGGATCTCAATCTCGCCTCCCAGAACATCATGGATTTCACTTCCACCTTCTTCTATAGCCTCACCTGGACCTTCTTCAACACCCTTGATGAGACTAAAGCCGCTTTAGCGAGCCATAACATTTCGATTAAAAACGACAACATTACAGATAGTCTTCTATCCGATAAATCAATATAATTAGGCACATGAGGAAGAATAAGGCCATTTTTACCCTTCTTGGAACAAGCGTCCTTCTTTTCTCCTGCGCCATGAGCCTTAGCCGCGATGAAGCGACTGAGCTCCTCGACAAGATCGTCCTCCGTGTCTCGGAAGGCGATTTCGAAGTCCCAGAGACCTATAGTTACAGCGAACACGTCACTTATACGGAATCCACTCCACGTGAGGTCGATGTCAATTACTCCTACGCGAAGACCTCGAAATATCACTACATGCACTGCAAGACCATCACCAAGACCGGTAGCAGGGATGTGAGTGATACGACAGGAACATATAAGGTCACTGAAACCGAAACCATCGACGAGTATTACTATCTCGATCCTGCGGCTACGGAGAAAACTTTCATCACCTATATCTCAAAAGAGGTTGATTGGGTCTCAGACGAAAGCGTTTCTCTCCCAAACCCTCATAGCAAAGAGATCCTCGAATTCAATGAAGTGATAGGGGAGAGCGCCCTATCATCCTGGGAGACCAAGATGAATGAGAACATGGGAGACCGCTATAGCAAGAACATCTCCAAGGTCGCTACGGAATGCGATGAGTTCCTTAAGTCCCTATATGCTAATCATGACGTGTATGTCAAAGACTCAAAATACTCATCCTTAGGCGAAGGCAATCTCGACATGTTCGTCGTTACCTATGGCCATGGTGAGGAGAAGTCGGTGACCGCCGTCTTCGATCAGTATCTCGTGAAACGCTACGACATCAGGAACCCACAGATGATCAAGACGTCCACCTATAACTGGAACAACGTGAAATACATCTATCCAGACTTAGCTGACGCCCGCTCGGAAATGGACACTGAGGCCGCCTCATCAATTGCTCAACTTTCCTAATGCGTTATTAAAACGTTTGTAGTATAGTACTTCTTGCGAGTTGGAGGCGTACCCAAGAGGCCGAAGGGGACGGTTTGCTAAACCGTTAGACGGGGATTCCCGTGCTCGAGTTCAAATCTCGACGCCTCCGCCACTCAAAAAATGACCGTTCCGCGTGAACGGTTTTTTCTTTGCCCCCACACGTGCGTGCACATCAAACAATAAAAGTAGCGGCGTGATGAACGCGAATACCCCTTATCCTTATATTTATATTTAATAATGCGTTTTGAGTGAAAATATCATTCCTATAAGAAAAAGGCTCAACTCAGCAAGATTGTCTAAACTCTGAAATTTTTGAAATCCTTGGCAAAAACTAGGTATTTTTTGATAATCACGACATTTTATAGTGGCCACAAAAGGGTCATTTACCATTAAATTAATATTTAATACGAAAGTCCCATAAGAAATATATCGTCCATAAAACGCAAGATTGTCATGCTTGGGGTAAGCGCTTCCAAAATAGAATACTCTCGAAACAGGTGAAAAATGCATGCTTTTCGCGTGGTATTCTTTCGCCCTCATGCGCCCATTGGCGGACCATACAAACGCATGAGAAACAAATAACGGTCCGAGAAAGAAAGAAGAAAGCAAGAACAATGAAAAAATTGAAATTGTTAGGTGTTCTCGGTGTCTCCGCATTGATGATGATCGGTGCTGCTGCTACCGCTGGAACATCCGTCGACAAAATGATCGACCCATTTGTTGGCGAGCATCAGGGCAAGTTCTACAGCGAGTATTTAACCAAGAATGACCTCATCAAGGCCGGTTCAGCTTGCAACTTAGAGATTGCCAGAGAAGGTATGGTCCTTCTCAAGAACAAGGACAACATGCTTCCACTTAGCGACGTTCACAAAGTCTCCATCTTTGGTAAGAACAGCAAGAACAAGGCGAATAGTGAGAAGTGGCTCCGCGGTGGTGGCGGATCCGGTCAAGGCCGTGTCAACGGTGAGACTCCCGTCGATATCCAACAGTCCCTCGAGAAGGTCGGCTGGGAAATCAACCCAACCCTCAAAAACTTCTATGATGATGACAACGCCTCCGGCAAGGGCCGTGAAGGTACCACTCGTTATGACGGTATCTGCGACTTAGCCGTCGGTGAGACCCCAGTCGCTAGCTACACCGACGCTGTCAAATCCAGCTTCGATGATTACAATGACGCTGCTGTCGTCGTCATCGTCCGTTCCGGTTCCGAAGGTACTGACCTTAAGGCCATGGACGCCCGTGACACCAAGAACAGCGCTCCATCCGACAAGCACTTCCTCCAGCTCTCCGAAAACGAGCTTGACATGCTTGAGATGATTAAGGAGAAATTCGACAAGATCATCATCCTCATCAACTCCGGTAACGCCTTCCAGTGCGATGCCTTCGAGAATGACGATAAGATCGGTGCCGTCCTTTGGATGGGTACCCCAGGCGCCGTCGGCGCTCAGGCCATCGGTGAAATCCTCACCGGCAAGGTCAACCCAAGCGGACACACTGTCGATACCTGGACCCGCGATCACACCAAGAACCCAACCTTCCAGAACTTCGCGGATAACTCCCAGACCTTCACCGATGAGAATGGCGAACTCTATCGCGATTCCAACGGCGAACCAATTCCAAACCACACCATGATCAATGCTGACGGCACCCCAACCAGCACCTGCACCCAGGCCCGTTGGGTTGACGAAGAGCATAAAGTTCCAAACCGTGGTCTCAACGGCTGCTACTGCGCCGCTTATGACAACTACGAAGAAGGCATCTATGTCGACTATCGTTACTATGAGACCCGCTATGCCGATATGGCTAAGTCCGACAAAGCCGCTGCCGATACTTGGTACAACGGCCAAGAAGGCGTTATCTACCCATTCGGTTATGGCTTAAGCTACACCACCTTCTCCCAGGAAATCACCGCCTTCGAGCCAGGTGAAGGATCCATCCTCACCGGCGGCAGGAAGACTGTTTCCTTGGATGTTAAGGTCACCAATACCGGTTCTGTCGCCGGTAAGGACGTCGTCCAGGTCTACTGGAGAGCTCCTTACACCGCTGGCGGAATCGAAAAAGCCGACCACGTCCTCTGCGCCTTTGGCAAGACCAAGATGCTTCAGCCAGGCGAGAGCGACACCGTTACCTGCAGCTTCTACCTCCAGGATGTCGCTGACTATGACTACAGCGACGCCAACGGCAATGGCTTCATGGGCTACGAACTTGATGAAGGCGAATACGAAGTCGCTATCATGAAGAACGCCCACGAGCAGATCGCTGCCAAGAAACTTAGCGTCAAGAAGGGTGGCATCCAGTACAAGTACGATCGCTACACCGGCACCGAGGTTAAGAACCAGTTCTCCGACAAGACCAGCTTCCAGTGCTCCCTCCCAATGGAAAAATCCATTGGCTTCGATCACATGAGCCGTACCAACTTCGAGACCACCTTCCCGAAGCACCCAACCATTGAAGAGCGTACTCTCCCAGCCGACTCCAAAGCTGAAGAATACCTTACCCACTCCTTCGTCATGGCCGACCTTGACGTTCTCCATAACGGATACGTTTCCGAAGAGGCCTACAAGACCAAAGAAGACATCGAAGCCCTCGGCTGGACCCAGCAAGAGGAAGCCCTCGACAAAGGTGAGCGTATCCAGGCTAAGGACATGTTCGGTGTTGCCTTCGATGACACCGAGAAATGGGATGAGTTCCTCAACGAATTCACCTACGCCGAACTCCGTAAGTTCGTCGAAGACGGTGCCTTCCACAACCCAAAATTAGACGCTATCGGCAAATCCCAGACCACCGACTCCGACGGTCCAAACCAGTTCGAAATCATCTGGTGGTGTGGTGAACCAACCGTCGCCGCCACCTTCAACCTTGAGCTTGCTACCGAACAGGGCAAGATCATCGGCTGCGAATCCTTCTTCCAGACCGGCACCTGTGGCTGGCTCGGCAACGCCGTCAACATGCACCGTTCACCATTTGGTGGCCGTAACTTCGAATACTATGCCGCTGATCCATTCTTAATGGGTCGCTTCGCCGGCAGAGTCGTCGATGGTGCTTCCAAGAAGGGCGTCTACTGCTACTTCAAGCACTTCGCCGTCAACGATCAGGAAAAGAACCGTGAAGGTACCATGACCTTCGTTGATGAGCAGGCTCTCCGTCAGCTCTACCTCCGTCCATTCCAGATGGTCATCCAGGAAGGCCACAGCCGTGGCATCATGTCCTCCTACAACCGTCTTGGTATGATGGAAACCGGTGGCAACTACAACTTACTTACCAACGTTCTCCGCAAAGAATGGGGATTCAAAGGCGCTGTCATGTCCGATATGGACCACAAGAACAACAGCTCCTTCGATGGAACCAAGTACGAGAACATCAACTGGCGCTGCCTCTCTGGCTGCAACGCTCAGCTCGACAACAGCTCCTATGGCGACAAGATCGAGTGCAAGTGGGACGATGACGAGATGATGGCCTACTTCACCTACGAAGGTGAGAAGGTCTACTCCTACTCCTGGTACTACGCTGTCCGTACCTGCGCCAAGGAAATCCTCTACGCCGGTATCAACTGCGCTGCCACCATGGGCAACACCTCCTTCCTTGGTGAAGAAGTCCACGGTGTCTCCAAAGCTTCTGCTAGCAAGATCAACATCAACGAAGCCGCTGAGATCTCCTTCGAGCTCGCTGATGATGCCAAGTATGGCAAAGGCGATGACGAACAGGCCGTCACCTCTGCTTCTAACTACAAGATCGACCTCCAGCAGGTTGACCACGCCCTCCCAGCTGGCATGGAAGCCACTGAAGACGGCAAGTTAGTCGGCACCCCAACCAAGCGTGGCGTTTACCCAATCCTTGTTTGGGCCACCATCACCCTTGCTGATGGAACCGAGAAAGAAGTCGCCGAAGTCTTCGATATCGAAGTCTTCGATCCAGCTTACGAAACCGAGGAAGCCACTCCAGCTCCAACCCCAGAGGTTGAGGGACTCCCATTAGCTGCCATCATCGGCATCTCCGTTGGCGGTGGCGTTCTCGTCCTCGCTGGTGGATTCGCCCTTGTCTGGTTCCTTGTTATCAAGAAAGGCAAGAAAGAAGCCAAAGCTGAATAAGCTAGGTAAATCCGATATAAATAACCTTTAGGTTATATGTGATTTGCTGCTAGGGCCTAAAAACCCTAGCAGTTTTCTTTTATCTAAGATAAAATAAGCCGTATCTATAGGAGAAAAACTATGAAAAAACACTTTTTGCTACCAATCGCCCTTTCTTTGGTTGCCTTAACCGCTTGCAGTGGAAATGACACTTCCAGCAACACCAAGCCTCCAAAGACTCGTGAGGTTGTCTACAACTTGAACTACAGCGGTGCCGCTGCGCCTGAGAAAGAAACCGTCCAGAAAGGTGCCAAAGCCACCAAGCCTGCAACCGATCCGACCCGTGACGGCTACAAGTTCCTTGGCTGGACCACTGATGAATCTGGCTACAGCCTTTACAACTTCGATTCCAAAGTCACCAACGACCTTGAACTCTATGCCGCTTGGGAAGTCAACGGCGAGACCGAGACCAACCGTTACGTCTTCGAAGCCGAATACGCCCCATCCGCTCTCACCTTCGACGGCGCTACCTATTCCGGCGGTGCCAAGGGCAAAGCCTGCATCGGCTATGACTATGAGGGCGACCTCAAAGCCTCCAATGGCTACTTCGTCCACTTCATGTACGTCAAATATGAGCCAGAGAGAAACTACGGCTCCAGAATCGAATTCAACTTCGAAGCTGCCGCTGCCGGTACCGTCTCCATCCTCATGCGCGTTTCCGCCGAATACGGCCAGGAAGGCGTTGACATCACCGTCAACAAGGATGAGTGGAAAGCCAAACTCAACGACACCCAGATCGAATACGAGACCCTTACCTTCAAAGATGTCCCGATCCAGGGCGCTGGTTACAAAGCCTTCGAAGACAAGGCCTTAAGCGTCAACGTCGCCGTCAAAGAGGGCGCCAACAAGCTTGAATTCATCACCGACAACCAGAAGCTTCTCTTCGGAACCGCTCAGGCTACCGCTCCAATGCTCGATTGCCTCAAGATCAAATCCAGCACCACCCTTACTTGGGCCGAAGCCAACCCAGACCAGGTTCCAGAAGTCGAATAACCTCAAATTAGGAAACTGAAATGAACCCAGTTGCTAAATTTTTCAAGAAAGGAAGCCGTATCGCATGGCTCGCCACAACCTTAGTGGCGACCGCCGTTGCGATCACCGCCAATATTCTCACCGATGAGAAAAACACCGACGGTTTCTACGGCATCATCTGCCAGACCGAATTAGGTGGCAAGATCGCCTTAACCAGACCAATGGAAGACGGCACAACCTTCGAGACCGATGAGGGCATCGAAACCAAAGAAGACGCTCTCAACAACGCCAAGAAGGTCAGCACCGAGATCTGCGAGGAAGGCATGGTCCTTCTCAAGAACGAGAACAACGCTCTCCCGCTTAAGAAGAACGCCAAAGTCTCCGTCTTCGGCAAGAACTCTGTCAATTTAGTCTATGGTGGCAGTGGTTCCGCAGCCCCTGGTGGCGACGAAGCCAAGAGAACCATCTTCGATTCCCTCAAAGAAGCGGGATTCGAATACAACCCAACCCTCAAGTCCTTCTACGAGGATAACGACAAATCTGGCGCACCACGTCCTAAAAACCCAGGCATGGATGACCAGAAGAACGGAAAATCGCCAGTCTTAGACAGCGGCGAGTCCGAGATCTCCAAATACACTAGCGACGTCACCGACAGCTACGCCAACTATGGCGATGCCGCTCTCGTCGTCTTCTCCCGCATCGCTGGCGAAGGCTGGGACCTCCCACGCGTCGCCACCGACAACCCAGACGGACACTACCTCCAGCTCGATAGCAAGGAAAGAGCCCTTCTCAAGCACATCGCCGATTCTGACAAATTCGCTCACATCGTTGTTCTCTTCAACACCTCGAACAACATCGACTGCGGATTCCTCAAGTTCGCCGATGACCCAGCCTATCAGCAGAAGATCGATGCCGCTATCATGATCGGCTCCCCAGGCGGAGTCGGCATCATGGCCCTTGGCAAGATCCTTAATGGTGACGTCAACCCAAGCGGACACACCGTCGATACCCTTTACACCCACTACGAAGAAGATCCAACTTGGATGAACTTCGGCGATAACCGTGTCTTCGATAGCGACAAGTACGCCTTAAGCATCGAAGATATGAGATCTGGCGACAGAAACAAACTTCTCGATTTCAACTTCTGCGACTACGAAGAAGGCATCTACTACGGATACCGTTACTACGAGACCCGTGGCAAGGATGACGAGAACTGGTACAACAGCCATGTCGTCTACCCATTCGGTTATGGCTTAAGCTACACCACCTTCGAGCATGAGCTTCAGAACAAAGCCGCTCTCGAAGCCGCTGCCCTTACCAAGAGCACCTTCGAAGTCGAAGTCAAAGTCAAGAACACCGGTACCGTTCCTGGCAAAGACGTCGTCGAGATCTATGCTGAAGCCCCATACACTCCAGGTGGCATCGAAAAAGCCTACAAAGTCCTTGTTGGCTATGAAAAGACCTCCCTTCTCGCCGCTGGCGCCGAAGAGACCGTCAAGATCACCATCGACCCATACACCTTCGCTTCCTTTGACTACAACGATAAGAATGCGAACGCCTATAGCTGCTATGAGCTCGAAGGCGGAACCTACACCTTCCACGTCGGCACCGATGCCCACACCGACATCGATACCTTCAATAAGGAATTAGATGCCGAGGGTCTCAAATATGAGAAAGACCCTGTCACCGGCAACACCGTCAAGCCTCTCTTCGGAGACGCTGACGACCATCTCCAGGAACAGCTCAGCCGCAACGACTGGACTGGTACCTTTCCGAAGATGCCAACCGAGCAAGATCGTCTCGTCGATCAGGACTTCATCGATTCCTGCAACAGCCGTAACTCCCTTAACAAAGAAGAGTTCGACGATATGCCAACGACCGATGCCGAAGTCACCGTCATGTTCAAAGAGCTCTGCTACAAGGACTATGATGACCCGCTTTGGGAAGACTTCCTTGATCAGATGACCTTCGAGGAGTACAAAGCCCTCTTCAATGGCGGCTGCTACTCCACCAAAGACCTTATGCGTCTTGGCATCCCAGGAACCACTTCCTTCGATGGCCCAACCGGCATCGTCGCCTTCTTAGGCAACAAAGCCGTCTACGGCACTTGCTACTATTGCTCCGAATGCTTAGTTGCTCAGACCTGGAACCTTAAGCTTGCAGAAGCTCAGGGCAGAGCCATCGGCAACGAAGCCCTCGTCGGCAACGAAAAAGGTGACAAACTCCCATACACCGGATGGTATGGCCCAGGTGTCAACATGCACCGTTCCCCATTCGGCGGACGTAACACCGAATACTACAGCGAAGACCCATTCCAGGCCGGCAAGTGCGCCGCTGCCGTCGTCAAGGCGGTTCAGGAATACGGCGTCTACGCTAACGTCAAGCACTTCGCTCTTAACGATCAGGAAACCAACCGTGACACCGAAGGTAAGCTTACCTGGTGCAACGAACAGGCCATCCGTGAAATCTACCTCAAGCCATTCGAAATGGCCGTCAAAGAAGGTGGAACCCACGGCATCATGTCCTCCTTCAACCGTATCGGAACCAAGTGGACCGGCGGCGACTATCGTCTCCTTACCACCGTTCTCCGCAAGGAGTGGGGATTCGTTGGATCGGTCATCTGCGACTTCCACGTCAACGATTACATGTCCAACAAGCAGATGTGCTACGCTGGCGGCGACCTTAACCTCAATGGCGCCAAGCCATGGTCCAAACCAGATGAGGAGAGCGAGGGTGACGTTACCGTCCTTAGACGCGCTGCCCACAACCTTCTCTACTGCGTCGTCAACTCCAACATCATGACCATCGAGATCTATGGCTACCTCCCACCAGTTTGGCAGAGCTGCCTCTGGATCGGCGAAGGCGTCATCGGAGCTGGCCTCATCGTCTGGGCCGTCCTCCTCTTCATCCCATTCATCAAATCCCTCAAATCCGAAGGAAAAGATGAAAAAGAAGAAGAGACCGCAGCAGCCTAATCTCCTACGAATTAAGGACCGATTAACCTCGGTCCTTTTTTCTTGCCATTTTTCAAAAAATCTATAGCAAATCCGTCTTATTTTGGGTTGAGAATATTCCTCTTTTTTAAGGTGTGAAATACCCTCTCTTTGCTTTACAATATTGATAAGTTTCTTTTCAATAAAAAGGCTCTTTTTTCACTTAATAAGGTGTACATGAAAACAGCATTAGTCATCCCGATTTACCAACCATGCGACAAGGCTTTGCCGTTTTTAAGCACGATCGATCCTCTCTCCTTTGAAAGAATCGTCGTCGTCGATGATGGTTCTGGAGAGAAATATAAGCCCATCTTTGATGAGATTGGGAAACTCGAGAACTTCACCGTCATCTCTTATCCGGATAACCATGGAAAGGGATACGCTTTAAAGACAGGATTCAAATACGTAAGGGATAACCTTCCTGAGGTCAAAGGCATCGTGACCGCAGACGGGGATGGCCAACACGCGCTCGAAGATATATTGAGGGTGCGTGATGAGCTTTCTGAGAAAGAGGACTACCTTGTCTTAGGCGTCCGCGATTTCTCTAGCCCTAACACCCCAAAGAGAAACCGTTTTGGGAACAGATTCTCTAGCGGCTATTTCAAAATGTCGACCGGCGTCAAAGTCACCGACACCCAGACTGGTCTTAGAGGCATTCCAGAGAATCTCTTTGAGATCGCTCTGACAACAGTAGGGAACCGTTACGAATACGAATTCAATTTCCTTAATGATGCCGTGAGAGCCGCTAAGTTAAGTCAAATCACCATCAAGACCATCTATGACGACAACGCCAATTCGCATTTCCATCCAATCAAAGACAGCTTCAGGATCTATAGAACCCCAATCCTTTATCTCTTGGTTGCTTTGTCGAGTTTCCTCATCGATTTCGGCCTATTCGCGACCATCCATTACTTTGGTCCAACCGAACTTCCTTGGGAAGTCTTGGTTCCTTATGTGGGCGCTAGGCTCGTAAGTGGCCCGTATAACTTCTTCATGAACAATTACGTAGTCTTTCCAGGGCCAGAGGGTTTTGGGCGAAAACTAGGCCGTTATGCGTTCGTATTCGTCATTAATATGTGCCTTGGCTTAGGTCTCTTATATCTCTTCGATTATGTTTTCCCAGAAAACTTCGGTTTGACCTTACTAAAAGTCTTCGTTGAGGCTATTATCTTCATAGTCAACTTCTTCGTGAGTAAGACATTCATCTTCGCGAGGAAACTTAGAAAGAAAAGGAAAGGAGAAACAAAATGACAAAGAGCAAGAAGCTTCTTCTCATCGTTGGCCTTTCCTATGCCGTCGCTATCGCGGGTCTTGCAACGACCAACCTTCTCCATAATTTCTTCGGAATCAATGGCGTTGCCGAACAAAGGGTCAACGATGATCCTTTTGCCAACTTCGAGGAATCGACTCCGGCTTCGTCCGTGAAAACATCCACTCCAAGTTCTTCAGGCAGTGGAAGTGCTTCCGCTAGCGAAAGCGAATCAGTCGCCTCTTCCGAAACGACCGTCACCGTCAGCCCATACACTGAAACCACAACCACATTCACAAGGTACAGACCAGGTGAATACGATCCTAATAACGAATGCCATGACAGCCGTGGAAACGAAATCATTTTCTATACCCTCGAAATCAAGATTAAGAAGATCACTGATTTGAGAACCAACCAAGTCACCGACTCTAACGGTTATCCGGGCGATAATTGCTTATCTACCGTCTATAACCAAATCAAAGACGTTGAGAAGAAATATAACGTCACCGTTTTAGGCGCGATCTCTGGAGATAGCTCCTATAACAACCTCGATCACCGTCTTGGATACGTCCTTAGAAACGGACAGGTACTTCGTACCCAGACGAGAACCGGTAACGACGCGGTCTTTGAGGATCTCGTTTTATGGAATGATGGAACGATGTCCTTATACACCGAACCGGGATTCACTGGCGCACGTAGGACTCCTTCCTTGCCGACATACACGACCAGCGATCTCACAAACGGAAGAGCCTGGCAGGTGTGGACCTTTGGCCCGACCCTTGTCTATAACGGCGCTATCTGCGTTGACGAAGACGAGGACGTCGCAAGTCCTCACCAGGCTGGAAATCAGCGTACCGCGATCGGCTATCTTGGACCGTTCCATTACATGTTCCTTGTCAGCCAAGGAAGAAACAAAGGCCAGACCGACGGCTTCTCTCTCCATGACCTTGCACAGAGGCTCTATGACAGAGGCTGCTCCATTGCCTATAACCTCGACGGCGGTGACTCAAGCACCTTCTATTGTCTTGATGAGACCGGCACTCCGAAGAGATACCCAACCCAGAAAACCCCTCGTGCCTTAGGAGATATGATCTATGTGGTTGACGCCTGAGAGAAAAATAGGTCTTAGGCAGTCCATCATTTGGTTAGGCGTTCTCGCTTTCACCATCGCCTTCAGACAAATCTATTTGTATAACGCCCATGGAGTCTATAGCGACTACATAGGTTTCATTTGGGTTCCGCCTCTCACCCTTTTAGTTGCCTATGCTGCCGTCTCTCTTATCTTCGCCATCGATATCGGTGAGTGGGGGAGACTTGGCTTCAACTGCGGAATCGGAACGATCATCGTCTACATGGCCATCAAAGGCGTTTATGAGATCGCCAGAGTCGAGCCTGAGAACAGCATCGATGTTAGATGGGCACCATTCTTCCTGATCATGGGAATCGTGGTCCTCGTCATCGGAGTCATATTCGCTTCCTTCCATGTCGGAAGGGCAATGCGAAAGAAAGACGAACAAGAAAAAGAAACCCTCTAATCTAGAGGGCTTTTTTCTTAAAGATATAGGGTTTTTGCAAGGGATTTTAGGTTTTCTTCCTCTAAAATCTTAAGCAAATCATCAATGGACTTAATCTCTTTTTCCTTTAGGAGGAAGTGGAGGGCATTCACAACTTCGTCACTTACTGTAGCGGCGTCTTCATAATCATCATCGCTCGTGTGGTGGAGCTCTTCCTCAACAAGGATGATGAGGGCTTTCCTGATGAGGATGAGCATCGATGGCTCAATCCAATAATCGAATTTGGAGGAAGGATATTTCTCCTCAAATTTGTTGAGCTTGAGATATAGCGGCAATCCGTCTATTGCGAAGTGCCATAAGTCTGCGAAGAGATAATCAAAGGAGCCTGCCTTTTTCATATACTCAATCGCATCGGCTTCAATGATTTCGATCTTCTCTTTAAACGGGAAGAACGGAAGGATGTTCTCTTTGAAGAGAGCGATGACCCTCTTGTCCTTCTCAATGACGGTCACCTTAGTGACTTCTTCCTTGAGGTGGACCATATAGGCGAAATAGCCTAGGCCAAGTCCAAGGGTGATAACTTTGCCTTTGGCTTTTTTGATTGGCTCCTTCATAGTGTTTATCTCATGAGGGGTAACGCTCATCCAGATACGTTCCTTTTCAAGGAGAGCGAGGAATTCGAAAGGCTTATCGAAATAACCGAATGGGGTTGTCTCTTCAAAGTATCTCCCTTTGACGATGATCTCGTCATAGACGAAACCGATATGGGAAGGCTTCTTTAAATAATCGAGTCTAAAAGAACCGTCCTTCTTCGCTTTAGGTCTGACGCTAACGAAATATGGGTTCTCGCTATATTCTTTTGGGCTGAGCCTATCTATCGGGTAGGGGAGAGTGGATTCGCTCACTTTCTCCTCACCATTCAAAAGAATGTTATAGAAAAGCGCGGCCGCTTCATTGTCGTCCATCGCGTTGACGAGCTTCTTGAACTCGGCGTTGTCTTTTTCGGAGAAAGCAATCTTCATACGAAGATTTTATGATTTCTTTCTCTAACCATAAAGCCTAGAATTGCTTTGATGAGAAACTCCAAAGTCATCTTGACCAACATGTGCATGCTCTATAAGGAGGATGGCACCTTTTTGGTCATCGATAGGAAAAAGCAGGATTGGCCAGGCATCAATTTCCCTGGAGGACACGTCGAGGACGAGGAATCCGTCCCCGAAAGCGTCATCCGTGAGATGAAAGAGGAAACCGGCTACGACCTCCATTCGGTTGAGGAGTGCGGTTATTTTGAATGGAACGTCCCAAAAGAGGGATTACGTCACCTCTGCATCCTTTTCAGAAGCAAAGACTTCTCAGGAGACATGCATTCTTCTAAAGAAGGAGAACTCTTCTGGATCAAGGAAGAGGACTTAAAAGGAAAAGCCCTCTCGCTCGATTTCGATAAAGTCTTAGAGATCTGCAAGAAGGGCTTATAACGGTAACGGTTCGCCTGAGGCGCTCATGATGATGATAAGGAGAAGCGCACCGACGACCTGATGGGCCGCGTAAATGATAAGGGTGTGTCTTCCAACAAAACAGATTGGCTTTCCCCATCTTCCCTTGAACCAGGATGGGAGAAGGCTCTTTTTCTTTTTGTAGATCGTTTTGCCTACGGCAGCGCCACCAAAGACAGCGGTGGTGACAAGCACAGGCGAGAAATAGTCATCGCCATATCTATTAAGACCGAGAAGGAGTTTTCCCATTTTCTCGAAGAATGTCCCGAAATCCTTAAACGGAGGGTAGCCAATGGACGGGATGCTTCTGATTCCGCGAGAATCGAGCACGTAAGCCTTCGGAATGAGGAATCCTACGGCGATCGTCAAAACGATGAAGGCGATGAAGGTCTGCCACCATTTCGGCAAGAAGTGGTCGTATAGCGAGAATAGCATGATGGCGATTCCTAACGCGTGGAGGATGCCGCACCAAATGTGCATATCAAACGGTTCGATAAGGTCGGTCCCAAGCTCCAAAGCCATGCTTAAGAAGTTCGCGACCATGAAGATGTTCAAGCCTCTCTTGAAGTTGCTCTTCGAAAGGGTGCAGGAAAGACCTGCCAAGAACATGAACATACCAGCCCAGAAAACCTCAAGGCAGTGGAGGTTCGTGTAGATGTTCATAAAGAAACGCTCATCAGTGCCGCTCATTGAGAAGAATCCGCTTGGCTGGGTGATCGAACAGAAAACGAAACGGAAAAGCCTGGCAAGCGGCACAAACCACTCAGGCTCGTCACCGAATTTGATGTCATAGAAATCTTTAGGACCGAAACCCAAGGTGTAGCAGAAATGGAGAAGGACCATCAAGCAGATGGCAACCCCACGGAGGAAATCGATTTCGAAAATCCTCCCTCTTTTCTCTTTTGGGTGGGAAATAGCTCTAGCGGGGGCTAGTACCTTATCCATTTTCTACTTCGTCCTTTTTCTTTGGTTTGATGAATTGAGCAATGAAATTGGTCAAGAAAGAGAAGAACATGCCGATGAGGGCGCCTGAGCAGACATCAGAGAGGTAGTGGTGCATGTGCGCCATTCTTCCGAGCATCGTGAAGAGGAGCCATACGGCGGCAACGAGGAAGAATAACCAACAAAGCTTCTTCGTCTTCTCATGGTATTTGCAAAGGAGCGGGCAAAGAAGGAAGGTCGCGGCGATCGCGCTATGGCCGCTTGGGAAAGATTCAAGGGCGTCGGTAGAGAAGCCGTTGACGTGAGTCGAGAAATGGAGGAAAGGCACAAACTGATAATAATCTTCAACATAGTATGGCCTTGGTCTTTCGATGATGTGTTTCAAAGCGAAGACGGTGATGAACGTGAGGGAGAAAGCGATGGCGATGATAAACGCATCTTTAATCGCATCTTTCTCATCGACTTTCCAGAAAAGGAAGGCAAGAAGACCGTCGATAGCAAGGATGATAGCCGCTCCGATGAGGAGTCCTGGGATCTTGAGATCATCATAGAAAACGTCGTATCCATAGACGAGTCCTGAAACGAAAGGAACAACAAAAAGCCCTGCAAATCCAAGGTATTTCAATAATTTGTTCTGAGAATTGCGGAGTCCGATGAAGAGAAGCGGGCCCACGAATCCGACAAGCGCATAGCCTGGCACAGAACCAGCATACAGGGCGACTGGTCCGATTGGATAATACGCCGTCATGTAATAGGAGAAATGGAAGTCCATGTATTCTCCGATGATCGTGCAGCCGATCAAACACGCGATAAATAGGATGGCAAGAGGGAGCCACCAGAAGTTTTTGATACCGTTAACAGATTGTTTCATAACCCAATCATTATACTTGATTGGCGAAATTAATGAATGCCCTGCGGGCGTTTTTGATATTAAGTGCTGCTTCTAAGAAGCAAATGTTTTTATTCATGCTATACTTTGAACATGAACAAGAATCCGGAATTCGAAAAGATATTCGCCCATACGGTTGGAAATGACCTCGAGATTCTCCATAGTGAGAAATGCTCCTGCATTTTCTGTCGCCACACCATCAACGCCAGAGACGTCCAAGATTGGATCAGCGACGATAGGGGAGTGACAGCCATCTGCCCTGAGTGCGGAATGGACGCCCTCGTAGGCGATGCTTCCGGCTATCACTTCGACCACGAAACCCTCAAAGATCTCAACCTCGCTTTCTTCGGCGAGGATTACATGGAACGCCATCCAGAAGCCGCGAGAACGTACTGCGAAAGATATAGAGATGGCAAAATCTCCCACAAGAAAGCCAACGAGGCTCTTTATATCCAATACCTAGCTTTGCTAAGCCGTCTTAATGACCCATACGCCACATTCGACCTCGCAACCCTTTTGGAATTTGGCTCCGAATTCACTGAGCCTGATCCAAAGACCGCTTTCTCTTATTACATGTCTAGCTGCCTTGAGGGAGATGGACAAGCCTTAACCAGAATGGGCGTTCTTTGTGAGTCAGGTGTCTTAGGTGCTCCAGACTACAGGGGTGCTTACGAATGCTACGCTAAAGCGATGGCGTTTGGCTCTGCCAATGGTCTTCTCCATTTCGCCGACTGTTATCTAAAAGGCGTCTTCGTTGAGAAGAACCCAAATCTCGCTTACCAGATCATCTCCAACTTCTATCCTGATTGCTATTCCCGTTATGTCGCCTCAACCGGCAAAGACCCTTTGGTCTTCGCTGGGCTTTGCTACCGCATGGGTGTCATGCACCAGATGGGCCTAGGCGTGCAGCAATCAAGTTTCAACGCTATGCGTTTCTTCCTCATGGCAGACAGTGCCTTCATGATCCAAGGCGAAGCCTATATGGATGGAGAAGACAAAGCCATTTTCGAGGACTGCTATAGACGCATCAACGAACTTGCCAAAGTCCTTAATTACACCCAAAAAGATCCGACCTTCGATGTCGATACCTTCGCCGAGAGCCTTGAGGTCAATTCCTGGGGCAATCGCGGTGGCTTTGAAGGGTGCACCATCAGCGAAATCATCTATGACAACAAGAGACGCGAGCTTTCATTCGTCATGACTTGTCCATCGCCTATTCTCATAGTCGACTGTGCTTCGATGTTCGCTGGCTTCGTTGGCGAACCTATCAGATGGATCATGAATGACGTCGCTAGAGCGAGCGCCAAATTTGCCGAGAACAATGGACCTGTCGCCTTTAACCGTGTTTATGGAAACGGCGATGAAGGATTCCGTTTCTGCTTATACAAAGACGGCGAGGAAGAAGAAGTGGCCGAAATCACTTTAACCGCCGTCGACGAAGAGACCCATGTTGAGGTCAAACAGCCTGATCAGGACAAAAAAGGACAGGCTTGATGAAAGCACTAACGCCTCTTAAGAAATACGGTTTCAAGGTTTTCCTAGCGCCGACCTTGAAGCTTTTTGAGGTTGCGACAGAACTCTTCTCCCCGTTCCTTGTTCGCTATATCATCGACGAAGGTATTGCGAAGAACGATTGGAACTTCACCTGGAAAGCCTCCCTCATCCTCTTTGGCGTGGCTCTCCTTGGCTTCCTTTTCACGATGCTCGCCCAGTACCTTTGCTCAAGGGTCGCTTGCGATTACGCCCATGACCTCAGGAAAGAGGTGTTCCATAAAGTCAGCTCTCTTAGCGACAAACAGTTAGATACTTTTGGCAAAGAGAAGATCCTCACGATCGTGAATAATGACACCTTTGCCATGCAAAGCGGAGTGAATATGTTCATGAGGCTTATCTTCAGGCCTCCGTTCCTCTTCATAGGTGCCACGATCCTTTCCTTCATCATCGATATTCGAGCAGGCTTCATCTATGTCGGCGCCCTCATCGCCTGTGCCATCGTCATTGGCGTGGTTATGGTCGCCTCAAATGAAAAATACACGGCAATTCAGGCCTCTTTGGACGAAATGACCCTTATTTCAGGCGATGCTTTATCAGGGGCAAAACCAGTTCGAGCATTCAATAAAGAGGAGCATGAGGAGACGAGATTCAACGTAAGTGTCGCCAACTACAAACACAGAAACTTGGACCTTGCTTCCACGAACGCCTGGCTCAATCCTTTGACCTTCTTCTTCGTGAACGCCGCCCTCATTCTCGTTGTCTATGTCGGCGGTTTTAGCGGAGGCGAAAACTCCGGACTAACAACCGGCCAGATCGTTTCCCTCATTTCCTATCTTGTTTCCTGTTTGGCGGCGATGATCATGTTCTCGAGAATGATCTTCGCTCTCAATAAAGCCTCGGCTTCCAAAAAGAGAATCGATTCTTTGCTAGCGCTTGAAGGCGATATCAAAAACACAGGTGTCATAACCAAAGACGAAGAAGCCTCTGGAACCAAGTTAATCGAATTCAAAGATGTCTCCCTTACCTATGGTAAAGAAGGGGACAAACCAGCGGTCAGCAATCTTACTTTCAGAATCGGCCAAGGTGAGACGGTTGGCATCATCGGCGGAACCGGCAGCGGAAAGAGCACAGCCATTTCGCTTCTCCTTAGACTCTATGAACCAACAAGCGGTCAAATCTTCTATCGCGGCATCCCTCTATACGAATATGATTTGAACGCTTTGAGAAAAGAAATATCGGTCGCCCTTCAGAAACCTTCCATCTTTAAAGGAACAATTCGTTCCAATCTCCTTCTTTCAAAGAAAGATGCGACGGAAGATGAGATGGTCAAAGCGCTTAAAGACGCTTTAGCCTACGATTACGTATCCAAGTATGACGACTTCCTCGACCATGAGATCGAAGAAGGAGGCGCAAATCTTTCTGGCGGCCAAAAGCAGAGATTACTTATCGCCAGGGCTCTCCTCAAAGGAGGGGACCTTCTTATCCTCGACGATTGCATGAGCGCGCTTGATTATCTAAGCGACCAGAAAGTCAGATCGAATATCTCGAAAATCAAAGGCTTAACCAAAATCATCGTCTCCCAAAGGGCGTCATCCCTAATGGACTGCGACAAGATCCTTGTCTTTGACAATGGACAGATAATCGCTTCAGGCAAACATGAAGAGCTGCTTAAGAGCTGCGATATCTATCGCGAGATCTTCGAGATCCAGAAAGGAGGCGTCAGATGAAGAAGCTGAAACGCCTCAAACCTTGGCTCGAAGGAAGTCGTTTTGCGATCGCTTTGACTTTTGTTTTCTCCTTGATCTCGACTGTCTCCAAACTCGCCATCCCATTCCTCGCCGGCAAGCTCGTCAACAGGATCGTGGAACATAGGCTAGCGGTGGAGTCCTGTCAGCATGGGGGATGTCTCGAGGTCGGCGGCCCCGACTTTATTAGTTACTTCCTCTTCTTGCTTCTCATCGCCGCTCTCATAGTTGGAACCATCTTCAGACGTCTTTTTGAGCGTAAGAGAGCTTTCGTCGGACAGAAGATCATCGCCGAGATGAGGAAAGAGCTTTTCAAATCTTATATGCATGCGCCGATCAGAGAGATCGACGGATCCTCGAAAGGCGATCTTGTTCAAAGGCTCATCAACGATATCGAGAACGTTCAGAATGGATTGTTCAGCGGATTTGCCGCCATATTCGATGGAGTTGTTACCATCCTTGTGACCATCGTCTTCATGTTCACCCTTAACTGGGCTCTTGGGGTAGTGGTCATCCTCCTGACTCCTCTTTCGATGGTGGTCAGCCGCCTCGTGTCGAAATACAATTCGAAGCATTTCAAAGCTCAGGCCTCCGCGAGCGGAGAGCTTTCCTCCTTCGTCAATGAGACACTTAAGAACTCAACCTCGGTCAAAACCCTTGGAATAACCGAAGACAAGGAAAAGGAATTCGCCGCTTTGAATGAGAAGTTCAGAAAGAATTCCTTCAAGGCCACGATGGGCGCTTCAACGATCAACCCTTCAACAAGATTGATTAACGCCATTATCAATGCCACCCTCATTCTCCTTGGCGCCCTCTTCATCATCAAAGATGTGAATCTCGGCTTTGCCGCCTTCTTAATCGGTGATTTGAGCGCTTTCTTAACCTATGCTGCCAACTTCATGCAGCCATTCAATGAGGTGAGCGATGTCATGAGTGAGCTTGGCTATGCCATCTCCTCATTCGATAGAATCGACAAAGCAATTCACATGCCTAAAGACGTCGATGAAGGAAGGAAGCTCATTGAGGGTTCCATCGATTCCCTTAAAGCGGACAACCTCGTCTTCGGTTACACGAAGGACAAAGTCGTCATCAATGACTTCTCCCTTGATATCAAGAAAGGGCAGAGGATCGCTCTCGTTGGCCCTTCGGGATGTGGCAAGACCACTCTCATCAACCTCTTCATGAGATTCTATGATCCTCAGCATGGCAAAATCTCAATTAATGGGGAATTTGCAGAGGATATTTTGAAAGATTCCCTAAGAGAACACATCGGAATGGTCCTTCAGGATACCTGGATTTTCACCGGCACGGTTTTCGATAACATCGCCTACGGAAAGAAAAACGCGAGTCTTGAAGAAGTGCAAGAAGCGGCAAGGAAAGCCCAGGCTGCCGGCTTCATTGAAAGACTCCCTCAGGGATATGACACAATCATCAGCGATTCCTCCGGTCTCTCAATCGGTGAGAAGCAGCTCATCTGCGTTGCCCGTCTTATGCTCCTCGAACCAGAGATTGTCATCCTAGACGAAGCTACAAGCAACATCGACGTCCGCACCGAGAAGCTTCTCAATGAGAGCTTCAAAGAACTCCTTAAAGGAAGAACTTCCATCGTCGTCGCACACCGTTTGAGCACAATCGTCTCAAGCGACCTTATCGTTGTCCTCAAAGATGGTGCTATCATTGAGCAAGGCAATCATGAAACCCTCCTTAAGAAGAAGGGGTTCTACTACGACCTGTTTAACGCCCAATTCAATTAGTTATGAGAAGCAAGAACATGAAGAAAGCCATCGTCTTCCTAGGTTTGTCCCTAGGTCTTTCCTCATGCACGAACGCCTATGTCAAAGCGATCGACCTCGAAACAGCCAATAGGCTTGTGAATGCCGCTCTCACTGAGCAGAATTCTTTTGAGGTCCAATCTGTTTCATATTCGCTTCATTCTGAGATTACCGAATATGTCATTGACGAATTCAATCAGAAGAAGGTCTTCAAAGAGTCGAGCCTTGAAGTCGATTATTTGGCCCCATACCTTCGTTCCGATGAGATTACGAAGTATCGTCTCGATTACTCAAGCGAGACACGTTATGTATTTGATGAGTCGCTTGATACTTTGAAGCAAGTCAGAGTGACCGAATACGTCGATAACAATGACACGGACAACAGACACTTCGTCGTCACTGAGAATAACGTCAGCCATAACTACGCCGCGACGACTGACTCTGCTATTGCTTCCTTCATCAACCTCCCGACCTTAATCAATTCCAACAACATCACTTCCTTGACCCTTTGCCAGTCTTACATGGGCTCAATCGGCAAGTTCAATAACCTGACCTCCTTCGAGGCCCTTTCCTCAGGAGGGGATAGCTTCCACATCACCTTCGAAGGCGAATCACTTTCGGTGAATGACCTTTACGCTGAGGAAACCGCTCTTCCAGCCAACATCTCAATCACATCTTTCTCCCTTCTCTCTAATGAGAAGAGGGTCGACTATTATGAGTCGGATTACACGTATACCGGGAACATCCCTGAGCTTGAACTTACTGACGCTACAATATTCGGAACTATCCACGTCAGCTATACCTACGAATGAAAAGAGATGAAGCCACCGTCTCATACACGATGAGCCGAATCAGAGGCAAAGACACCTCGATTGAAGTAAAGCTAAGAAAAGCCCTTTATGAGAAAGGGTGCAGATACCGCTGCAACAGCAAATACATCTTCGGCCATCCTGATATCTCTTTTAAGGGTGTCAAAGTGGTGGTCTTCTGCGATTCCGAGTTCTGGCATGGCAAGGACTTCGAAGAGAATGAGAAGAAGATCCTTAGCAACAGGGAATACTGGATTCCCAAAATCAAAAGGAATATTGAAAGAGATAATGAGGTTAATGAAAAGCTAACTAAAGAAGGATATCTAATATTCCGTTTCTGGGGTGGCGAGATAGAGAAAAACCTCGACAAATGTGTCACCAAAATCCTCGAAGGCTTAAGTAGCAGGGGATACAAATTCGCAAAATAAAACCCTCCATTTCGGAGGGCTTTTTATTAATGAGGGAACTTAGTTTTTCTTGCTGTGGACAAGAAGGTCGATAGCGCCAAAGGCAGCAGCGAGGAAGCTGAAGATGATGACGCAGATGGAACCTGCTCCAAGACCGGAGTCAGCGGTGCTCGCCATATCGACGGTTGGGTTGGCGCTCGTGTAGAAGAGGATCGAGAAGATGAAGAGAACGCCAGCGGCGATTCCTAAGACGATCTCAGCAAGGGCGATGGACTTGCCAGCGGCCTCACCGATGAGAACGCCACCGATTGCGGCGATAAGGACAAGGCAGACAGCGACGAAGCCAATGATGAGAGGAACGACGACGTTGTAGCCATCCTGAAGGGCGAACATGACGGAATAGACATTGCCACGGGCGCAGCCGGATTCGCCAGCGAAGGCGTCAGCGAACATGCACATCATCGCGACGAACGAGAAGATAAGGGCAAATACTGAAGTGATACGGGTTGGGGATTTTGCAGTTTTCATAGAAAGTTCCTGTTTAGTAGATTCGATTTTATATTATGCCCAAA
>JAEEWP010000010.1 GCA_016287465.1 Caryophanales bacterium | reverse complement strand
CGAAGAACATCAACGAACTGGGAAAGGTGATGGCCAAAGACTATAACGGCATCGTTCCTAGTGACAAAAAGGCCCTTACCTCGCTTCCAGGAGTCGGTATAAAAACCGCTGGAGTTTTCCTTTTAGAGAGAAGAGGAGAACAAGTCATTCCTGTCGACACTCACGTAAGAAGAATTGCGATTCGCCTAGGTTTTGCAGGGGAAAATGACGAATTTGTCGCGATTGAGAAGAAATTAGAAAAGGCGTTCCCTTATGAAGAGCACGCCTTCGTTCATCATTCTTTCATCAACTTTGGAAGAACCAAGTGTTCCGCCCAAAGACCTAGCTGTGAGGATTGCCCTCTCAAGCCTTATTGCAAATATAACTTATCCACCAAAGGCAAGAAGTCTAAGCGTGGATGATACCCCTCTTTGATGAGGTGGCCTTTTTCTTTGATCTCAGATACCGGAATAGATGCGCGAGGTTTGTTTCTATAGAACTCGCAGATGTATTTCGCATCGATCAAATAGACTTCATTAAGCAAATCAATCGAGATGATGAAGAAAGCGATTCCGCCTTGGCGGATGACTTCTTCAAGATGATCGACCTGCTGTGGAGCGATGTTGTTTAACGGCAAGGAAGTCTTTGACTTCGTGCTTTTTGCTTCGAAATCCAAATACTTTCCTTTATAGACTCCGTTATAGTCGGTGGTGGACTGGGTTTCGAAATACGCTTGGGTGATTGTGGCACCGTGTGAATAGTCGACTTTGACGATATTGATTGGAGTCGGTCTCTTATAAATAAGAGCCATTCCTTTTTCACGATAATAAAGACATGAGTCATTGAGCTCATTCTCAAGGACCATACCACGGTTAGCCGCGCTCAAAATATGTCTCTTAGCCTTAACAGGCTTCTTTTCCTTTAGAGGTGCGGTAGGGGCTTTGACTCCGGCTGGGTATTTGATGGTCATTTGAAAGTCTCCGCTACAGCGTCGCCCCAATCTTCTGGGCTGACAGACTCACCTTCGGTAAGTTTCTTGATGATCTTTGTAACTGGATATGGAGCGTGGTGGTAATGGGTCAATGTCTTTCCGTACTCCTCAACCAAGATATCGTTCCTGGCTAAGACGGCTTTATAGAGGTCCATGAGGTTATAGGCATCCGCTAAAGCGTCATGGGCCCTTCCTTCAAAAGGAACCTGGAATACTTTGAGATAGTTGGCTAAGGAAAGAGGATTTCCATTCAAATCCTGAACATACGGGGCAAGGAAAGCGCTGAAATCGAAGTTGTTGCGGTTGATATGTTTGACGATGATCTCGCTCGCATCCTCATTCTCTTCTAAGCTTTTGTGGAAGATGACCATGTCGTGGTTACCAAAGGTAACGAATAATGAATCTTCCCAATGTTTTCCAACGTATTTTCTGAATTCACGGAGGACTTCAGCGAACGGTTTGCCTTCTTTATTAAGAAGCTGAGGGGTGATGCCGGTCATGTTCTCGACGAAATGGCCGATTGGATGATGGGCTAAAACATAACGTTTGAAAGGGGCTCCGACCTTCTTAATAGTTCCATCTTCATTGATGGTGGCGAGGTAGGCGCCGATCTCAATCATCTCGTGGCTGAATCCTGTTCCCTCAAGGTCAACGAAAACTAATGTGCGTTTCTTCTTGAGTTTGCGGTCGAGGATTTTCATGGGCATATGATAACACGAAACGAGAGGGACGAAGGGGTCAAAAAAAGCGCCCCCTTATGGGCGGCGCTTGTGGCTTGCGTATCTTTCTTCGTCTTTAGAGCTCTTGCAGCAATCTTTGTCTTTGCAGCAATCTTCGTCTTTCTTATTGAATGGCATCATGCCGGCATAGTAGACAGGGATGAGAAGGAAGAGGATCCACATTGGGTGCCATAACTCGAAGTAGAAGCCTAAGAAGATGTAGACGGCAACAATTAAGACTGGCAAGGCGAATTTGTTTGGGTTTCTCTTTTCGATGGCCTCAAGGATGGAAGCGATAACGATAGGGAAGAGGATGACGATCCACCAGGTTGTCCATCCGTAATAATCGACGTAGAAACCAAGCAATAAGTAGGTGATGACAGCAAGGAGCATAAGGACTGAGGTGGTAACGGTGATGGCGATCTGCCAGCCTTTGCTCTTATGTCCGTCGTACTTCTTGTATTTCTTTCTGGCTTCGTCGATGGTGAGTCTTTCGCCATCTTTGTCGACGATGGTGATTCCTTCGTCGTCATACTCAATGGCCTGTCCTTCATCATCAGTGAGACGAACTCCGGAAGGGCCGCTCTTGGAAGCTCTTTCCTCTTTGACGTTGCGGGCGATGTCCTCAATGGATTCGTCAGTGTTGAGAAGGTCATCAAGCGACACGCCATAGATCCTTGCCAAACAAATAAGGTTATCCGTGTCAGGTGACGCCTCTGCGCGCTCCCACTTGGACACGGCTTGACGCGATAGGCCTAACCTGTCCGCGAGTTCTTCCTGGGAGAGTCCGCTCTTCTTTCTGAGCTCAATTAGTCTGTTTGCGATTTCGATGTTCATTCTTTTGTCCTCCGACTGGCACTAGATTAAATTAGCGGCTGGTTGCGTACTACCAAGTCTGGTTTGCACTTCAGCAACTATCGGTTGCGGAATTCAAAATCTCCAGCATTTGAGGGGTTTTTTCGACCGAAAATATTTTACAAAAATTAAAAAATTTATCAAAAAGTTTTGTATGAAATTCTTTTAACATTGTTGCGCGCGATTATTGAACTACCTTTCTCGCTTAAATATAATTTAAGGAGGTTATGGAAAAGAACGTCAAACTAACAATCAACGACATCTACAACCACCGTTTCGAAAAAGATGTCAAAGGCTACAATCCCGATGAGGTTGATTCCTTCTTGGATCAGATCATCCAGGATTATGATGCCTACGAAAAGGCTATCGCTTCCCTAGAAGAAGAGATCGCCAATCTTAACAAAGACCTCTCTTCCAAAACCAATGATGTCTCCTCTCTCGCCAAGAGAGCGATGGACGCCGAGGCCAAAGCCAAAGAGCTTGAGATCGCAAATGCCTCCCTCAATAACAAGGTGGCAGGAATCAAGCCAGGCGAAACCATCACCGCGGAGAACCTTGAGTACATCCAGAAGATCCACGATTATGAAACCTTCATATATCAGCTTGGATACGATGTGACCAAGATAAGGAAAGGCAACAAATAAAATAACTTCCGACCCAGGCGACTACTGGGAAACTAGAGGAAAGTCCATGCTCGCACATCCTGTGATGGATGTAGTGATTGCGCTAGGCCAATAAATAAGCCTAGGCACGTAGGAGTACGTGACGGCGGATGAACATCTCCCGTAGATGGGATTCCATAAAGTGCCACAGAGACGAGCTTGTTAGCGATAGCAAGATGAAACGTTGGTAAACCCCACAAGCGAGAAACCCAAATTTGGTAGGGGAAGAAGAAGGAGAGAACCGAATCGAATTCTTCCAGAGAAATCTGAGATTAATTATCGCCCTCGACAGAACATGGCTTATCGGGTCGGAAACTCACTAATTAAAGGAGAAGAAGGAGACCAATGAACTTACCTACGAAATTAACTGTCAGCCGCATCGTGATCGTGGTGGTCATGCTTCTTGGCCTATTCACCTGCGACATTCTTTATATGGCCGGCATCTTGGTTATGCCGATGATCGGCCCAATCAATCTTGCCTACTTCATCTCGTTCTTCCTTTTCGTCATCGCGTCCTTAACCGACATGCTTGATGGAAAGATCGCGAGAAAATATAACCTCGTCACCGATATGGGCAAATTCCTTGACCCAGTCGCTGATAAGCTTCTTGTCAATTTAACCCTTATCTATTTGGCGCTCCCACACTTTGGCACCAACAACGCTTTCATCCCTCTCTCCTGCGTCATCATCATGATTGGAAGAGACCTCATCATCGATGCCTTCAGGTTGGTCGCTTCTACCAAAGGATCCGTTGTTGCCGCGAACATCTTCGGCAAACTTAAGACTGTCTTCCAGATGGTCGCCATCCCGATGGTTCTTCTTAACAGCTGGCCATTCGCCTACTTCGATGCTGATTGGAACAATTACCTCAGAATCTGCAACATCGCCATCTACATCGCGACGGCCATGTCTCTCATCTCATTAATCATTTATCTCAAGCAAAACTGGCATATTTTATTGGAGAAGAAAGAAAATGATTAATCTTGAGAAAGCGAAAAAGGTTCTATCTTCATTAGAGAAAAGAGGACTCACCCTTGGATCTGTGGAATCTCTAACAGCAGGCCTTTTCGCTTCCACGATTTGCTCCGTCCCTGGAGCGAGCAAAGTCTTCAAAGGCTCTTTCGTCACATACGCGACGAGCATGAAGACCGACTTCCTCAACATCAATAAAGCTTTCATTAATAAGTACGGCGTCGTCTCCAAAGAGGTCGCCAGGGAAATGGCTATCATCGGCCGCCATGGACTTGAGGTCGATGTCTGTGTTTCCTTCACTGGTAACGCTGGCCCAACCAAAGAAAAAGGTAAGGCGCCCGTCGGACGCGTGAACATGTGCGTAGCCACGAGCAAGGGTTACGTGAATATCGAGAAGGATTTCAAGCTCGATAGGAATGAAATGAGAGAAGAGTGCGTAAACTCGATGCTCGATGCTCTCGAGGAAATTTTCGAAGAATAAAAAAATTTAGGGAAACGTCCCTATATATAAGGTGGAGGTAATATATGCCAAAAGCTAAAGAAACACAGGCCCAAACCAACAGAGAGGAAGCTCTCGCCTTAGCCATCAAGAATATTGAAAAAGCATATGGCAAAGGTTCAGTCATGAAACTTGGAGATCGCCCACACGTTGATGTGGACGTCATCCCATCAGGTTCATTACTCATCGACAACACATTAGGTGTTGGCGGTTATCCAAAAGGACGTATCATCGAAATCTACGGTCCAGAAAGCAGTGGTAAGACCACTCTCGCTCTTGAAGCGGTTGCCCAAGCCCAGCAAAAGGGCGGACGCGCTGCGTACGTGGATGCTGAGCACGCGATCGATCCAGAATACGCGGCTAAGCTCGGCGTCGACATCGACGAACTCATCCTTTCTCAGCCAGACAATGGTGAGCAGGCCCTTGAGATCGTTGAGATGCTTGCCCAGTCAGGCGCTATCGACATCATCATCGTCGACTCCGTCGCCGCTCTTGTTCCGCAGCAGGAACTCGATGGCGTCATGAGCGACAACCAGGTCGGACTTCAGGCCCGCCTCATGTCGAAGGCCATGCGTAAGCTCGCCGGCATCCTTAATAAGACAGGATGCTGCGTCATCTTCATCAACCAGCTCCGTGAGAAAGTCGGAGTCTTCTATGGTAACCCAGAGACCACCACCGGTGGACGTGCCCTTAAGTTCTACGCCTCCATCCGTATCGACTTAAGAAGGCAAGACGCCATCAAGGCCGGCGTCGACATCATCGGCAACACCGTCAAAGTCAAAGTGGTTAAGAACAAAGTCGCTCCGCCATTTAAGAGTTGCTCCGTCGACATCATCTTCGGAAAAGGCATCTCCAAAGAAGGAGAACTCCTTGATGTCGGTGTCGAGAAGGGCTTCATCCAGAAGACCGGCAACTGGTACGTCATCGATGGTGAGAAGATCGGAAATGGCCGCGAAGCCGCCAAAGACTTCCTCCTCTCCAATGAGAAGACCGCCAAAGAAATCGAAGAGAAGATTCGTGCTTCCTTCAGCGCTGGTTCCGGAGTCGCTGCTACTGACGACGGCGAGGTCATTGAATAAAATGTCCAAGAATTAGGCCCACGGTTTCGTGGGTCTTTTTTATTGCTTAAAAATACAAAATAAATGGGTTTTGTTGATGATTTTCCGCTTTTTTGAAGCGCTTTCCTAAAAAAATATGAACGAACTTTGTTATTCGCTATAGAGTTTTTTAACTCTAGTTTCTATAATTTCCTTGGTACCAAAAGGTCCGCTACCCAATTCATATAGATTGGCTAGGTTACGTTTCGGGAACGATCCCCGTGATATACACATATCCAAGCAACGGAATTCTTTCTTTTTAATGAATGGGTATAGCCTTTGATGCTTATCTATTTTTCAGGAGTAATAAAACATTATGGATCCAGTATTAGCCATAGTCCTCATTTGTGTGGCTCTTTTGCTCGGTATTCTCGGAACTTTCTTCGTGATGCAGTTCGTCACAAACGGAAAGGTCAAGACCGCTGAGAAGAGCTCGAAACAAATCCTTCGCGATGCCGAAATCAAGGCTGAGCGAATCACCAAGAACGCGGAGATCGATGCTAAGCAGACTGCCTTCGAGATGAAGCAGACCGCTCAGAACGAGATCCGTCAGATGAAGCAAGAGATTCAGCTTGCTCAAAACAAACTCGATGCCCGTGAAGACGCCATCGACGCCCGTGACAATGCCCTTGTCCAGAAAGAGAACTCTTTAGACAGAAAGAACGAAATCCTCACTCAGAAGATTGAGGCTAACGACAGGAAGTCTGAGGAACTCGACAAGAAGATCGACGCCATCATCTCCGAGCTTGAGAAAGTCTCCGGCATGTCCGTCAAGGAAGCCCACGACGAAATCATGGCCAGAGTCGAAAGCAAGATGTCGACCGAAATCGCCGCTTACATCAAAAACGCCGAAGACGAAGCCAAAGACACTGCCGAAGCCAAGGCCAGAGATCTTCTCGCCCTTGCTTGCGACAAATATGCTCAAGACGTCACCACTGAGCGTTCCGTCGCCGTCATCGCCCTTCCAACCGATGAACTCAAAGGACGCATCATCGGACGTGAAGGAAGAAACATCCGTGTCCTTGAAAGCACCCTCGGTGTCGACCTCGTCATCGATGATACCCCAGAGGTCATCACCATCAGCTGCTTCAACCCAATTAGACGTGAAATCGCCAGAAGAACCATGGAAGCCCTCGTCAAAGATGGCCGTATCCAGCCAGGCAGAATCGAAGAGATCGCTGCCAAGTTCAAAGGCGAAGTCGAATCTGATTGCCAGAAAGCCGGTATCGATGCCGCCAACAAGCTTGGCCTCCCACGCATCAACCGTGAGCTTCTCGCTGTCCTTGGAAAACTCAAATACCGTACCTCTTATGGTCAGAATGTCCTTCAGCATTCCATCGAAGTCGGTTACCTTACCGGCATCATGGCCGCTGAGCTTGGCCTTGACCAGAACTTAGCCCGTCGCGCTGGCCTTCTCCACGATATCGGAAAAGCCATCGACTTCGAGCAAGAAGGTTCACACGCTTCCTTAGGTGCTGAACTTGCCAGAAAATTCGGTGAGCCAGACGTCGTCGTCAACTCCATCGAAGGTCACCATGGCGACGTTCCTCTTAAGAGCGTCATCGCCCACCTTGTCGTTGCCGCTGATACTCTTAGCGCCGCTCGTCCAGGTGCCAGAAGCGAAACCCTTGAGACTTATACCAAACGTATCACCCAGCTTGAGGAGATTGCCAAAGGTTACGAAGGCGTCCAGCAGGCTTACGCTATGCAGGCCGGCCGTGAGATTCGTGTCATGGTCGTTCCTGAGAGAGTCAGTGACGCCGATGCCGTCAGAATGGCGCAGCAGCTCCGTGAGCAGATTGAGACCACGATGACCTACCCAGGTCAGATCAAGGTCTCCGTCATCCGTGAGTACCGCGCTAACGAATTAGCAAAATAATCAAAGGAAGATGAGAATCCTTTTCTTTGGAGACATTGTAGGGAAGGTGGGTCGCGATGCGGTCCATCTTTCTTTGCCTAAACTCGTCAAAAAATATGGCGTTGATTTCGTCATCGCCAATGGCGAGAACGCTTCACACGGAAAAGGACTCACTGAATCCAATTACCATTTCCTCGTCGAAAGTGGTGTCGACTGCGTCACCCTTGGAAATCATTATCATGGCAAGAGCCAGATCGATTACTACATCGACGACGCCAATAACCTTATTAGACCGCTTAATCTCAAAGACTACGCTCTTGGAGAAGGCTCAGCCCTCTTCACAGTGAATGGCCTTGATGTCCGTGTCACCAATGTCATGGGTCAGGCTTTCATGAATGAAGAGGTGGAAGATCCAATCAAAACGATGGAAGACCTTTTGGAAGAAACCAAACCTTGCATCCATATCGTCGACTTCCACGCCGACTCAACAAGTGAGAAGGCCATCTTCGGACACTTCTTCGATGGCCGCGTAACCGCGGTTCTTGGCACCCACACCCACGTCGCTACGAACGATGCTCACATCTTAGAAGGCGGAACGGCTTTCCAAAGCGATGTCGGAATGTGCGGTGACCCTGATGGCGTTATCGGTTTCGAGAAAGAAAGCGTCATCAACAGAATCGTCTATGGCGAAGGTCGTTTTGAGTTAAACGACAAAGCCAGGATGATGATCAACGCCGTCCTTATCGACGTTGATGAACTAACCTATAAAGCAACTGCGATCACCCCAATCGTCAGCATCGTGGAGAAATAGAATGAGCAAAGTTAAGATCATCAACAAACCTTGCCAGAAAGATGCGGCTAAGCGTCCAGAAGTGGAACGCGTTTTTGCCAACAGAAATGTACCAGAAATTCTAAAATCCTTCGCAAAAGGACGTTATTTCTATATCAGAACCTATGGATGTCAGGCCAATATCCGCGATGAAGAAGTCATGGCAGGTTTCCTATCTGAGGCCGGTTTTGAACGCACTTACGACCAGGCTAAAGCCGATGTCGCAATCATCAATACCTGCGCCGTCAGAGAGAACGCCGAGGAGAAGATCTATGGTGAGATTGGTTCCTTCAAAGCCAACCACACCAAAAACAAAGATTTTATTCTCATCATCGCCGGATGCGTCATGGGCGAAGATGGAGTAGGGGAGAGCCTAATCGCCACCTATCCTTTTATCAGCCTTGTCATCGGCACCCATGATGTCGCTAAGATCAACGACCTCATAGCCGAGCATCTCAAAGAGAAGAAATCGATTGTCGATATCCGTTCATTCTCATCAGAGATCGTTGAGAATCTCCCTTCCATTCGTCTGGATGACACTCAGGCCTTCGTCAACATCGCCTATGGATGCGACAAGTTCTGCACATACTGCATTGTCCCGTTCACCAGAGGTCGTGAAAGAAGCCGTCACATCGAAGATGTCGTCGCCGAGTGCAAGAAGCTTGTCGATGATGGCTATAAGCAAATCACTCTTCTTGGCCAGAACGTTAATAGCTACGGCTTAGACCTTAAAGACGGAACAACCTTTGCCCGCTTACTTGAAGAGGTTGCGAAACTTGGCGTTCCTCGCCTTCGTTTCCTCACCTCCTATCCAAGCCAGTTCGATGACGAGATGATCGACATCATGGCCAAATATGACAACATCGACAAATGGCTTCACTTCCCTGTTCAAAGCGGCTCCTCTTCTTGTCTAAGAAGAATGGCCAGAAGATACACCAGGGAAGAATACCTTGAGAGAGTTGCTGCGATCAAAAAGAAGATTCCGGATATCTCTCTTACCACCGATATCATTGTTGGTTTCCCAGGTGAGACCGAAGAAGAATTCCAAGATACCCTTAGCCTAGCTAAGGAAGTCGGATATTCGAGCGCTTTCACCTTTATCTATTCTCCTCGTCCAGGAACTCCTGCCGCCAAGATGGAGCAGGTTCCTCCAGAGGTCTCTCACGAAAGATTCAACCGCCTCAAAGCCTTGGTCGATGATTTGACCGCCACTCACAGTGGAGCCATGGTTGGTAAAACATACGAAGTCCTTGTTGATGGGACCTCCAAACGTGACTCAAATGTCCTTTCCGGATATGCGAGAAACGGAAAGCTCGTCAACTTCGTTGGACCTGCTTACCTAACCGGCTGCTTCGTTAAAGTTAAGATTCTTGAATCCCATGTCTACTCTCTTAAAGGAGAGATGGTGGAAGATCCTCTCGTCGCAAAAGCCCGTGACGTCGCCTTCCATATGGAACACGATCCTTTATTAAGGGAATACGCCTCCCTCAATAACGAGATATCCTCCGACCCAGAGATCAAAGCGATGGGCGAAGATCTCGTTAAGGCTAAAAAAGAACTAGCCTTATCAATGGGGACGGACAAACATAAAGAGAAGAAAGAAGAATATGAGGCTCTTCTAATGAAGATTCATAATCATCCTCTTCTTCAGAATAGAGACGCTCTAACAGAGAGAGTCGAAAGCGAACTCATCGCAATCAGGGATTCCATAAAATGATCATCGTTCTCACTGGCGCAACAGGAACCGGCAAAAGCGAATTAGCCATCGCCCTTGCCAAGAAGCTAGACGGCGAAATCATCAACGCCGACGCTTTTCAGGTTTATGAAGAGCTTAGCATCTCTACCGCTGCACCAAGCGAAGAACAGAAAAAGGAAGTTCCTCATCACCTTTACTCATTCGTCCCATTGACCGAAGGATATGACATCCATCGTTATCAAGAAGACGCGAGAAATACCATCAAAAAGCTAAAAAACCTTGGCAAAACACCTATATTCGTTGGTGGAAGTGGTCTTTATATCCGTGCGGCTTTATATGACTATGACCTCACTTTAGACACGTCTAATGTTGATATGTCGAAATATGATTCATGGACCAATGAAGCCCTTCATGAAGAGTTAGAAAAACTCGATCCAACAGAGGCTGAGAAGATCCCATATCAGAATAGGCAGCGCATGCTTAGAAGCATCATGATTTGTCTTGCAGCCGGAACAAGCAAAACCGAACTTCTTTCCAAACAGAATCATGAACCGATTGAGAAGACGCTTTTCTTCGTTCTTAAGAAAGACAGAGAAGACCTTTACCCTGCTCTTGATAAGAGAGTGGACAAGATGGTTGAGATGGGACTTGAGAATGAAGTCGTTCCTCTCCTTAAGAAATATGGTGAAGACGCTCCGGCGTTCAGAGCCATCGGAGTGAAAGAGTTCATCCCTTACGTCGAAGGCAAACAAGACATCGAGACCGTTATCGAGAACATCAAACTCGATACGCGTCACTACGTTAAGCGTCAGGATACTTTCTTCAGGCATCAGTTCCCTGCCATTGAAGTTTCTTCTTTAGAAGATATATTGAAGGTGATTGAAAATGAACGAGACAATTGATTCAAGAACAACCCTTCTTATCGGTGAGGAAGCAGTCAAAACCCTCAAAGACAAAACCGTCGCCGTTTTCGGTTTAGGCGGAGTAGGGGGAACGGCTTTCGAATCGCTTGTGCGTGCAGGCGTCGGACACATCTATGCAGTTGACCGCGATGTAGTCGCTGAATCTAACCTCAACCGTCAGATCCTTTTCACCGCCGACCAGATCGGCGCTCAAAAAGCGTTATGTGCTTTCGTGAGAGCAAAGCTCATTAGACAAGATGTCGAAGTTGTTCCAATGAACTTCTCCGTTTCTGAAGAAACCCTCAAGGACAAAGATTTCGGCAAATGCGAATTCATCATCGACTGCGTTGATGACATCAAAGCCAAAATCGCCTTAATGAAATACTCAATCGAGAAGGGCATTCCTGACATCATCTGCTGTGGCATGGGAAACCGTCTTGATCCAAGCAAACTCAAAATCGTCAAACTGAACCAAACCACAGGCGATCCTTTGGCCAGGGCCTTAAGAGCGGCAGCCAAGAAAGAAAACCTCCCTCTCGATAGATTCACCTGCGTCATCTCAACCGAAGAACCGCTTGTGAAAACAGAGCATCCTTCATCCATGATGATGGTCCCTTCCGCCAGCGGTTTATTGATATCGTTCTACGTAATAAAAAAACTAACGAACTTAAACATGGAGGATAAATCTTGTTAATCCCAGAATACGGACTCTTTGATGAAGTCGAGCTCAAGAAGCCTCACCCATGCACCGCTAGAAGCAAGCGTTTTCAAATCGTGCGTGTAGGCGCGGACATTAAGGTGAAGTGCCTTGGTTGCGGCAACGTCATCATGATTGATCGCGACAAGTTCAATCAGAGGATAAAGAAAGTCATCGCCCACCACGAAGGCGAAATTAAATAATTTTCGGAAAAATCCCAGAAACCCCTCTATATGAAAAGCGGAGGGGTTTTTATGTATCGCCTTGAGAACGTGAGCAAGAGATTCGGTGACTTTCTCGCATTAGAGAACATCTCTTTTTCTCTTCCTTCTAAGGGTCTTGTGGCGATCAAGGGAAAAAGCGGCTCAGGTAAGAGCACGCTTCTGAACCTCATGTCCTTAATGGAGACGCCAACGGAGGGGAAGATCTTTTATAAGGGCATAGACACCTCCTCCTTAAAGGAGAAGGAGAGGGACTCGTTTAGGTCGTTTGAATGTTCTTTCGTCTATCAGCATTTCAACTTAGAGGAAGAATTATCTGTCGTCCAAAACATTGAGCTCCCTCTCCAACTCCGAGGGGATAAAAATCAAGAAATCTATGGCAAATCCACGTCGCTTTTAGAGAAATTCGGCCTTTTTGAGCACAAAAACAAGAAGGTCAAACTTCTAAGTGGTGGCGAGAAACAGCGCGTCGCTTTATGCCGATCGATCATAACTGAACCTAAGGTTCTCTTTGCCGATGAACCAACCGGCGCGCTTGATAAGGGCAACGAGAAGATTGTCATGGATGAGCTTAAGGCACTCTCGAAAGACATACTCGTTGTCCTTGTCTCTCACAACGAAAGAATTATCTCCAAATACGCAGACCATGTGATCGAACTAAAAGACGGAAGGCAAATCTCGAAGCCGCTTTCTTTTCCTGAGGTCGAAGAAGAGATGGTTATTCGTAAGAAGAAAACCAATTATGGATTCCTCTCTTCGTTCCTTGGGCATAACTACAAAGGAAATAAAGTTAAGAATGCCGTTGCTTTGGTGAGCGGTGCTATCGGTTACGCAACATTACTTCTATCTTTAGGTTTCTATTCGGGTTCCCAAAAGAAACTTGAGGAAGAACGTTCATCATCTCTTCTTTATACGGTCGCGAATGTCTCAAAGAAAACCTCCTACGCGATTGAAGGCTCCCCTTTGAGCTTAAGCAAAACGGTAAGGCCATCCAAAGATGAGATCAAAGAAGCCTTTAAAGGACTCGATGTCGTTATAGGAAACGATTTTTCCTTTTTTCTCCCCGCTTATAACGCATACGAGTCCAATGGTTTCCCGAAAGATCCAGTAGCCTTTTGCCCGATAAACGATCTCAGTCTAAAAGACAGAGAGAAGACCTTCCTAGTAGAGGGCAGGGCTCCTCAAGGAGAGAGCATGAGCTTTGCTCTCGTGAACGAGGAATTCGAAAAGAACCTAGGTGAGAAAGCGGTTGGCAAAACCCTTACTGTCAGAAACAAAACCAAAGTGAGTGAAGGAGGCGTCACAGACGATGTGGAACTCTCTTATAACTTCAGAGTTCTTGGTGTCGTCCATGAGTTTCCTTTCTTAAATGTTCCAAGGGTTTATTATTCCTATCCTGCTTTGTCGAAAGAGATGGCAAGGACCAAACTCCCAAACATCTCTAAGGAAAGAGGCGAATCCGTGAGTGTCGCTTCTTTCGTCAGCGAAGCCTCCCCATCGTCAGAATACTCTGGTTACTCCTATCTGACGTTCTTCAAAGAAAAGGATATGTGGAGGATTGAGCAATCCGGGATGGAGGTAGGGGGGCTCTCTATTACGAGCGATCCTCTAGCGATCAATCAGTCATTTATGGCTCTGACTGATGCGTTTGCCGGATGCTTGATTCCTTTTATCGTTATTGAGGTTTTAGGCATCGCCTTCATCCTGGGCTCACTCTCATATTCCTCTTTCATGGAAAGGAGGAAACAAGCGGCCATCCTTACGGCTCTAGGGGCTAGCAAGAATGACCGCTCCTTCATTTATGAAGGGGAAGGCTTCCTCAATGCCTTCCTCTCTTCAATAATCGCTTTGGTTTTGTCTTTCCCTTTAGAGAGACTTCTTTCCTCATATCTCAAAAGCCAAACGGGAATGGGCTCTCTCATAGACATCCCGTATTTCTCATATCTTGGATACCCTATGCTGCCAATTGTTGCGACGGTTGTGTTTGCTTTGATAGTCGCTTTGTTTAGCTCTGCCTTGCCTTTAGGGTTTGTGGCCAAGAGACCTTTAGCGGAGGAACTCAGAGACGAATGAACTCCTTGATCGTTAAACGCCTTAGCAAGAGCTTTGGAGAAAGAGTCATCTTCAAAGACGTTTCTTTTGAACTCCCTGAGAAAGGTCTTTTCGTTGTCGTTGGAGAATCTGGAAGCGGCAAGAGCACCCTTCTAGAAATAGTGTCCGGCCTAGACACCAAATACGGTGGAGAGGTTCTCACTCTAGGGAAGAACCTTAGTCTTTTGAAAGAAGGGGAAATCTCGGATTTTCGCTTATCAAAAATCGGTTTTATCCGGCAAAACTATGATCTTTTGGGTTTGGAAAACGTTTTTGATAACGTCGCTTTGCCACTAAGAGGAAGCAAGTTAGGGAAAAGAGAAATCAGACAAAAAGTGAAAGAGGCTCTCTATAACTGCAACCTCTGGGATAAGGAAAAACAGATGGTCAGCTCCCTCTCTGGAGGCGAGAAACAAAGGGTCGCTTTGGCGAGAGCCTTGGTTAACAACCCAAACATAGTTTTAGCTGATGAGCCTACTGGGGCTTTGGACGAAAAGAACGCTGAAATCATTTATGAGCTTCTTTCCAATATCTCGAAAACCAGGCTCGTTCTTCTTGTCTCGCATGACTTAGAAAGAAGTAAGAAATATTGCGACTCAATATTGTACTTAGAAGATGGTGATATTCGTTTCGAGAAGACTTTGTCTTCTGTTAGTAAGCCATATCTCTCTTCCAACGTGATGAAGGAGAACAGGCCTTCCATTCCTTTTTCTACTTGGCTCCGCCACGGATTTCACCTTCTAAAGGCTAAGAAAGGAAGGACGCTTATCTCAGTTGTCATTCTTGTTTTCTCTTTGGTGTCCTTGGGATTGTCTCTATACGTTTCTAGAGATTTAGAAAGCGAACTGACAAAGGCTTTTTCTTCCTTAACTGGCGACGATGTCGTCGTTGTTGAGAAAGCAGGATCTTCGCCATCCTTTGGAAGAGTTATTTCCGCAAGCGAAGAAGAAGTGGATCGGATTGCCTTCAACAACCCTCGGTTTGTAGAGGGCTATGGCACTTCATATATCGTTCCTTTCGAAAGCTATTTTCCGAACGCCAACCATATGTATTTCTCATCTTATGGCAAAGCCATAGATATTCCTTCGATGTCGGTTAGGTCAATCAACGATTTCTTGTGGTTAGAAGACTTTGCGGACAAGACCTTCTACCCATCGTTACCTAAGGTTTTGGAAGAAGACCAGATCGTTCTTTCTCTTCCTTATTCGGCTATGGTCAAGATATGCGAAGGACTTCACATAATCAGAGATTACGAGAACCTTGGAAGGTCTTTGATGAGCGGCCATCTCGATCTGTTCCTCGAGGTCGCCAATGACGATTGGGGATATGCCGACACGCAGTACTTCAAAGTCGTTTCAGTGACCGAAGGAACCTCTCCGACGATTCTCCATTACGACCACAAATGGAACGAACACATTTTTGAGGAAAGAATGAGGTTTCCTAGTGACAACGAGGAAAACAATTCCCTCCCATGGATTCTAAAAAAGGCATATTTTCTGCAATTAAATGATGATTTGCAGGGTTTTTTCGAAAAATCGAGAAATGAAAAAGGAGGGAAAACGTATGTTTATGAAAGGACGAGCTACACCTATGACCAAACACATAATCGGAAAGGCTTCGCTGGGTCTCTTAACCGGTATTATGTCTTTCTCTCTGACGGTGATTACCTTTCTCCGAAAAAGATTGAAGAGATAGGGAAGAGGGAGTGTTTCACCTCAACCGAGGTGTATGGAGAGAATTCATATTCTTTCTACCCTGACTCACTAGCCTGTGGATTTACGAGCCCGTTCTTCCTAGGCTCATCAAGGGAAGACGTCGAACTAGCCAGCGACGCTTTAACGAGAGTTCCAAGAGGCGATGCCATGAGTGACGTCAAACTCCCTCCCAATGTCGTCCTAGGAAATGTTCTGAAACCAAGAAATACAGCACTCACCTTCTCAAGTGATTTTTCAAATCTTACCGAAGGAAGAAAACCGGAGACATCAAATGAGGTTTGTATTAGTACAAGTTTGAAAAACAAACTTGGGAAGAGTGAGGCCCTTTATTGCGCTGGCATGGTCGAGAGTTCTATCTCAGGAGATTATCTCGACCGTGATTACCGCATCGGAGAGCTAAAAGTCGTTGGTGTAGTGGAGAGCGATCTCGATGTTCTCTATGGCAACGAATACTGGTGCATCGACTATTGGAGGGATGTGCTTGGGATGAGTTCGTTTTTGCTCGGTCCTTCAAAAGCAGTTTTCCGACTCAAGAAAGGCTATGACGGCGCTGAAGTGACGAAGATTTTGGGTGCCCAATACCCCGATTATCGATTCGTTGATCCTACCGAAAACGTCAAAGAATCCGTCTCAAGTGTCACATCTTACGTAAAACTTGCGCTACAAATCGCGAGTATTGTCACTTTGGTGACCGCAGGCTTCTTACTTCTCGTTGTTGCTCTTCTGACAGGTTTAGAGAACAAACATGAAGGAAAGCTGCTTCACACGCTCGGAATCAAGCGAGAAGAGATTTTTGAGAGTTATGGAGCGAGTCTCCTCATCGTTACAATTTATTCGATAATCGCTTCAGTTTTTGCTCTTTTCTCATTAGAAGTAGCAGTGGATTCCGTCATTAAAGAGAGCTTCTCTTCAAATGCTACGTTTTATCCAGATTTCATTCCGCCTCTAGTCACAGTTGCCATCGGACTTTTGGGTCTTGTTATAGCCCTCATTTTCATCAGGCTCTGGGTGAAGCGGAGAAATTTTTTGAAAGAAGAGGAAAAATCTTAGGTTTACCTATATCTTTTTGAAGGCGATAAATGATATATTTATCTCAGCAATTTTTCATTACATTGCAAGAAAGGATGTTATGAAGGGATCTGTCAAGATGTTCAACAAGGAAAAAGGTTTTGGTTTTATCCGTGCCGAGGATAACCAGGATTACTTCTTCCACTACAGCTCCATCATTAGCGAAGAACGTTATAAGAGCCTCGACCAGGGCGACAACGTTGATTTCGAAGTCGACGAGAATAACGCTCGTGGCCTCCGCGCTAAAGATGTCAAAAAAGTTCAGTAGTTCGTTGTAAATATATATTTTTGAACTAAAGCCTCCGATTTATCGGGGGCTTTTCATTAGATTTCATCGAAAGAAAAACAATTAGATTTTTCTTTTATTCAATTCAAAACGAGATAGAGATATAATCTCTACGCAACATAGGATTAGAAGTTGTTTTATGGCATTAAAAGCAGGTATCGTCGGCCTCCCAAACGTAGGCAAATCAACACTCTTCAACGCGATAACGAATTCGCACGTTTTGGCGGAGAACTACCCATTCGCGACCATCAACCCAAATACTGGTGTCGTTTTGGTCCCAGATGAGAGGCTCGATTATCTCACCAAAGCCTTCAACCCAAAGAAGAAGATCAACGCCACTTTCGATTTCTATGACATCGCCGGTCTCGTCAAAGGCGCCTCCAAAGGAGAAGGCCTTGGCAACCAGTTCCTTGCGGCCATCCGTGAGTGCGATGCCATCGTCGAAGTCGTCCGTTGTTTCGATAACGCAGCCGTCCTTCGCTATAACGAAGAACCAGTCGACCCAGCCAACGATATCGATGTCATCAACCTTGAGCTTTCGATGGCCGATCTCGATACGGTCAATAACCGCATCGGCAAGATGGAATCCAAAGCCAGAATCACCAAAGATAAGCAGGCTCTCTATGAGATGCCTATATTGACCGCTATCAAAGCCGTTCTCGAAGAAGGCAAATCCGCCAGAACCGTGAAAGGCTTAACGAGCGATCAGCTTGAGTATGCAAGAAAGAATTTCTTCCTTCTCTCGCTTAAGCCAATCCTCTATGTCGCCAACGTCGCCGACAGCGATTACGCTGACCTCGACAACTGCGCTTACTATCAAACCGTCAAAGCCATCGCCGCTCAGGAAGGTGCTGAATGCATCCCTCTCTCTTGCGGAATCGAATATGAGATCTCCCAGCTTTCTAGCGAAGAGGAGAAGAAGGAGTTCCTTGAGAGCATCGGCGCTACCGAATCTGGCTTAGACAAACTCGTCAAAGCCTCCTACAAGCTTCTCAACCTCTCAACCTTCTTGACCTGCGGAACCGATGAGTGCCGTGCATGGACTTTCAGAAACGGCATGACCGCTCCTCAATGCGCAGGTATCATCCACAGCGATTTCGAGAAAGGCTTCATCAAAGCCGAGATATACAAGTTCGAAGATTTCAAAACCTATGGCAGCGAGCTTGCTGTCAAAGAGGCTGGAAAGCTTCGCTTTGAAGGAAAGGATTACGTGATGCAAGACGGCGATGTCGTCTTCTTCCGTTTCAACGTATGAGCTACAGAATTGGACATGGCGAAGACATACACGCTCTCGTCGAAGGGCGTAAGCTCATCCTCGGTGGAGTTACCATCCCATTCGAGAAGGGCCTTCTCGGACACAGCGACGCGGATGTCGTTTATCATGCGCTCAGCGACGCGCTCCTAGGCGCCATCGCGGGTGGTGACATCGGCCAGCTCTTCCCAACGAACGATCCTCTCTACGACAACCTCGATTCATCGATCATCGTCAAGGAATGCTATCGCCTCGTTAAAGCGAAGGGATACAAAATCAACAACGTTGATATCTCTATCGCTGCCGAGAAACCTCACCTCATGAAGTACCTTGGCGAGATGAGAGAGAACATCGCCAAACTGCTTGAAACCAGCATCGAAAACGTTTCCCTCAAAGCCATGACCAACGAAGGCTTTGACGCAGTAGGGGAAGGCAAAGCCATCAGGGCTACCGCCATCGCCCTCATCGAAAAGGAGTGAACAATGACCAACGAAGAACAATTAAAAGTCATAATCGCCGAAGCTCTTACCAAACTTGGAGCCGCTTGCACTTCTAGTGAAGTCATCGTCACCCCAAGCAAAGATCTCGCTCATGGCGACTATGCCTGCAATTCCGCCCTCAAATATTCGAAAATCCTTGGCAAAAAGCCTTTGGAATTAGCCGAAGAGATTAAATCCAGCATCTCTAGCGACCTTGTCGATCATATCGAAATCGCTGGCCCTGGATTCATCAATTTCTTCCTCAAGAAAGAATCCCTTTCCTCCATTGTCACGACCATCCTTTCCCTGGGAGACCACTTCGGCGACGGTGAGAAAAAGAACAAGAAATACGATGTCGAGTTCGTCAGTGCCAACCCAACCGGTGACCTTCACTTAGGCCACACCAGGGGAGCCGCTCTCGGAGACAGCGTCTGCAACATCCTCGAGAAAGCCGGATACGATGTTACCCGTGAATACTACCTCAACAACTGCGGCAACCAAGTCGAGCATCTTGGCCATTCCATCAGAGCCCGTTACCACGAACTCTTCGGTGAGCCTCTCGATCTTGGAGACGATGATTACCATGGTGTCGATCTCATCAAGATCGCCGAGGGCATCAAAGAGCAGTATGGCGACAAGTTCTTAAAGGACACCAAAGAGTCCCATGACTTCTTCATCGAGCACGGCATCGAAGTCGAGCTCGGCAAGATCATGAAGGACCTTAATGACTTCGGAGTCCATTTCGACAAGATCAGCAAAGAATCCGATATCCGCGCTGGCTCAACCATCCCTGACACAATCGCTTTCCTTAAGGAAAAAGGATTTGTCTATGAAAGCGAAGGAGCCACTTATCTCAGAACCAGCGACTTCCTTGATGACAAGGATCGTCCAATCATCAAGAAAGATGGTTGCTACACATACTTCTTACCAGACGTTTGCTATCACTACGAGAAGATGAACCGCGGATTCGACCAGCTCATCGTCATGCTTGGCGCCGACCACTTCGGATACATCAACCGTATGAAGAGCGCACTCATGATGAAAGGCTACTCACCAGATGCCTATGAAGCCGACATCTACCAGATCGTCCGTGTCTACAAAGACGGCGCTGAGGTCAAGATGTCCAAGCGTACTGGCAAAGCCATCACCCACAGGGAACTCGTTGCTGAAGTCGGCAAAGATGCCGTCAGATATTTCTTCGCTGAAAGGAACGGCGACACCCACCTCGACTTCGACCTTGATTTGGCCACGAGCCACAGCAAAGACAACCCAGTCTACTATGCCCAATACGCCCATGCGCGTTGCACTTCCCTTCTTGAAATGGGAAAGGACATGGTCGACGATTCCATCACTCCAGTCTTGGCAAGTGCCAAAGAAGGTGATATTTTGAAGCAACTCGCCCAATTTCCTAGTATGATAGAGGCTGCGGCGAACGCTAGAGCACCTTATAAGGTTGCCAACTACATTCAGAAATTAGCTCAGCTAATCCATGAATACTATGCCGCTACGAAGATCATCGACCGCGATGACAAGGCGAGCACTGCCTCGAGATTATCCCTCATCAAAGCCTGCCGCATTGTCCTTCGCAATGCTCTCGCTCTCTTGGGTGTTAGCGCCCCTGATAAAATGTAATAAGGAGAAACAAAGATGAAGAAAAACAAATCCATGCGCGATTGCGCCTATGACGAATTAACCACTGCCGGACGCTCCCTTCCATTTGCCGAACTCTATGGTCTTGTCGCTATTGACCTTGAGATGACCGAAGAAGAGAAAGCCGCTCATATGGGCGCCTTATATACCGACCTCACCCTCGATGGCCGTTTCGTGACCCTCGATGGCAACGTCTGGGACCTCCGTTCCCGTCACACCTATGACAAAGTCCACATCTCCGTCTCTGATATCTATGATGCGACCGAAGCCGATCAGGCTGATGTCGACCCAGAGGAGAATGAGGGCGACGAACTCGCTGAGCCAACCGGTGAAGAAAGCGAGGAAGGCGAAGGAAACGAAGAAGAGGAAACCAGTGGAAGCGCTGCCTCTCTCGAGTCCTTTGGTATCAACGAATAACTTCGTTAAACCATCAAAAACAGCTGGTCCAGAAATTGGTCCAGCTTTTTTCATTTCCCTCTAGTAGAAATTTTTGGAAGAGTGTAAACTTTTTTTGGAGGTAATACATAGCATGAAAGAACTTACCAAATCAATGGAGAAGCTTCCTTTAATAGTCAAGCTTATCCTTTGCATCCCTGTCTTGGACATCGTCTGGTCCATCTGGAAACTCTTGAAAGGCATCATCTCTGGTGACGTCCTCAAGATCATCCTTGGCATCCTTTGCATCATCCCAGGCGCTGCGTTCATGTGGCTTCTTGACATCATCTGGATGCTTGTCGCCGGACGTCCATTCTGGTTCAAAGACTAATATCAAATGGAATCAAGCCTCCCTCGCGGAGGCTTTTTTCTTATCCGAAGGAGTATAATGTTTCCGTATGTGGGAAAGAGAAATCGAAGAGATGAAAAACGCCGCCCTCTTGGCGGAAAAGAAGATCCTTGAGGTCTATCATTCCACTTTCAAAGTGGAAACGAAGTCCGATGACTCTCCAGTCACCGAAGCGGACAAAGCCGCTGACAAAATCATCAAGGACTATCTCAAAGAGAGATTCCCGGATTACGCTTTCCTAACCGAAGAGAGTGTCGATACCAAAGAGAGGCTTCACAAAGACCTTCTCTTCATCATTGACCCAGTTGATGGAACGGTTGAGTTCGTCAACAAGAGTGGTGGTTTCAGCACGAACATCGCCCTTTGCTATAAGAACGAGATTGTGGCGGGGGTCATCAATATCCCTCTTGAGCAAATGACTTATTATGCCGTCAAAGGCCAAGGGGCCTACAAAGAAGGACGAGACAAAAATCCACTTCGTATCCATGTCTCGGATAGGGTTGGGAAGAACCTCCGCGCCCTCATTTCCATCAGCCATCTTATAGATAAGGAAAAGGCTCAGATCGAAAGACACAAAGAGTGTTTCGAATCGGTTACTCCATGTGGCGCTGCTACCAAGTTCTGCAGGATCGCGGAAGGCAAGGCCGATGTCGCTGTCCGCTATAGCGTCGAAACCAAAGAATGGGATACGGCAGCAGGGGAGATTCTCCTCGAAGAAGCCGGTGGCTATTTCACCAATATCCATTTAGAGAAATACACCCACAACAGAGAAGACGTATATAACCGCGATGGCTACGTCGTGGTCAACGATTTAAGGAACGCTCTACTCTAAAATAAGCGCGTTTTGCAGGTGATTTTATGAAAAAAAAGCTGGATTTGCCAGCTTTTTATTTTTCTTCGTCGAGCCTCTTGTATTGCTCTTCTTTTCTTTTGAGGTATGGGTCGAGGATATCAAGCGGGGCGCTCATGACTGAGTCGCATCTGATGACTCCTGGGACTTCCTCAACAAGGATTGTTTCAATGCCCTGGGAGATATCCGCATCGGCATAGGCGCATCCTTCGCAAGCGCCAACCATGTTGACGTAGACAACTCCGTCCTTGAAGCCAACGAACTCAACGTTGCCTCCTTCTCTTTGAAGGAATGGACGAATTTTATCCAATACTATTTCAATTTGTTTCTCGATTGCTTCCATAGCGCAACGAATATTGTAGCCATTTTTTCTTTAGTAACAAGTAAAGTGTTAAGACGAGTTTGTTATTATTCGTTATAATAACCCCGTTATGAAACTTGCTCTTTGCTACGTCAACTTGCTTCGTGCCCTCAAGACCCTTGATCTCGAAGGTGTCGAAGTGACTGCCGAAGGCCTCACCAAGGTCCTCAAAGGCGTCATCGACTTCGAGACCATCAAGTACGTCAACTCGAACGCTTTCGGATACTTCCCTTCCTACGCCGGAAGAAGAACGAAAGGCCGCATCAACCATCTCATGGGCAACGGTTATCTCGAAAGCAAGGACTCATTCTTATGTCTCACCCCTAAATGCGATGAACTCAACCTTCGTCCTTTAGAGAGGAAAGACTTCAAAATGCCAGAGAGCAAAAACATCAGATTCAAAAGAGGATAGATAGTATGAAGAAAATGACTGACAAGAAATTCGAAGAATGGCCATTTCAGGTGCCTAACTTCGCTAACGTCGGAGCCCGCTTAAAAGGTTTCGCCGAATTATTCGCCAAAGCCTCCTCCCCAGAAGAAGCCTTAAAGATCTGGAAGAAGTGCACCCGCCTCATCGAAAGCGTCGAAGACAAGATCACCCACGTCTCCGTCCTTTTCTCCCTTGAGACCACCAACAAGAAATACGAGAAGGCCATGAAGAAGATCAACAACGCCATGCCTCTTCTCGAGATCGAGATGCAGAAGCTCTCCAAAGCCTATCTTGAATCCCCATATCTTGAATTCCTTGAGGGCAAACTAGGCAAGCTCCTCACCAAGATGTACCAGTATGAGCTCAAGAAGAGCGATGAATCCGTCGTCGCCCTCAAGCAAGAGGAATCCGAGCTCGTCATGAAATACCAGGCCGCTACCGCTGCCTTATCCTTCGAGTTCCGCGGAGAGAAATACAACATGCCTCAGATGGGCAAATTCCTCCAGGACACTGACCGCGAAACCAGAAAAGAAGCGGCAGAAGTCTACTATTCCGGCCTTATGGCTCACAAGGATGAACTCGAGGATATCTTCGATAAACTCGTCAAAGTCCGTACTGAGATGGCCAAGAAGATGGGCTACAAGTCCTACACCGAACTCGGCTACATCATGATGAACCGTTATGACTACAACCCAATGATGGTTGCCGCATATCGTGAGCAGATCAAAGAGGTCGTCACTCCTCTTGCCGCCAAGATCGTGAGAAAGCAGATCGCCCGCTTAGGAATCAGAAACCCAGAGATCTATGATCTCAACCTCATGTTCCCTAATGGCAACCCAACTCCAAAAGGAACAACCGAGGATAAGGTCAATGCCGCAGTTAAGATGTATGACCAGATGTCACCAGACACCTCCAAATACTTCCGTTATATGAAAGACCATAACCTCCTCTTCCTCGATGCCAAACCTGGCAAACAAAGCGGTGGTTACATGACTTACTTCCCGATCCAGAGAACCCCAATTATCTTCTCTAACTTCAACGGCACCTCTGGTGATGTCGATGTCCTTACCCATGAGTTCGGACATTCCTTCCAGGCTTTCGAGTCTGCTGATATCAAGATCCCAGCCTACCGTTCACCAACCGCCGAATCCTGCGAAATCCATTCCATGTCCATGGAATTCTTCGCCGAACCATATATGGATCTCTTCTTCGATGAGCCTGACAAATACCGTTACGCCCATCTTGCTAGCTCCATCTGCTTCCTCCCATACGGCGTCTCCGTCGATGAGTTCCAGCACTGGGTGTACGCTCACCCAGAGGCCACGCCAGCCGAGAGAGATGAGCAGTGGCACAGGATCGAAGAGAAATACACCCCATGGAAGGTTGAGGCGGAAAGAAACTGCGAGTACCTCTACACCGGTCACCGCTGGCTCACCCAGATCCACATCTTCGAACTTCCTTTCTACTACATCGATTACACGCTTGCTCAGGTGTGTGCGTTCCAATTCTTCAATAAAGACAGGCGTTCACACGATAACGCGTGGAAGAAATACATTAAGCTTTGCAAGCTCGGTGGCAAATTCACCTTCTGCGAGCTCGTCAAGAAAGTGGGGCTTGAGGTCCCATTCGATGAAGGGGTCCTTGCTAAGACAGTCAAGCCTCTCGAAAAGGTTCTCCGCGATTATCACCCAGAAAACTTCTAGGAAAACGCCCTCTGAAATGAGGGCTTTTTTCTTGCAAGCAGAGCCCAAAAATTGAGCATTTATGAAACTTTTTTCAGGTTTTCAGAGATATATCAGTATTTGATTAGCGACATTCTATTTCGGAAGCAATTTTTGAAAAAATAAATATAAATTATTTATACACACAAGGTTTTTTCCCTTTTCGAATCAAAAAGCAATCCCCAAGAAAAAAGCCGATTTTTTCCAAATGTAACCGTTTTCATGAAAATAAATGATTTGATTCTGTAGTATTTTCATTTAGCGTGGTTTATATTCAATGTGTCGAATCGCTAAATCGACATTTCGTATAATTGCCCTAATCGGTGGGAAAGTCTCTACGTTGGACCGTAATCCAACACTACGAAGTCACAAAATCGTTAGATTTGTGTTTTGATGTTTAGACTTACTTCTCCTATTCCGGTGATTATCGAATCCATTTAGGAGAAAGAAAGAAACATGAAAAAACAACTCTTAGCACTCACCGCCATGCTTGCCATCGCCGGTCTTTCCGGCTGCAGCAACACCGAGAAGATGAAAGTCGGTCTTTTAACTCTTCACGGCACTGAATCCACCTACGACAAGAACTTCATCGACGCCTTCAACGCTGCTTGCGAAGCCAAAGGCGTTGAGCCACTCCTCCAGTCTGGTGTTGGCGAAGATGCCACCTGCACCGCTGCCGCCAACAAGATGGTCCAGGAAGGTGCTAAGTTAATCTTTGCCGATTCCTTCGGCCACGAAACCCACCTCCACGAAGCTGCCAAAGATGCCAAGGAAGTCGAGTTCTGCCACGCCACTGGTGTTCACGCCGCTGAATACGAAGCCGCTGGTGAGAAGAACTTCCACAACGCTTTCGCTTCCATCTATGAAGGCCGCTACCTCGCCGGCGTCGCCGCTGGCTTAAAGCTCCAGGCCATGCTTGCCGCCAACCCAGAAACCTCTAAGAAGATTGGCTACGTTGGTGCTTACACCTACGCTGAAGTCATCTCCGGTCTCACCTCCTGGTACCTTGGTGTCAAATCCATCGTTTCCGATGTCACCATGGACGTCAGATTCACTGGCGACTGGTACAACATCGAAAAAGAGAACAGCTCCGCTACCGCCCTTATCAATGGTGGCTGCTCCATCATCTCCCAGCACGCTGACTCCATGGGTGCTCCAAATGCCTGTGAAGCCGCTGGTGTTCCAAACATCACCTATAATGGCCCAACCGCTAAAGAGACCTACGTTATCTCCAGCAAGATCAACTGGCAGCCATACTTCGAGCACTGCATCGATGCCGTCAAAGCTGGCAAGCCAATCGAAACCAACTACACTGGCTCCCTCAAAGATGGTTCCGTCGAAATCGGCAAGATCGGCCCAGCCGCTGCCGCAGGCACCGAAGCCAAGATCAACGAAGTGAAAGCCGCCCTCGAAGCTGGCACCACCAAAGTCTTCGATTGCTCCACCTTCACCCTCAACACCGCCAACGCCGCCCTTGAAGAAGGCAAGAAGCTCGACCTCGACGCCGATGGCCACATCAAGAGCTACTCCGTCAACGGCTCCAACGTCATCAAGAGCGAAGGCAGCAAATCCTGGTTTGCCGAGAGCGAAATCCAGTCCGCTCCTTACTTCGATCTCACCATCGATGGCATCACCTTCCTCAACACCGCATTCTAATCTAGCCTAACCGCTAATTAGAAAGAACCGTTGCAGGTTAACATTTCCCAAGGGCATAAAAGCCCTTGGGAATTTCTCGTTTATAGGGCATAATATTCCTATGGAAAACATCGTTCAGCAAGATATCAGCATTAGATTCGAAAACATCACTAAAACATTCGGCTCAGTCATAGCCAATGAGAAGATCACCTTTGACGTTTATAGGGGCGAGATCCTTTCCCTTTTGGGTGAGAACGGCAGTGGCAAGACCACTCTTATGAACATGCTTTCCGGCATCTATTTCCCTGATGAAGGGCAAATCTATATCAACGGCAAAAAGGTTACCATCGCCTCACCAATGGACGCCTTCAAACATAAGATCGGCATGGTCCATCAGCACTTCAAACTCATCGATGTATTCACCTGCCTCGAGAATATCGTCCTTGGAATCGCCGACAAAGAAAAAGCCAACAAGAACAACGCTAGAAAAGCCATTAAAGAACTTTGCGATCGTTATGGCTTCGAAATCAATCTCGACAAAAAGGTTTATGACCTTTCGGTTTCCGAAAAGCAGACCCTCGAGATTCTTAAAACCCTTTACCGCGAAGCCGAGATTCTCATTCTCGACGAACCAACCGCGGTTTTGACCCCAATCGAAATCAGAAAGCTCTTCTCCGTTCTCTCCAACATGAGAAAAGACGGCAAGACAATCATCATCATCACCCACAAGCTCAATGAGGTTATGGAGATTTCGGATAGGGTTGCCGTCCTTCGCAAAGGACAATACATCGACACCGTCAAAACAAGCCAAACAAGCGAAGCCCAACTCACGGAAATGATGGTTGGCAAAAAGATCGTCCTCGATATCGGCCGCACCGAGCCGAAGAACATGGAGGATCGACTCTTTGTTGAGCATCTTACCCTTACTGACAAAGATGGAACGAAAGTTCTTGATGATGTCAATTTCATCGCCCGCTCTGGCGAGATCCTTGGCATCGCTGGCATCGCTGGCAGCGGTCAGCGTGAGCTTCTCGAAGCCATCGCAGGAGTCAAGCCTGGCTACAAAGGCGACGTCATCTTCAACCGCCCAAAGAAGAATCTCCCTGTCTCTTTCTTCCACAAGACTTATCGCGAAGTCGTGAATATGGCGAAGAAAGGCGCGTTCCATTATGAAAACGGAACCCCAGTCGATTTCACAGGCATGAGCAGCAAGAAGATCAAAGAGCTAGTCAATGCCGAGAAAATCATTTTCAACGAAAACGAAATCTATAATCTCCGCAACCTAAACCCAAGAACCATTCGTGAGCTTGGCGTCCGTCTCTCCTTCGTTCCAGAAGACCGCTTAGGCATGGGCCTTGTCGGGAACATGGACCTTGTCGACAACATGATGCTTCGCAGCTACCGCAAAGGCAAAGGCATCGCCGTTAACAGAAAGAAGCCAGAAGCCCTCGCTGAGGAAATCGTTCACGAACTCGATGTCGTCACGCCAAACCTTCATACGCCAGTCAGAAAACTCTCTGGTGGCAATGTCCAGAAGGTTCTCGTCGGAAGAGAGATCTCCTCTTCTCCAAAGGTTCTTATGGCCGCCTATCCTGTCCGCGGACTTGATATCAATTCCTCTTATGTCATCTACAACCTTCTTGATAAAGAAAAGCAGGAGGGCAGCGCAGTCATCTTCGTCGGAGAGGACCTTGATGTCCTTCTCGCTCTTTGCGACCGCATCCTCGTCATGTGCGAAGGCAAGGTCTCAGGCATTGTCGATGCCAGAACCACGACCAAAGAGGAAGTTGGCTTGCTTATGACCAAGAAAAACGAAGACGAAGAAGAAACCGGAGGCGAGAGCAATGATCAAGAACAATAATGCGGCCAAACCGCTTCCAACCGAAAAGGCCGCGAAAGAGAAAAAGAAACTCTTCCACGTTGAGAAGCGTTTCAATATGGCCATCTGGCAATCGATTCTCGTTCGCTTTGGGTTTATTTTGGTTGCGGTTTTCTTTGGCCTTCTCGTCCTTACGATGGCTTATAGCAAGATCAATCCATTCGTCTCTCTTGGAAACTTGTTTATCGGCACCTTTGGTTCCTTAGACAAGTTTTTGGAGTTTTTGAGGGACAGTGCCCTTCTTCTTGGCGTAGGTTTGGCTCTCATCCCAGCCTTCAAGATGAAATTCTGGAATCTTGGCGGAAACGGCCAGATTTTGGCTGGCGCGCTTGTTTGCGTCATGCTCATGGTTGAGCTTGGCGGCACGATGCCTGATTTCGTGATTGTTATCATTTCTTTGGTCGCGGCAATCATCGCCGGTGCGATTTGGGCGGCGATTCCAGCTATCTTCAAAGCCTTCTTCAATACCAATGAGTCCCTTTTCACCCTCATGATGAACTACATCGCGGCGGGTCTCGTTGGCATTTACATCTACTGGAGATTCCCAGACGAATCAAACATCGTCCCAGCTCAAACGCATGGCCGACTTCCAATCCTATTTAACAGCAATGTTTTGATCATTTTGCTTGTTGCAACCACTTTTGTCGGTCTCTTCCTCTATCTCAAATACAGCAAACACGGCTATGAATTAAGCGTTGTCGGCGAATCGATCAATACCGCCCGCTACGTCGGCATCAACAGCAAGAAGGTCATTATCCGTACTTTGATCTTATCGGGCGCGATTTGTGGATTCGTTGGCTTCCTTATCGCCTCAGGCATCGATTTCTCAATCACCAAAGAAACCACCCACAGAGGCATGGGCTTCACAGCGATCATGGCTGTTTGGCTTGGAAAGTTCAATCCAATCATTTCCATCGGAACCGCCATGTTCATCACCTTCATCACAAAGGGCATGAGCCAGGTCCAGATGTCGAACTCAAGATACATCACCGACGATTCGGCGACGAATATCGTCATGGGTTTGATCTTCCTCTTCGTTATTGCCTCTGAGTTCCTTGTCGAATACAAGATCATGTACAACAAGAACGGAAAAGAAACCGATATTTTTGAAATAATCGGCAACTTCTTCAAAAAGGTGTTTGGGCCGGTTGGCCGTTTCTTCAAGAAGGTCTTTACACCAGTTGGCCGCTTCTTCAAGAAAGTTTTTGTTGCGGTGGTCCGTTTCTTCAAGAAACTGTTCAAAATCAAAGACAAACCCAAAAAGAAACCTGCCGAAAAGGACGTCGACAGCTATGACGAAGGTTCGATAGAAGATCCAAAACCTGAAAAGAGTCCTTCAAAGAAGGCAACAAGCGGCAAAAAGAAGTCGCAGAAGGAGGGCAAATAAGATGGCAGTATTAAGCTCACTTCCGGGTGTTATCACATTAAGCGTTGTCTTCTTGTTCGGCTGCATCGGAGAAACCATCAGCGAGAAAGCGGGCAACCTCAACTTAGGCATTCCTGGCATCATGTGTTTCGGTGTTGTCGGCGGAACGCTTGGTTCGCTCATCTACATGAGATTGATTTACCCGGCGATGCCTGTAACGGCGAATGCGTTTGGATTCGTTGAATTCATTTCATACGCTTTATTGATCCTTTTAGGAATTGTGTTCTCTTTTGCCTTTGGCGCTCTTGGCGGATTGATTTATTCCTTCCTCACGACAACGCTTAAAGCCAATCAGAACGTCACTGGTTTGGCCATTACCACCTTTGGCGCCGGCATTGGAGACTTCTTCATGTCCCTTTTGCGCTCAGGCGATGGATTCGATTTGTGTGAGAGGGTTGGCAAAATCTATGGATTCCACCTCACAAACGCCACTCTTTCCGATAGCGGATTGATCTACGACGACGCCAACTGGCATATGGGTTTCATCTCAAGCAACAACCCTGTAGCGAACATTTTCTCCCAGTCTTCCCTTGTTTATATTTGTTTCATCTTGGCCATCGTTGTCTTCATTGTTCTTAATAAGACAAGAATCGGTCTTTCCCTTAGGGCGGTTGGTGAGAACCCAGCCACTGCTGATGCTGCTGGCATCAACACCGACAAGTACAGATACCTTGCGACCATCGTCGGATGCGGCATTGCTGGCATCGGCGGTCTCTTCTACTTAATCAAATCCCAAGGAAGCTGGGATGGCACGTATGAGCTTCAGTCATATGGCTGGATGACTTTGGCCCTCGTCATCTTCACGATCTGGAATCCGCTTATCGCGATTGCCGGTTCTATCCTCTTCGCCTTCCTTTACTCCATTCCAAGCTATCTCAACGTTGATATGGTTACAGGTATGTTCCTTACTCTTACGCCATACATCGTTACCGTCGTCGTTCTTATCTTCACCTCAATATTTGGTAAGAAAAACGTCTTACCGCCAGGCTCTCTTGGCGTCAACTACTTCCGCGAGGAACGTTAAGCAAAAAACAAAAAAGGACTGCAAATCGCAGCCCTTTTTATTTTTACTCAAACTTTTCTTTGAGGTATTTGATATACGGTTCAGCGCTTAATGGTTTGCCAACGACCTTCATGATCCAGTCGTTTGGTTTGAGATAGTCGTAGCAGTAGTCCTTCTCTCTCATCCACTTAACGATCTTGTCGATGCGGTTCTCCTTGATCGCACCTTCGAAGTCCATCTCTTGTTCAATCTTCTCTTTGATCATCGCGCCATAGAGGTTTCCTAAGGCGTATGAAGGGAAGTAGCCCCATAAGGCCTCTGACCAGTGGGTATCCTGCATGCAGCCGTCTTTGTCGCTTGTGACTTCAACACCAAGATAATCGTGGTATTTCTGTTTCCAGATAGCAGGGACATCCTCACATTCGATCTTGCCGTTGATGAGGTCTTTCTCAATCTCGTAACGGATTATGATGTGGAGGCAATATGAGAGCTCATCGGCCTCACATCTGATTAACCAAGGCTGAATCTCATTCATGAGATGGTAGAAGGTTTCTCCATCAATCTTGCCTAACTCAGGATCAAGAGCCTCGCTAGCGTCTTTCTGAAGGATTGGCATGAAGGCCTTGCTTCTTCCAATAATGTTCTCGAAGAAACGGCTGTGGGTTTCGCAGATTGCGCTAGTGGCCATATTCTCGACATGGTTTTCAAACATCTCATCGGTCCAGTTCTGGAACTCGAGGGCGTGGCCACCTTCATGAAGGCAGGTGAAGACGTTGCTTCTCCAGTCCTCAAGAAGGAACTTGGTGGTGACTCTGGCGTCATTCTTCGCAAGAGCATCGCTGAATGGATGAGCGGATTCCATAAGGGCGCCTTTATCCATGTCGTAATGGATGGCTTTGAGCATCCTTAAGGACATATCTTTCTGTTTGATCTTGTCGTAGCTCTTTAAAGCAGGAATTGCATAGGATTTTTGTTTTTCCTT
>JAEEWP010000056.1 GCA_016287465.1 Caryophanales bacterium | reverse complement strand
GAATCTCGGCACCTGCACCTTCTTTCAGCCAAACAGATACCCATTAAGTTCTGGATTCGCTTAAGCAAAAAGAAAAACCCCCGCAAAACGGGGGTATTTTTATTTGATGGGTGTTTTCAATAGATGGACACCCTATTGACTTATGCATAGCTAAAAAGATATATCTTTTCTTTAGAGGTATCCCCTATGAAGAAATATCACGGAATATTGTTGCTCCTTCCTCTTATGATTGGAGGCTGTAACAACAGCAGAGCCTATAAAGAGGAGACCATCAAGGTCAGATATGTTGAGAGGAAGTATGATACGACTTGCACTCTCCGTTATTACGATGAAAGTGTGATCCCCTACATCTCATTAAAGGAATACCATTCTTTGCTATACCGTGGAAGAACCTTCAAAGAAGGAAGGGATTACCTTGATATCAAAAGAGAAAACGACTGGGACGGAACGAGATATGTCGTAACCGTATACGGAGGACACACCGCAGAGTTCTGGCTAAAAGAGAACTGCCTGGTCTCAGATGACCTTTGGTCTTTCAAGAACACGAACCTCAATGACCCTGATACTGTTATGGTGTCCTATGATGGGCTTCCTTTCACAAGGGTCAAGGAAACCTCAACCGACAAAGCCGCAAAGAAAACCAATATCAGCCTTGGGAAATATGGCATGCGTGTCATTGGGGATGGGGATGATGTCTATCTTCCTTTAGGTTTTTGCAATGACCTCTTCTCCAATGAGAACATCCTCCAAGGAGCCTACAACACCAAAGACCTCTACTTCTTCAATTACACGGAGAATGAGACCCTTAATGATTTTGGTCGTGATTACTACGAGGACATGTATTCGAAGGCCCTTGGTTACAAAGGATTACTTCAGTATGCGGAGTATTCCTACAACGAGCTTTGCCTCGATTACGATTATTTCCTAGGAAGACCAGGAAGAAGCACTTTGGAGAAATACTATGATCTTTCCCAAGGTTTGGATTCCGCTTTAAGTAGCCGTCCCTTCGGAAGAAGAATCAAAGAATTGCTGAACTCTGTTCATTTATCGGAGCTTATTGCAGGTATGACCCTCCTAGGATACTTACGTAACGATGGAGGACATTCTGTTTACGATCCTGCAAATGCCTATTACGTTGAAGGAGGCACCTTCAAAACTCCTTCATGGTTAGTTGAAGGTGTCATTAACGAAGCTGCCGATATCATCTGGGCCGAATACTACAAAGACTATCCTGAGCTAGTTAACTACGAAAGAACCTTCTATCACCATAGTGAGGTGTATGCTGCTAGAAGCCAAAAGCTCGGAAAATATAATGGACCGTTAAACGGTACTGAAACCTATACCAAAGACGGTGACACCGCCTATATCCATATCGATGGCTTCATGGGTGAGATCGAACTCGTCGATGAATGGAGAAAGTATTACGAAGGAAAGAGAGACACCATTCCTTTCGGTGAAGGCGTTGGAGGCGCAGTAGGCGCGATATCCTATGGCGTTCAAGAAGCATCCAAAGACGATGATATCGAGCACGTTGTCATCGACCTTGCCGCGAATACGGGAGGAAGCACCGATGAGATGCTTTTCATGATTGGCCTTCTTACGGGAAGCAAGAACTTCTATATCCATAACACCATGACTGGCCAATACGTCACCGTCACATTTGAATTCGATTTCAACTTCGACAAAGTCTTCGATGAGAAAGATGACGAGATGCTTTCTCTTCTTGACGATAAAGACATAAGCGTCCTTACCACGAAGAATGGATTCTCTTGCGGAGGTATCTCCCCTATCTATCTCCACGACCAGGGCTTATTCACGATCGGTGAAGAATGCGGAGGAGGATCTTGTTCCGTCTATTTGCAGTATGACGCCTTTGGAAATGAGAACAGATCCTCTGCTCCTTCCCATACCGTTAACAAGAATGGCGTCAGCATTGATGAAGAAAGACATAGTGTCTGCGATCATCAGATTACATTCCCTGTCAGCGACACTGGCGTAATCGATTATCAGAGCCTCTACGATACTTCCAACCTTAGAAGCATCATCGAAGAGCATTACGCTTAACAAAAAGAAAACCCCCGCAAAACGGGGGTATTTTTTAAAAAGCATGGCTAAATCGCGCTAATTCTGACTAGAAGAATCTGCTGGAGGAGGAACGACAGGAACCGAACCATTCGTGCAGGTGACGGTTTGTGCACGACTGCCAGCCAACCAATACCAATTGGTTGCTTTCTCCACCGCTTCCCATTCCTCAATCGTCCCTTGGTAATTGATGATTTCAAGATCATTGCTGTGTTGGAATACATATTCCCCTATTGACGTAAGGGTGTTAGGAAGAGTTATGACCCGAAGATGCTGGCAGTATGAAAAAGCGTAATCCCCTATCGAAGTCAAACCAGTAGGCAACGAAAGTTCAGTAAGGGTCTTGCAACCATGGAAAGCACTTTTCCCAATAGAAGTAAGCGATCTTGGGAAATTGATTTGGGACAAATACTCACAGTCATAGAAAGAGGAACTACCGATGATGGTCACACTGTCAGGGATATGGACTTCGGTGAGAGCGTTCAAAGGAGATGGATATGATGCGTTGAAGCAATGGTCATTGATTCCTTTGATGCCATTAGGGATCGTTATTCTGTCTTTGATGAGGCCATCATAGGAAACAAGCCAAAGGAAGCCTCTTTCGTTATAGGTGATCATGTCTTTGATGAGGCCAAAGGAGACTCTCATATGGCTTTCATCGCTTACCACTTCTTTTGCCATAAAAGCGACTCCACCATATTCATATGAGCCTGCTTCAAGAGGAAGGCTTGATTTGTTGACGACTTCCACTAAGCGATAACACCCACCGAAAGCCGCTTCTCCAATCGAAGATAGGGTTTCTCCTAAGATGATGGAGACTAATCCAGTGCAGCCATAGAAAGCCTTATCTGCGATTGAGATTGTCCCATTAGGAATACTAAACTTCTGAAGATTGTAATCGTTATAGAAAGCCTCTTCTCCAATTGAAGTCACTGTGGACGCGATGGTAATTGATTTAAGTTCGTAGCATTGATAGAAACATTGATTTCCTATTGAAGCGATTCCACTAGGGATATCAATGGAAGTTAGGGACTGGCAATTATAGAACATCGATTTACTAAAGGAGAGAAGGTTCTTAGAAAGGGTCACCTCTTCCAAAGACTTACATCCAACGAAGGCGCTTTCCCCTACTGAAGTTATGGTGTCAGGCATTTCGATCTTCTTGAGGTTATTGCAATAGCCAAAACCGAGTCTCGATATGGAAGTGACTGGTAAGCCATTATGAGTCGAAGGTATCTTGAGTTCTCTGATGACGTCTCCTTTAGCGCTTACCGAATAGCTCTCACCATCTTCGTTTAACTCGAAGTTCAAAAGAGCGATTGGATCAATGGATGTTTGTTCTGTGGTTCTCGATGAAGATTTCTTGCTCGAAGAAGACAAAGAAGACTCAATGGTCTCTTCTTGAGATGAAAGAGCAGGGTCATTGACGCAGGAGGCGACAGAAAAAGAAAAGGTTGCCACAAGTCCGATTAAGAATCTCCTGTATCCTTTCATATGTCTTATTTTATCATGCTGATAATGTCTTTCTTACTTTATATAGCAAAGAAACAAAAAACCTCCGCAAAACGGGGGTATTTTTTATCAGATGATAGGTCCACTTCCGATTGAATATTTAATCAGACTATTTTGCGGTTCCTAAGCAAACAAAGAACTCGAAGTCAGTAATCGCGTTTTCCTCTTTGATCTTGTCTTTGTTGAGCAAGGTGTTTGGAACAAGAACGGAAGCTCCGATAAAACCGATTGTGCATTGTCCATCCGTGCTTGCAAGGCGGCAATGGACGGTGTTTGAAGAAAAATCGACTTCGATTTTGCTTACCCTTTGATAGAAACTGCCAATGTTTTGAAGATTTCGAATCTTGCAACGGACCCTACCTTTCAAATCCGGTGAAGAATCACAATCAAAATCAGCCAAGGAAAGCGTTCCATCAAGGGCTTTTTGGTAAAAATCCATAGATGATAGAATGGTGCCAACACCGGTTAGGTGAAGAAAGTTTCGAGGATAGAAACGAAGGATAAAATCTTCCCTATCTTTGAATGAGGGCGATTTCACACGTATCTCTTTATCTATGAGCTGAGAATAAGAAAGCGCGCCGGAGACAATACCAGCGAGAACGCGTTCTTTGAAACTCATTAGAGCAACCATGGGGATAAAAAAACGGCGTTTTTTAGTGTCGCCGGCACTGCGCGGACAGGTTTTTAGTCTCTGGCCCGACTGATGCAAGGGTATTAACGTCCCTCTTGCTGGACACCATTATGATAATGTAAAACTTTTCACAAAACAAGTGACCTAAAAATGCCCATCAACCTGCACAAAAATAAAAAACGTTCCTAGCATTCTAGCAGGAACGTATTAGTCAGATGGTGGCTGAGGGGGGACTCGAACCCTCGACATACCGGGTATGAGCCGGTTGCTCTAACCAACTGGGCTACTCAGCCATCTTTATGGTGGAACTTAAGGGGCTCGAACCCTCGACCTCATGCTTGCAAAGCACGCGCTCTCCCAGCTGAGCTAAAGTCCCATTAAGCTACTCAATCATTCAAATCGAGCGGGTTTTATTATACTCAGTGCCCAATACTAGGGCAACTAAAATGTTAAGGTTACGTATTCTCCCCTTCTTCTTTTAGAAGACTCTTACGGATTGGGCTCTTATTTATGATGTACATGATGAATCCCGTAAGAGCGCCCATCGGGAAAGATAGAAGCATGATCCATGGAAGATAGTAGAAGGTTCCAGTATTGAAATCCATGAGGATATATACCATGAACACCTGTGCGGTCACATGGAAGAAAGATCCTGCTATCGATATGCCAAAGACTGATATCTTCTCTTTGAGAAGGATGCGAAGCAAGAGCATCACCAAGAAGGAGATGACTGCACCACTTAAGGACACGAAGAAACCAAACTGGAAGATGGATCCACAAAGAAGAGAGACGATGAATACCCTGATGAGGGAAAGAACAAGAGCCTCCCACCAGGAGAAATATAGAAGCACCATCAAGATGATGATGTTAGCAAAGCCTGGTTTGACGCCTGGAAGGATTGCAGGCAAAAAGGACTCGACGTATCCGAGGACCACCGCTAAAGCGAGGAATATGGAGAGCTCAATGATTCTTCTGGTCTTCATCGTTACATCTCCACGTCGTAAGGGCTATATCCTTCGATCGATATGATGAGCTCATATGGAACGCAGATGATCGATCTTCCTTCTTCAGATATCCAACCACTACGGACACAGTACTGATGAGGGCAGGTTGATTCCTTTACCCTTATTGAATTGTGCTTCGCTTCGATATGAACATGTTCGTCCTCATCTATGTCCACAGTATATATCTCTGATTTCTCACCTAATTCGGTGAGATTGATTGTCTTTATCTTCTCTTTCTTGAGATATACGTTCGCGATGAGGGATTCGCTGTTCTTTGGGAAATAAACCACGGTGAAAGCTACCCCCGTAAGGACAAGAAGTGAAGATACGACGACAATGTCGATCCAGAACTTTTTGAGGAACGAGAGAAACTTATTCATTTGAGCCTTTGCTGTTACATCCCAAAGCCAAGCTCTTTGCAGGCTTCTAAGAAAGTGTTTGCTTCTCCGTTAGGATTTCCTTTTTTCGTTGCTTCGATGTCATACCAAGGATATTCAAGACCATGGATGATGATAGGAAGAGGTTTGCCGAATCTCTCTTTCAGATATCCTTCGTTTTGGAGTTCTGAGGCAATGTCAGCGATTAGGTTAAGGAGCTCATAATGGCCTACTGGCCCTTTGCCGATATAACGGCCTTGGTCGTAAGAAGTTTCGTAATCTTCATGGCCGAGGTTCGTTAGGCCACGCTCCTTATACCAATCGAAAAGCATATCGGTGAGAGGGTTCTTTTCACTTGTGTAGATGATCGGCTGCTCGTCTTGCCTCCAAAAAGCGTAGTTCCATCTTTCTTCGTCGAGCTCATCTGCGCCTAGGCAATCGGATTCGGCGTTGTAGCTGATCATGAATTCGGTGACGTTAGAGAAACCGTTATATTCATACGCTTCATTCGAATAGACGAAGAAAGACACAGCGTATATGCCTTCTTCATCCCATGTATCCATTATGGATTTGACTTTAGTTTTGAGGGTGTTTTTAAGATCGATCATATTTGATTATTCCTTTCTTTGATGGGCTGAGATCGTTCTTGGCATTTCGACCAGGCCATCTAAAAATCACTGTTTTCCGAGATTAGATTAACGATGTTCTTATGAATTATTCCACTTCGATTTTGAAGGAGGTAATCAAGAGAAAGAACATACTTCGGGTAGTTGTCTTGGATCTGCTCCAAAGGCCTATATTCCCTATCCTCCGTTTCTTTGCTTCCAAGTATTGTGTATGCGACTTGGACATAAGAATACTTATCGAATAAATCGCGTAAGATG
>JAEEWP010000055.1 GCA_016287465.1 Caryophanales bacterium | reverse complement strand
TGTTCGATCATCTTCATGGAGTAACGATGTACGCAGTAATCCAAGCAGGCGGAGCAGGCACTAGACTTAAAACCATTACTGGCGATTTACCAAAGGTAATGGTTGAGATATGCGGTAAGCCGATTCTTGAATGGCAGCTTGAAAGCCTCAAGAAAAGCGGCATCCACGATTTTCTTGTCATCATTTCGAAAAACGGAAAAGCGATTTCCGATTATTTTGGTGATGGAAAGAAGTTCGGTGTCAGCATCTCTTACATCAAAGAAGAGTCGCCTTTAGGAACTGCGGGAGGCTTATATTTCGCAAGAGACATCATCGGAGATGATTTCATCCTTTGCTTTGGCGATTTGATGCTTGATGTCGACTGGGTGAGGTTCCACCGTTTCCACAAGGAAAAGGGTTCTGCTTTAACCGCTTTTGCACATCCAAATTCACACCCATTCGACAGCGATCTTCTTGTTGCAAACGAAGACGAGAAAATCATCAAAATCGATAGCAAGAACAATGTCCGTGATTACTACTATGAGAACCTTACGAACGCTGGGCTTTATGTCTGCTCGAAAGAAGTCCTGGATTATGTCGCCGAACCGACCAAAATCGACTTCGAGAAAGTCGTCTTAAAACACTTCGTTGAAGAGGGTAAATCGTACGCCTATAGATCTAGCGAATATGTCAAAGACTGTGGCACTCCAGACAGGTTCCACTCAGTCGAAAACGACCTCAAAAACGGCATTATCCATGGCAAATCCCTTGCAAATCCGCAAAAATGCATCTTTTTGGACAGGGACGGAACCATTAACGAATACAGGGGCTTGGTCACCAAAACGGATGAATTAGAGCTCGAAGAAGATGCCGCCTCAGCAATCAAAAAAATCAACTCTTCCAAATACCTTGCGATCTGTGTCACCAACCAGCCCGTTATCGCTCGCGGCGACACGACGCTTGAAGAGCTCAAAAACATTCACAACAAGATGGAAACCCTCCTTGGAAAAGGCGGAGCCTATCTTGATGCCCTCTACTTCTGCCCTCATCACCCAGACAAAGGCTTCGAAGGCGAGGTTCCTGAATTCAAAATCGACTGCGATTGCCGAAAACCAAGAATCGGTCTTCTAAAGAAAGCCGAGGCAAGGTTTAACATCGATCTCAAAAAGAGTTGGTTTATCGGAGATACGGACAGAGATATCCAAACCGGAATTAACGCTGGCTGCAGAACGATCTTCTTGGATACAACTCCAAATCCTCCAATACGCTTCAAAGATGCAAAGCCTGATTTTGTGTGCCATTCTTTAACCGAAGCGGTTAATCTTATATTGACCTTAGAAAGGGACGACCATGATTGATTTCAAAAACGACATCGAGAAATACTACGAACTCGAAATCGAGACCATTAAGAAGTTAGACAAAGACGAGATGAACAAAGCGATGAACGCTCTCGTCAAACATTACGACGACCAGTCAACAATCTATGTTTTCGGAAACGGAGGCAGCGCCGCCACCGCTTCACATATGGTTTGCGATTTCAACAAAGGCATCTGCTCCAAGTTAGAAAAGAGATTTAAGTTCGTTTGTCTTAATGACAACGTTCCGATAATGACCGCTATTGCTAACGACACCACGTTCGACGATCTCTTCTACTATCAGCTCGAGAACAGGCTCAAGAAAGAAGACTTGGTCTTGGCCATTTCGGGAAGCGGCAACTCCAAGAACATCATGAAGGCTGCCGAATACGCCAAAAAGGTTGGCGCAGAAATCCTTTCCGTCACCGGTTATGACGGAGGCAAGTTAGCCAAGATCGCGGATTACCATTTACACGCTCCTGTGGACGATATCCAGATTGCCGAAGACCTCCACATGACCTTCGACCACGTCATCATGCAGATCCTCTGGCGTTATCTCAGCAAGAGGGAAGGCATTGAAGCGACCTACACTCCAAACAAATAAAAACCAAAAATCCCTAACAAAAACGCGCTGGTTTTGTTCCAACGCGTTTTATTTTGCCATTATTTCTTTAACAAGCTCCGGCTCAATCAACTGGAATGTTTGGGCGTCCGCTAAGGCTTTGTTTTCCTTCATGTGCTCAGGATCTTCAACGGTCCAGGTGTTGAGGATGTGCTTCTTGTGATATTTCCTGACCTCAGGTTTGGTAAGGAGGCATTCCTCAATATCCACGGAATCGAAAAGCCACTTCCACTTCCACACCCAGTAATACTCCTTGCAGATAAGAAGACCGGTTGGGAAACCGCTGCTCTTCATCATGAACAAAGCCCTTGGGTCGAAGGAGATGACGACGATTTTGTTTCTGTCTTTGATTTGCTTGAGGGCTTTCTTAGCCGCTTTCGCCAAGGTCTTGTAGTTGTTCTGGTGAACCTTTAACTCAACGACAATTAGCTTTTGCTCTTTGTTGAGGTCTAGAACCTCCTGGAAGGTCGGAACTTCTTCTCCGTCCAAGAGGCGGTAACCCTCTTTGATCTCGGCAAGGGTGAGTTCCTCGATGATGCCCTCTTTGCCTGTTGTGCGTTTGAGGTCGTCATCGTGGCAGACAACGAGTTGCCCGTCTTTGGTGGTGTGGATATCCAGCTCAAAAGGAAGGTCGTTTTTAATCGCGTTCTCAAATGCTTTGAGACCGTTTTCCGTGAGGCTCGCGTTATGTAGTCCACGGTGCGCGATAGGCCCAAAATACTCAGGGCCGAACTTTCTCTCTTTACGTTTCATACGCACAAATTATACGCGCTTCCGTATCGATGAGGCCTTGCCTTTTTGTCTTCTTCTTTAAAGAAGAATGTCCTAGTGGTATGATATTTCGCGTTAGGGCGCTTTAATCACCCTAAAGATTGTCAATAGGAGGACAATATGGCAGACAAAAAATATGTATTCTCCTTCAAGGAAGCCCACGAGCAAAAACTCGGCAAGGAAATCCTTGGCGGAAAAGGCTTTGGTCTTGCCGAGATGACAGCCGCTGGCGTCAACATCCCAGCCGGTTTCACAATCTCGACCGAAGCTTGCAACCTCTACTACAAATCCGGAAAACAGATTCCTGATTACGTGTGGAATGACGTCGTGGCCCATCTCCACGAAGTTGAAAAACTTACCGGAAAAGAGTTCGGCGGCAAAGGAATGCCGTTACTCGTTTCTGTCCGTTCTGGCGCTCGTACCTCGATGCCAGGCATGATGGACACCATTCTTAACTTGGGTTTAAACGATGACACCGTTGAAGCCATGGTCAAAGCTACCGGCAATGAGCGTTTCGCTTACGATAGCTACCGCCGTTTCATCTTGATGTTCACCAACATCGCCAAAGGCCACCCAAGGACTGAAATGGACAAGATGCTCGACAAGCTTAAAGAGGACAACGGTTACAAACTCGATACCGAAGTCACCGCCGAGCAGCTCAAAGGCTTAGTTGCCAAGTACAAAGAGTACTACAAATCCGTCTTCGGTGAAGAATTCCCAACCGATCCATATGTTCAGCTCAAAGAGGCAGTCGCTGCCGTCTTCCGTAGCTGGGACAACCCACGTGCTAACGTTTATCGTCAGATGAACGGCATCCCATATGAATGGGGCACCGCCGTCAACGTTCAGAGCATGGTCTTCGGTAACATGGGCGAAGACAGCGGCACTGGTGTCGCTTTCTCCCGTTCCCCATCCACCGGCGAAAAGAAAATCTACGCTGAATTCTTACCAAACGCCCAGGGCGAAGACGTCGTCGCTGGTGTTCGCACCCCTCTTCACATCGACGAGCTCGAGAAGAGAATGCCAGAAGTTTACAAAGAATTCATGGCTACCATCACCCGCATGGAAAACTATTTCCACGATATGCAGGATATGGAATACACCATCGAGAAAGGCAAGCTCTTCTTCCTCCAGGCCCGTAACGGCAAGAGAACTGCTAGAGCCGCTCTCAAAATCGCTTGCGATTTAGTTGATGAAGGTCTCATCGACGAGAAAGAAGCCGTTCTCCGCGTCGAGCCAAAACAGCTCAACGACTTACTCCACCCAACCTTCGACGAAGCTGACCTCAAGAAACATGACGCCGTCATCCACGGTCTTCCAGCTTCCCCAGGCGCTGGCACTGGTGCCATCGTCTTCACCGCTGAAGAATGCAAAGCCCAGCATGATGCTGGCAAGAAGGTTGTCCTTGTCCGTGCCGAGACTTCCCCAGAAGACATCATCGGTATGGTCAACTCCGAAGCTATCCTTACCGCCCGTGGAGGTATGACCTCCCACGCCGCAGTCGTCGCCCGTTCCATGGGTAAGTGCTGCGTCGCCGGCGCTACCGAAATCGTTGTTGACGAAGAAGCCAAGGTTGTCAAAGTTGGCGACCGTGTCTTCCACGAAGGCGATATCCTTTCCGTCAACGGTTCCACTGGTCTCGTCTATGAAGGCGAAATCAAGATGGTTCCAGCCAACCTCGGTGGCGACTTCGGCCGCTTAATGGCTTGGGCCGACAAATATCGTCGCTTAAAGGTCCGTGCCAACTGCAACACCCCAGAAGATGCCCAGAACGCCCGTAGATTCGGTGCCGAAGGCATTGGTCTTTGCAGAACCGAACGTATGTTCTTCGCTCCAGACAGAATCCTCAACATGAGATCCATGATTCTTTCTGACACCGCCGAACAGCGCGAAGCCGCTCTTGAGAGAATCCGTCCATTCATCGCTGACGACTTCTATCAGATGTATCTTGCTAACCCAGATTCCATGGTTAACATCCGTTTACTTGACCCGCCTCTCCACGAGTTCTTACCAGAAGCTAACGACGAAGCCAACATCAAAGACATCGCCGAAAAGCTCGGTGTCACCGAGAAGAAGGTCAAGGAGAGAATCGAACAGCTCCACCAGGCCAACCCAATGATGGGCTTCCGTGGTGTCCGTCTCTGCGTTGCTTACCCAGAGATCTACGCCATGCTCGCCCGCGCCATCGTCCAGGCTGCCATCAAGGCCAGCAAGGAACTTGGCCACGAAGTTGAGCCAGAAATCATGATCCCTCTCGCTGGCGAACTCAAAGAATACGAGTGGGCCAAGAGCGTTGTTGTCGAAGCCGTCGAAGCTGAGATGGCTAAAGCCAACACCAAACTTGTCTACCACGTTGGTACCATGATCGAAATCCCAAGGGGCGCCCTCCGCGCCGGGGACCTTGCCAAAGAGGCAGAGTTCTTCTCCTTCGGAACCAACGACTTAACCCAGCTTACCATGGGCTTCTCCCGTGATGATGCCGGTCAGTTCTTGCCATACTACTACAACCGCAAGATCTACGAATTCGACCCATTCCAGACCATCGATGTCAACGGTGTCGGCGAACTCGTTAAGATTGCTGTTGAACGTGGCCGTGCTACCCGCCCAGACCTCTTGCTCGGTGTCTGCGGTGAAACCGGTGGCGATCCAGCTTCCATCATGTTCTATGATGAGGTCGGTCTCGACTATGTCAGCTGCTCACCATTCCGTGTCCCACTTGCCAGACTCGCTGCTGCTCAGGCCAACATCACCCACAGCAAGAAATAATCGCTTCTAAAACGATAAAATCGCAGGCGTGAAATACCGCCTGCTTTTTTTATTGTCGTTTCTGTGCCCTATACGCGCGTAAAAGGAAAAGGCCTCGAACAATTTGCGGGGCCTTTATCAAATCGTTGAATTTGGGGTGTTTTTAGGGGCGTTTTTCTAGAGGAATCAGAGTTTATCAATGGCTGCACGAATAGAATCGCTGCCTGGAAGCTCAAACTCATCGTCATCGAAATCGTTCTTCGGTTTCTTCTTGGCTTTTGGTTTTGGCGCTTCCACCGGTTCTGGTTTCTTAACCCTCATATCGAATGGGATGCCGTTTTCGCGGACGATCGCCTTGAGATAAAGGATGATTGCGGCAGACATTGAAATGCCAAGCTCATCAACAACCTTTTCAGCTTGTTTTTTGATATTGCTATCTATTCTTAAATTCAGAGTTGTCTTCGGCATTTTCGTTAAATTTCGGTGTAACGCTTTTGTATATACATTGTAACGCTTTAGAAAGATAAAGAAAAGCCTCCGTTTTCGGAGGCAAAATTCGTTGTTTTGGGATTACTTAACGTTGGCGAACGGGCCAATTTCCTCGCCGTCTTTGATCTCGGCGTTGGAAACGCTGCTCATAACGACCTTAGCATGGTTGCCAACTTTGGCATCTTTGAGGGTGGTGTTTGGACCAATCAAGGATTCTTCGCCAATCATGGTGTTGCCCATGATGTAGCTTCCTGGGGCAATCGTGGTGTCCTGGCCGATTTTAACGGTTGGGGCGATATAGGTGTTGTCTGGGTCTTCAATTGAGACGCCAGCGACCATGTGGGCCTTGTTAATGCGCTTCTGGATGATCTTGGCGGCGATAGAAAGCTGGTTGCGATCGTTAACGCCAAGGGTTTCGTCTGGATCTTTAACTGGGTAGGAGCCAACTTTAAAGCCATTGTTAACGAAGATTCCGAGGACGTCGGTCAAATAATATTCGCCGGCGGCATTTTTCGTTGTAAGGTGGCCTAATGCCTCGAATAACTTGGCGTTGTCGAAGACATAGACGCCAGCGTTGACCTCTTTGATGGCTCTTTCCTCTTCGGTAGCATCCTTCTGCTCGACGATTTTGGTAACGTTATCGTTAACTTTGACGATTCTTCCGTATCCGAATGGATCTTCGAGGATTGAAGTCATAACGGTCATGGCGTTGCCATTCTCTTCGTGGGCTTTGAATAAAGCCTGGAAGGTTTCGGTGGTGAGAAGAGGGGTGTCGCCACAGCAAACGATGGTCTCGCCTTCGAGCTTTTCGAGGACTGGACCCGCCATCATAACGGC
>JAEEWP010000054.1 GCA_016287465.1 Caryophanales bacterium | reverse complement strand
TCAGTGGACTGAGTTCTGCAACAAGTACAACAACTCCTTAGGCGACATCTACAAATCCTGGGAAAACTAATCCCTTAATTAGTTACATCTATTTTTACGCAGGGGTGCCTTTCACCGAAAAAAGGCGCCCTTGCGCTTATTGCGTTTAAAGCACATCAACACTTATGAAACAGAAAAAGAAAGAAATTGAGACCGAGGATACAATCCTCGAAGAAAAGAAAAAACCGCTCGATGTTTCTAATGCTTCCTCCGATGATGAGTTGGTATTAGAATCCGATCGTCCTTTTTTAGAAAGGTTTGGAAGAGGATTCGTTAACTTCTGGAGAAACAAGAGCACCATTGACACGCTGAAGTACATTGGTAAGCGTCTCCTTTTGATGGTGCTAACTTTCGGTATCGTTTTCATTCTCTGTTTCATCCTCGTCCGTCTCCTCCCAATCAATGAAGACACCGGTATGGGCGATCCTGAGAAGTTCAAGCTCAGCATGGTCGCCAAAGGCGTCTATCGAAGGATAGATAATGGGGATGGAACATACTCATACGAGATGATTCCGGTCTTCCTCCAGTTCATCAATTTCTTCAAGAACCTTTTCAGCGGAACCGATCATCCTTTCGGCTACTCTTACAAGATTGAGTGGCTCTCCTCGCCAGCTGACATCCTTGGTGGCCGTCTTGCCCCAACCGTCCTCATGAACATCTACGTCATGATCGTGAGCGTCCCAGTCGGCTTAGGCTTAGGAACCTTCATGGCCCTTCGCAAAAACCATTGGGAAGACCATGTCCTCAGCGTTCTCATCATGCTTGTCATCTCGGTGCCAAGCTACGTATACGCTTTCGTATTGCAGTATCTCTTCGGATATGTCTGGCAGGTACTTCCTCCGATGGCGGCATCCTCGACCGTCGGATACACATCTCCGACATATTTCGTCTCGATCATCTTGCCAGTCCTCTCGATGTGCTTCGGCTCCATCGCTGGTTACGCCCGTTACACGCGTGCGGAATTAACTGAGGTTCTTACTAGCGACTTCATGTTACTAGCCAGAACCAAAGGCCTTTCCAGGGGACAGGCTACTGTCAGACACGCTTTCCGTAACTCCCTCGTCCCGATCTTCCCAATGATCCTTGGCGAGATCATCGGCGTTCTCTCTGGCTCCATGATCATTGAGGCCATCTTCAACGTCAACGGTGTCGGAGGCCTCTATCTCCAGTCCATCCAGTCTCAGGACTACGACGTCTTCCAGTTCGTCTCAATGTTCTATATCTTCATCGGTCTTGTGGGGACCCTTGTCGTCGATGTCTCGTACGGCATCGTTGACCCACGTATCAGAATGGGAGGTGGCAAATAATGGAAAAAGAAGTCATGAATTTCAACACCGATGCCGCTATGGACGTCAAATCCATCCCATCTGAGCTCTTCCATAAGAAAGAGAACAACGAAAACCTCCACGACCAGGCTTTCGAGACCAAGCCGATCTCTTACTTAAGAGGCGCTTTCATGCGCTTTGCGAAGAACAAAGCCTCCATCATCGCCGCCATCGTCATCGGTCTCCTTATCCTCTACGCGATCATCGTCCCATTCGTCTCTCCAATGGCCTACGTCAACGAAACCGAATATCCAACCGGCTTCAAGGATCCTAACTTCGCCTACGCTCTCCCATATAACCCAGTCAACAAAGCGCTCAATCTTGGCTGGTGGGATGGCACCGAGGTCAAGACTGGCCAAGGCAACATCGACCTTGAGATGTATGAGCTCGATGACTCCAACCATTCACCGATTGCCGAGAAAATCGCGACCGTCCAAGACGAAATCGCCGGCAAAATCCAAACGCATTACACCCTCCGTATCGATTCCTACTCAATCGGCTGCAAGGAAATCAACGTCTCCATGGACGAATACGATAGACTTGTTGCCTATGAGAAGGAGCAGGGCATCTACCATACCGAGAAAGGCATCATGAAGCCTCTCCGCGACTATGAGAGCTACCTCCAAAGATATGCCGCAGAGCTTAGAGAAGAGATTAGAGTAGCTGAAGAGGAAGGTCGTCAGGCCCCGGTCAACGAGAATGGTGTCGTCGCCATCCTTGACTACCTTGAGACCTACTACAACCAGCATCAAAGAGTCTGGTATGAGCTTACCGCAAGGAACTACTCCCAGAACAATTTCGCGATCAGACACGACGCAAGCAATAAAGTCATCCCGATCTATGATATGAATGGCGATGAGCTCGTCTATGCCAAAGAGAACCTTGGCAAGATGACCATCCGCGTCGACTACTACGATTACTTCACCTTCCATAACGGATTCGAGCCAAGATTCTTCTTCGGAAGCAACAGCGCAGGCGAAGACATCTTCTACCGTCTTGCCGTCGGTACGAGATTCTCTCTCCTCCTTGGTGTCGGCATTTCCATCATCAACTTCATCATCGGCCTCATTTGGGGCGCGGTGTCTGGTTACTATGGCGGAACCACCGACCTCATCATGGAGCGTATCACCGATATCATTTCCTGCGTCCCGTCGATCGTTATCTTGACGATTGCCTCGGTCCAGTTCACGAACAACGCCGGGCTTAAGACGACGATAGGCCAAGAAGGCATCATCGTCCTGGCGTTCCTATTGGCATTCGTCTACTCAGGCTGGGTAGGCGTAGCAGGCACGACCCGTATGCAGTTCTATCGTTTCAAGGGGCAGGAATACGTCCTTGCCTCAAGAACCTTAGGCGCGAAGGATACTCGTCTCATCTTCAGACACATCCTTCCTAATGCGGCAGGCACCCTTGTCACATCAAGCGTTCTTATGATCCCAGGCGTCATCTTCGGAGAGTCCACGCTTTCCTACCTTGGCGTCGTCAACTTCTCCACAAGCGGACTCGTCTCCATCGGCTCCCTCCTCAATGAAGGTTCAAGAGCCACGCTCAACGCATATCCTCATATGCTCTTCTTCCCATGCGTCGTCATCTCCTTGCTCATGATTTGCTTCAACTTATTCGGCAACGGCTTACGTGACGCGTTCAACACCACCTTAAGAGGAAGCGAGGACTAATGTTATGAAGAAAACTGTTATGAATAACGAGAAAATCCTCGAAGTCAAAGACCTCCGTGTCTCCTTCAGAACCGACTCCGGTACCGTCAAAGCGGTCCGTGGCATCTCTTTCCCTTTATATAAAGGAAGAACGATGGCCATCGTCGGTGAGTCTGGCTCTGGTAAGTCAGTCACCTCTAAAGCCATCCTTGGCATCCTTGCCAACAACAAGATCGTCGAAGACGGTCAGATCATCTATGATGGCAAAGACCTTCTTAAGATCTCCGAGGAAGAGTTCACTAAGTTAAGAGGCGTCAAGATCTCGATGATCTTCCAAGACCCTCTCTCCTCCTTAAACCCAATCATGATCGTCGGCAAGCAGCTCACTGAGGCCATGGTCTTAAAGCACAAAGCCGACAAGAAAGAGGCTATCAAGGTCCTTAAGACCATCAATGGCCTTCTCTCCTTAACAGACAAGACTGAGACCGAGCGTCTCATGAAATATGTTGAGGAAACCCCAAAAGACACTTCGATCGATTTGTCTGAATTCGAGACCCTCTTCGCGGACACCCTCGAAAGAGAGATCAAGAAGCAAGAGGATAACATCAACATCCTTCTCCCAACCCTCAAAGAGATTGAGGCGGCTGGATTCGAAGACCTTGCCAAATGTGAGGAAGCCTTCAAGAAGACCTACAAGCCTCTTGCCGCTTGCGAACTTGGCATCGCGATCGAAAAGGATAACGACTTAAGCGTCTTCCCAACCATCGTCAAAGACTTCTGTAGGTCCGCCAAACTCGCTAAGAAGCTTATCGAGCAGCGTGACGCATACATGGCTAAATACAACGTCCAGGACTTCTATGATCTTCCTGCCGACGTCCGTGCCAAACTCCGTGAAGTCATCACCACCCCAGAGGCTTATAGCGAGAAGCTTAAAGCCGCTACAGCCACCCTCATCGCCCACCTTGAGAAGCTCACTTCCAAGAGCGAAGAGGAAAAGATGGCTCTCTCTTCTCTTATTCTTGAGAGATATGCGAATGCGGTGGTGGCCTCCAAGAGCGAACTCACTTCTAACCAAGCCAAACATAAAGCGGTCAAAATGCTCCAGGAAGTCGGCATCAAGGACGCTGAGAAACGTTATGCTCAGTATCCATTCGAACTCTCTGGCGGCATGAGGCAGCGTATCGTCATCGCGATCGCCCTTTGCTCAAGCCCAGAAATCCTTATCTGCGACGAGCCAACGACCGCTCTCGACGTTACCATCCAGTCTCAGATCCTTGAGCTCATCAACAAGCTCAAAGAGGAGAAGAACCTTTCTATCGTCTTCATCACCCATGACCTTGGTGTCGTCGCCAACATGGCCGACGATATCGCCGTCATGTACGCTGGCAAGATCGTTGAGCAAGGCACTGCCGAAGACATCTTCTACGATCCTCGCCACCCATATACCTGGGCCCTCCTTGGCTCTGTCCCAGACCTTGAGACCAAAGAGAAGCTGAACGCCATCCCAGGCACCCCACCGAACATGCTCATCCCTGCTAAGGGCGACGCCTTCACTCCACGTAACGTGAACGCCCTTGAGGTCGATAGCCTTTACCAGCCGCCTTTCTTCGATATCTCCGAGACCCACAAAGTGGCCACTTGGAACGTCGATGAGAGAGCCCCTGAGATCAGAGCCCCTGAAATCGTCGTCAAGCGTATCGCCGCTGCTCTTAAGGAGCATCCGGAATTCGCTCCTAAGGCGAATAACATGAAGAACTCGATCCTCAACTACATCAAGGAGGTCAAATAACGATGCCAGAAACAAAGAAAAAAGCCGCCTCGATGAAAAAATCCCCTGCAAAAGAGGCCCCGATTGAGAAAGAGTCCTTCGCCAAGAAGGTCGATTACTCTGAATCAGAGAAGATCCTTGAGCTCAAGCACGTCAAACAGTACTTCCGTTTCAAGAACAGCGAAGTCAAATACCTCAAAGCCGTCCATGACGTCTCCTTCGATGTCTATAAAGGAGAGGTCTTCGGTCTTGTAGGTGAATCTGGATGTGGCAAGACCACAACAGGTCGTGACATCCTTCGTCTATATCCAATCACCTCTGGTGACATCTATATGGAAGGCGTGAGAATCGCCGCCGGAACCAGATGGAACGAGAAGGAGATCAAGTGGACGGGTATCCGCGCCAAAGAGGACATCAAAGAACTCGAGGCTCAGAAATACGGTCTTGAACCAAGCTCTCCTGAACTTCAAAGACTCGACGCTCAGATCGCCAAGATCAAAGAGAATGCTGAGAAGGTCAGAAAAGAGCAGATGGAGAAAATCCGTGCTGCCCATTATGACAACAAACACGTCAATGAGCACCTCGCTGCCCATGAGATTGAAGTGGTTGAGAAGAAACGCAAAGAAGGCCTTCTGAGCGAGGAAGAATACAAAAAGGAACTTGCTGAGGCGAAGCGCACAACCTTGTCCCACAAGGTCCAGATGATCTTCCAAGATCCAATTGCCTCCTTAAATCCTCGTATGACCGTCCGCAACATCATCGCGGAAGGCCTCATCATCAACGGAGTCAAAGATAAGGAATATATCGACAAGGAAGTCGAGAGAGTCCTTAAGCTCGTCGGCCTTGTCCCAGAGCACATGACGCGTTACCCACACGAATTCAGCGGTGGCCAGCGTCAGCGTATCGGCATCGCCCGCGCCATCATCATGAAGCCTGAGCTTATCGTCGCCGATGAGCCAGTGTCCGCTCTTGATGTCTCCGTCCAAGCCCAGGTCATCAACCTCCTTAATGAATTAAGGAACACCCTCGGGCTCACCATCATCTTCATTGCCCACAACTTAAGCGTTGTTAAGTACTTCTGCGACAGAATCGCTGTTATGTACTACGGCAACTTAGTCGAGCTTGCTTCAAGCGATGAGCTCTTCGCCCATCCGCTTCACCCATATACCAAATCGCTCCTCTCAGCTGTTCCGTTCCCAGACCCAATCGTTGAGAAGAACAGAACCCGTATCATCTACAACCCGATGACGGATCACGATTACTCGAAACAAGAGCCAACCTATCGTGAGATCGTCCCAGGTCACTTTGTGAGATGCAACGACGAAGAGGAGAAGAGGTATCTTGAGGAACTCAAGAAATGAGCAAGATCCCGTTAGCGGGAGAAAGCTTCCGTCCTGAAGAGGAGCTCAAAGCCCGCTTCAAGAGGAACCTCATCATCTCGCTTGTGGCCTTGACCCTCTTAGGAGGACTCATCGCCCTCATCGAATACTTCGCCATCAGAAACACCGTGAAGAATCAAATCGTTCTTCATATCCTCGGTGATGCATTCGGATTAAGCGGGTTACTCGGATTCGCCGGATTCGGACTTGGATACGTATCCTCCAAAGGCGCATTCGACCTTCTCTCATATTCGACGAAGCTCGTTATCCTTAACATCTTCGCCCCGAAATGGAGGAAGGAAAACTTCCCAAAGACCTATTACGACTACAAGGTCCTCAAAGACCATGAGGAACGTAAGGCGGTCTTCCCGCTCCTATGGGTATCGCTAGGATTCATAGCGGTAGGAGTGGTAATCATCATCATCTATTCGAATCTCGTATAAGAAAAAGGAGAAAACACCATGAACAAGAAACTCTTAGTCGTCTCGCTTGCGATGACCGCTATCTGCGTAGCCGGTTGCTCTCAGCCACCGATCGGCGAAAGCGGCAGCACCCCAAATACCGAAGCCTCTGCTTCGAATGCAAGCTCATCTGAGACACCAGCCGATATCACCAATGCTGATCTTCCTTTAGGCGTGACCACCTACATCGCTGAGGATGGAACGACCCATAACCTCAACCGTGCGGAGATCTTCAAAGCCTCTGGCTATCCTCACGTCAATTCTCAACCGGAAAACGGCAAGAAACAGAAACTTCTCGTCAATCCTTTCCGTTTCCAGAAGGATCAAAGCGACACGAGAGACAACATCGTTGCGGATGACGCCCTCCTTACGAAGATCACCAAAGCCTTCACCGCCAGCGATGAGGAACTCAA
>JAEEWP010000009.1 GCA_016287465.1 Caryophanales bacterium | reverse complement strand
TGCCATTCTCTTCGTGGGCTTTGAATAAAGCCTGGAAGGTTTCGGTGGTGAGAAGAGGGGTGTCGCCACAGCAAACGATGGTCTCGCCTTCGAGCTTTTCGAGGACTGGACCCGCCATCATAACGGCGTGACCGGTTCCTTTTTGCTCTAACTGCCAGACAACATCACATTCGTCTTTGACGATCTTCTCGCTGGTTTTGCCGCCAAAGCCAACAACGGCGACGAGTTTCTTGAATCCAAGAGGCTTCAAAGCGTCGATGACGTATTTAACGAGAGGCTGGCCAAGGATTGGGAAGGAGACCTTGGAGATGTCGTCTCTTTTGCTCTTCATTCTGGTGCCTTTTCCGGCGGCTAAAATAATTGCGTACTTTTCCATAATGGAAACTCCTTTATTTCATGGTTTTGGTCACTCTGACGATGTAACCACGATTCTTATAGATCTTCGCTTGTTCTTTAACGAACTTTGCGTCTTTAGACAAGGCAAAGCAGGCGGATCCGCTTCCAGTCATAGCGGCAACTGGAAATCCGGCCTTCTTTAAAGAGTCTACGATTTTCTTAACTTCAGGCAAACAAGAGACTGCCGGTGGGTAGAGATCGTTGCCTGTCGCTTTTCCAATTAATTCGAGGTCATCGTTGACAAGGCCTTCGAGAACTTTGTCGGTGTCGATATTCTCTTTTTCGAAGTTATCGCACACCTGGAATATTGCGCCTGTGCTAAGGCCCTCTTTAGGTTTGACAATCAAGCAGTGATATTGTGATTTAACAGGGATTTGCTGAAGATTTTCACCTAAAGATGTGGCAATTGCAGGTTTTGTGTTAAGGAAGAAAGGAACATCAGCCCCAAGGCTTAAAGCGATGCGGTTGATGACCTCTGGGTCGGCTTTGAGTTTAAGAAGGGAGATAAGGCTTTCGATAACAGCGGCTGCATTAGAAGATCCTCCTCCCATGCCTGCGGCAAAAGGAATCTCCTTGTGGATGTTGATGTTGAAGTTGTCTTTGAAGCCAAACTCTTTTCTCATGGCCTCAACCGCTTTGGTGCAAAGGTTGTGGCGGAGATTGGCTAAGCCGATGTCATCACAAGTGATGAATGTATCAAAAGCGCCTGGACGCTTCTCAATTTCAATAACGTCATGAAGCTCAACAGGAATCATGACGGTTTCAAGGTTGTGGTACCCGTCTTCCCTTTTGTTGAGAACCTTTAGCGAGAGGTTGATCTTCGCGTAGGATTTGACTATTTGGTGTGATTTCTCAAATAACATATTTTTGGATAACACGATTTTACTAGTTTGATTTTTTAAATCAATATAGAGACCTAAGCAGTTTCAAATAACCGTCTAAAGAGATGTCCTGAGGCCTTAAATTTGCCTTTATCTGCGCCTTTTCTAACGTCTCTTTGGCTTTGGCTGGATCTTTTAGATACTGGGAGAGGTTGTTATAGATGGTTTTCCTTTTGTGGAGGAAGAGACCAGAAACCATTTGATAAAGCTTGCCGGCTTCTTCTAAATCATCGTTTTTGACCTTTAGCACAAACACGCTTGAGTCGACGTGCGGCGCAGGCGCGAACGAGGTTCTTGGAACGTTAAATCCTTTAACGAAGTCGGCACGATACTGGATTAATAGTCCAAGAGGGCCGTAATCTTCGCTTCCTAAAGGAGCCTTTAGTCTGGAAACGACTTCTTTCTGAACCATGAAAACGCCTGTTTTTAGGTTTTTTGCATTTAGCAAAACTCTCTCAAGAATTGCGCTGGTGATGTAGTAAGGAAGGTTGCTGATGATCTTGGTATATTTCGAATAATCCCACTTCATCGCGTTGCCAACCATTGGGCTCACGGTTTTGGAGTCTTTGTAATCTTCGATTAGTTTTTGGATTAATCCTTCATCGATATCGATCAAATCTGCTTTGGAGGCTTTTTGTTCGATGAAGAAGGACAAGGAGCCCGCCCCGGAGCCGATTTCTAAGACAGCGTCGGATTCATCAATCGCGGCTAAATCTACGATTCTTTCTGCGGCGTCGGCGTCGATAAGAAAGTTTTGGCCTACTTCGTGCTTGGCTAAGAGCTTGTACTCAGCGATTTTCTCAAAATACTGTTCTTTATTCATGACCAAGAGCCTCCTCTAAATCTTTTCTCTCTAAACCTAACGCCTTAAGCCTTTTCAAAAGGGTCTTTCCGTTAACCTGATCTATGTGTAGGCGGTTCTCAAGCGTCCTTCTTTTGGAAACAGAATCATCTCCGCCCATAAGACCAAGATCGAACAAATCGTTCATAGTCAAATTTGAAGATTTAGAATCTGTTTCTGGAAGCATTAAATGGTTCAAAGCGTCCATGATCGTGGCCTTATCCGACTCAGCAACACCTACTTTATGCTTTTTGATAGCTTTTTCCTTTGGGATGAATGCGTTGAAGAGCCCCGTAACTTCGCTGTTTAAAATGTCTCTAATCCTCTTTCCTGGAGCATCAGGATCAGTTAAAACAACAACCGTCCTTGTCTTAGACAAGGCTCTAACATACTCGATAGTTTCACGTGAAACCTCGGAACCATTTGTAGTAATTATGTCAGCGTCTAAAAAAGATTCGAGCAAATCCCTATCCATTTTGCCCTCAACGACTATGACATGCGGATATTTTACTTTCATTTGCGGTGAAATAATGATTTGAAGTTGTTTTCTACGGCAATTTCCATGTCTTTTTCCGAAATTCCACGCAAATCGGCCATATTTTGAAGTATTTCCTTGATGTGTGCTGGCTCGTTTTGCTTGCCGCGGTATGGAACCGGTGAAAGGTATGGCGCATCCGTCTCGGTGAGGATCCTGTCAATTGGACACTTTTTAACATTTTCCTTTGGTTCAATTGCGTTCTTATAAGTGATTGGTCCGTCGAAACCAAAGTAACAGCCAAGCTTAGCAAAGCGTTCTAACATCTCAGGAGAGCCACTGTAACAATGCAACACACAACCGGCTTTGGCAGGATGCTCTTTGAGAATCTCGTAAGTGTCCTCGCTGGCATCTCTTGCATGTATTGAAAGAGGTAAATTAAGTTCGTTTGCTAACTCTATTTGTTTGATGAACCAGACCTTCTGGTTATCGTGTTCTGCTTTTTCTTTAAACCAATGGTAATCGAGGCCAATTTCGCCGATGGCGATAACCTTTTCGTCTTTAGCGAGCTTCTTAATCTCTTCTAAGGCTTCATCGCTTATTTCTTCTAGGTTCTCTGGGTGAAAGCCTACGGCAGCATAGACGCCTTCGAACTCATGGGCGATTTGGATCGCTTTCTTTGAGCTCTCTAAATCCCATCCGATACAAACCATTAAAGAAACGCCCGCTTCTTTGGCGTTTTTAATTACTTCGGCTCTCTTTTCAAAGAGGCCGTCATCATTTAAATGGCAATGTGAATCGAGCATTCTATTTACCTACGCAGAACCTGGAGAAGATCTCGTCTGTTAAATCAAGCGTAGCGCCTTCTCCAAGAAGTTCTCTTGCGCCGTTATAAGCAGCAAGCAAATTGACGGAAACGAGATCCATAGGAACCTTGTTTAATGCATCCTCTTTGGCTTTAGCCAAATGCTGGTCGATTTCCATCAATAAACCAAGCTGTCTGGCGCTCGAAAGGGAAGGCGAAGTGAAGGCTTGATCAGAAAGGCCAAGCTCTTCATAAATCTTCTCGAGAAGAGGTTTTATATCTTTGTTTATGGCGCTGATATAGAGCTTATCTTTATCTGTGTTCTTGATAAGGTCGCTCTTGTTGTAGACGGTAATCAAAATCTTATCTTTAGCGAGCTCTTTGATTCTTAAATCCTCTGGAGATTCGCCCTTCTCGGCGTCAATAACGTGAATAACGAGGTCGGCTTTGGCGATTGATTCCTCGCTCTTGGCTATGCCAAGGGCTTCAATCTTATCAGCGTTGTCTCTAATTCCTGCGGTATCCAATAAATGAAGCTGAATACCTTTAACGGAGACGTCGCCTTCAACGATATCTCTAGTTGTTCCTGGTATGTCAGAAACAATGGCTTTTTCTTCGTTCATCAAAGCGTTTAGCAAGGAGGATTTGCCAACATTAGGCTCGCCAACAATAGCGACTTTTAAGCCTTCTTTGACGATCTTTCCTTCTTTTCCGCCTTTGATAAGATCGGAAATCATCTTTCTGATGTAGTTCACTCGATCAACGACAACTTCAGCGTTCAATTGCTCGATATCCTCGTATTCAGGGAAGTCGATATTGACCTCAAGGCTGGCCAAAACGGTCGCAATCTCTTCTTTTAATGGCTGAACCAGCTTGCTAGTTTCACCATTTAAGGACATAAGGTTGAGGTTTTTGGCTTCGGCAGTAGTCGCGTTAATTAAGTCATTAACAGACTCAGCCTCAATAAGATCCATTTTGCCGTTATAGAAGGCCCTGGAGGAGAATTCTCCGCGGGTTGCATAAACAGCGCCTCTCTTGATGTAAGCTTCAATAATCTGGTTAGCAATTAACATCGATCCGTGGCAGGAAATCTCGACGATGTCTTCGCCAGTGAAGGTGTTTGGTCCTTTAAAAGCCAAAACCAAAACCAAGTCTATAGGCTGACCATTATCGCTCATGGTGCCGTAATAGATTTCTCTCTTTTCGGTGCCGCTGACTCGCTTGCTGAAAATCTGATCCGTAATCTCAAAAGCCCCGTCTCCGGAAACCCTGATGAGGGCAAGTGCTCCTTTGAGCGGCGGTGTGGCTAAGGCAATAATTACGTTGTTCATAATGAGATTATACCTTTGTTAAAAGGTAAATGGTGTTTTCCTTCTAAAATAGAAAATCGGAAGATAAAAATATGCAGGTTTTGCTGTAGATTTTACGAAAAAAGCAGGCTTTTTAAACCTGCTTGTTAATTAGTCGACGTATTTGATTGTGACGGCTCTATCATGACCTTCGCCGCTGGACTCGGTCTTGATGTGGCTCATGCCGTTGAGAGTGTTGTGGATGATTCTTCTCTCATCAGCGGTCATTGGGTCAAGTTTGACATCAACGTGAGTCTTAACGACTTCACGAGCGGTCTTCTTGGCAACCCACTGGAGACGATCGTATTTGTCTTCTTTGTATCCGCCGACATCAAGGAGAATCCTGTATCTGTGACGGAACTTGTTGCTAACAGCAAGTCTTGCGAGCTCATTGAGAGCCTGGAGTGTACGTCCACCTTTTCCGATGAGGATTGGGTTTCTCTCGGAGTTGAGGTTGACGTGGATGATGTCCTCATCGATGTTGGAAGAGGTTTCGACTTCGACACCCATTCCGCCAAGGGCGGTTTTGAGGTATTCCTCAGCGAAGGCAGCGGCATCATCGATATCGTAGATTTCGATGGTGGCTTCCTTTCCGATTCCGAATAAGCCTTTCTTTTCTTCGATGACCTTGTAGATCAATTGCTCGGCAGGGATGCCAACGGCTTTGCTGGCGGCCTGGATGGCATCTTCAACAGTTTTACTGGTGAAATGTTTCATTTATGTGGTCCTCCTAACGGTCTTTTTTACGGTGCATGATGAGCTGCATAATGAGGGTTTGGAGCATGCTCACAAGACCACCAATGGCCCAGTAGACGCCCATGGCGGCTGGAAGACTGAAACCAAGGATGATGGTGAATATTAACATGAACCAAGAAACCATCTTCTGGGTTCTTGCGTTCTTATCGGCAGCAGGGTTGGCTGAGGTTTTGGTAAGCTTCTTGTTTCTGGCAGCGTTGATCCACTGTGGTAACTTCATGGCGCAGAACTGGGTGGCTGCCATGAAGAGGAAGAGGACGCCGGCTGTCCACCAACCATTGATGTTGGCGTACCAAGCGCCAGAGAAGTTGGCAAGAACAGATGAAAGTGGGTCGCTAAGTCTGAGATTTAAGACTTCGCCGCTAGAGAGAACGGCGGAACCTTGGAGAGCTCCCCAAACAGAAACGAAGACAGGGAATTGAACGACAATCGCTAAGAGAGAAGACAAAGGATTGACCTTGTTTCTTCTATAGAGAGCCATGGTTTCCTGAGAAACTCTGGCTTGTTCAGCCTGGTTGGTGTTGGAGTTAGGATACTTAGCCTGAATCTTGGCGATTTGTGGCTGCAAAGCAGTCATCTTTTGCTGATCAAGAGTGCTCTTGAAGGTAAGTAAGATAACCAAGAGTCTGACGATGATGGTTGTGATGACTAATGCCCAGATCTGACCTACGCCGGATAAGGCTGGGTCAAAGCTGAAGCTAAGAGCGTCAACTAAGCAAGAGACTGGATAGACGATAAGTCCTTCGAGGAAGCCGTGTGACCAGGCCTCGCCCCAAGAAATCGGTTCCATGGTAACCTGCCAGTTGCTGGAAGCGCCATAGTGGCCGTAACTTCCTTCTCTGGTGGTGATGCAGGTGCGAACGTTATTGGCAACCTGTGAGATTCCACTCTTGTAAAGAGTGGCGAAGTCTCCATTTGGAACGTTGGAAGATCCGCTTCCTGGGTTGGCGGTTTCAAGTTCGGCTTGGATTTCATTGGTCCATTTGGTCCAGTTTCCAAAGTCGAATTTGTAGGTTACTGTGCCTTGGGATGCATCAGCTTCTTTGGTTATGAACTTAAGATAACCATAGTTTCTGAGGATGCTGTTTTCATTAGCAACAACACTCTCTTCGTTTCCAACACAATCAGGTACGCTGAATGGGTTGATTTCAGTGGCTTTTAAAGAAGCCTCGGTGACGGTAACACCATCGGCTTTTGCAGCAGAAATAGCGGCCTCCAAAAGTTTCTGATCCATTCTCTTGAAATATTCATAAGATGGAACAGCAACGTTGTTTTTGGTCGCTGAAGCGATGATGCTGTTTGTTAAATAATCCGCTTTTTTGGCGGCATAATATCCATTTTCATCAACAGGGATGTAGGCCCAAAGGTCATTGTTTCCCTGATCTTTTAAAGGTTGGAACGAAAGCTCCGGGGTCCTATATTCCTCTGGAACAGAGGTTTCCCCGTCGACATAGACAGTCACACCCTGATCGTAAGGGTAAGCGACACGAGCTTTTTCAATGTCTGAACAGAAATTCGAAACACAGCCGGAAAGCAACAAGGTCCCTGCAGCAAGACCAAGGGCTCCCAGCAATTTAACTTTCGTGCGTTTATTCAAGGTTGTTATTCTCCGATGTTTTTGATGGCATCGATGAGTTCTAGTTTTTCTTTTTCAAAATCCTCAGTGTCGTATGCGGCACGCGCCACAATCACGATATCAACCGGGCGACTCAGATCGAAGCCTTGACCGATCATGTATCTGATCTGTCGTTTGATTTTGTTGCGGGTCACCGCATGTCCGTTTCTTTTGCTGACGGAGATTCCGATTCTGGCTTCTCCGCTTTCTCTAGTTCTAGAGTTGATTAGGAAATGCGGCGTTCTGATACGCCTAGATGAACCGATAATTTCGGAAAACTCTTCATATTTGAGAATTCTGTTCTCTTTTTTCATTAGGCGTCCTTAAAACAAAAGGAAAAATTAGGCAGCGATTCTGGCTCTGCCTTTGGCGCGACGACGGGCTAAGACTTTGCGGCCATTGTGGGTGGACATTCTGTTACGGAATCCGGCTTCGTTAGCGTGTTTGATTTTAGATGGTTGGTATGTTTTTTTCATGTACTTTTCCTCCGAGGTTCACTTACGTGCTAAGAGATTATAAGTTTTACTACTTAGTAAAACAATAAAAGAATTACAAGAGGCCTCTCGCGTGCGTGTTTCCTTATTAATAGGTTGCGGTGACTTTGAAATAACGGCTCAATTTGAAAAACGACATTAGATTTACATTCAAACAATACCTCAATAGCCGTCTTTCTAATTCCAAAAATCTAAAGCTTACATAAGCGAAAAATTAGTACTTTTTAGATGACGATTTTTTGTCTGGTTTATCAACAAATCGTTGGTTCCTGGGATGTGGTTTATGTGGTTAGATCCGTTTTCCTTAGGTAAGGGCTTACATTAGCAGAGAATGTAATTGTTGATAGGTGTTTTTGAGTGTAGGTTGTCCACAATTTATTTTTCTTTTACATTTAATCAACAAGTTTTCCACAATAAATCATGTGTATAAACCAAAAAGTAAGCACCTTATGGGAAGTTTTACACCAAAATTATGTGGATAAGTAAATTTTTTACATAAAAAATATAGTTCCTTATATGCGAATTGTGGTAAATTTGCATCACTGAAAACCTATGGAACTAACAATCAGTGAACTGACCGCTCTTTGGGACCGCACTTTGAGCAAAATTAAGACCAAACTCGCAGACAACATTGTCTACGATTCTTTTTTTGCCGAAAGCTATATTCACTCCATTGAGGGAAACAAAATTATCGTCGTCGTGAATAGCGGTTTGGCAGCCACTATTATCAAGATGAAATACTTCGATATCGTTAGTTCATCGATCAACGAAGCGACTGGAAGTGACTTCGAATTATCCTTTGTTGTTGAAGGCGATTTGAAGACAATTTCCGAAAAAAAGCCTGCAAAACCTGAATATTTTTCAGATTCTGTATTAAATCCAAACTACACTTTCCAGACGTTTGTCTCCGGTCAATCCAACCTTGAAGCCTTCCAAGCTTCCTTAATGATCAGCCAAAATCCTGGCAGCCTTTATAATCCTCTTTATTTATATGGCGACAGCGGTTTAGGAAAGACCCATCTTCTCCATGCGATTGGTAACGCAATCAAAGAGAAGTTCCCAAATAAGAGGGTTCTTTATGTTCACGCCCAGGAATTCCTTGATGAGTATGTCAAATACGTCAAAGGAGATAAGGAAGGTGTGTCCATTGTCGATTGGTTTAAGAACTCAGTTGATGTTTTACTCGTCGATGATGTCCAATTCTTAGCCAACAAGAAAGCAACCGAGGAGACGTTCTTCTCGATTTATAACCATTTTTATGCGGCGAATAAGCAGATTGCCCTTACCAGCGACCAACCGCCGTCAAAACTCCGTGATTTGGATGAAAGATTGAAGACCAGATTCACTCAAGGCCTTCCTTTATCTATCAATACCCCGGAAAAAACTACCTGCGAGCAGATCCTTAAGATGAAAATCAACCACTCCGAGGGTTTAACCGTTGAGGATTTCGATCCTGAGGTTATTTCTTTCCTTGCGGATAGATTCGGTAGGAATGTTCGTGAGTTAGAAGGCGCTTTAGCCAGACTCCTTTTCTACGTCATCAACATCAAACCTTCCAAACACATCGATATCCATACCGCCATGGAAGCTGTGAAATCTTTGACCGATGTTCAGGATGACCAGGCTAAACTTTCTGAAAAGAGAATCGCGGAAACTGTCGCTCAGTATTATGGTTTGACCTTATTCCAACTCAATTCCAAAGTCAGAACTGCCCAAATTGCCATGGCCAGACATATCGCTATGTACCTTATTAGAATGATGCTTGATGTACCATTCGTTAAGATCGGTCAATTCTTCGGCGGACGTGATCATGCGACTGTTATGACTGCCGTTACAAAAGTGGATAACGAGTTGAAAACCAACAAAGGTATGCAAGAGGCTATCGAAGAGCTTAAAAATAGGTTAAAATAAATATAATATTTATAAGTGTTAAAAATTACCTATCTCGAAAACACTCAAAAATACCAAGATATCCACATATCCACACCCATCTATTATTAATAAAAATTTAAAAGAGAAAAAAATAATCGGAGGACATGCAAAAATGAGATTCACGATTGATAAGGAACAATTCTTAAAAGGCCTGCTTATCGCTGGTCGTGGTATTGGTGCTAAGAACGCCAACCCACTTCTTCTCTGCTTCAAGATGGAGATGACCAGCATTGGTTTAGAGATCACCGCTTCCAACGGTGATGTCACAGTCTTCACCAGAGTTCCTCTTAAACTCAACGAAAAAGAAATCATCAGAAACTACAGCTTAGGATCCTCCCTTATCACCGCTCGTTCCTTAACCGAAATCGTTAGAAAGATGGAAGGTGATGAACTTTCCTTGGATATCATCGATGAGAGTGTCGCTAAAGTTGATGATGGTAACACCACCTTCAAACTCCCATGCGCTCCTGCCGATGAATACCCAGACATCGATCTTGAGAAAACCGGTCCTGTCTTCTCTATCCCATGCACCGACTTCACTAAGATCATTGAACAGACTGCCTTCGCCGCTCTCGACAAAGACACCCGTCCAATCCTCACCGCCATCAATCTTAAAGCCGAAGGTGGTTTATTCACCGCCACCGCTACCGATAGCGCCCGTCTTTCCAGAAAATCCGTCCAGATTGATGAGTCCGTGAGATTCTTCGCCAACGTTTCCGCGAAAACCATCAACGACATCGTTAAGCTTTTCGAAAACAACTACGAGGTTGAGATCTGCTCCACCGGCGAGAAGATGATTCTCTCCTTCGGCAACACCACCGTTTCAACCCGTTTAATCGCTGGCGATTACCCAATCTCCAAATCCATCGTCCCACAGGACTTCAACTACTCGCTCCAGGTCAATTCCACCCAACTTCTCAACTCAATTGACCGTGTTTCCGTTCTTTCCACCGATAGCGCCGCTGTCGTCAAACTTCTCATGACCAACGACGGCGTCGAAATTTCTTCCTCCGGTGATCAGAATGGCAGCGGCTCCGAAAAACTCTCCATCATCCTTTATACCGGTGAGAGACTTGAGATCGCGTTCAACGCTGTTTATGTCTCCCAAGCGGTCCGCGCCCTCGGTTCCGAGGATGTCGTCCTCAAGTTCGTTGGAGAAGGCAAAACCTTCGTTATCGTTGATCCAAAGGATGATTCCATCATCGAGCTCGTTACCCCAAGAAGAACGAGATAAAAAACCCTCTAAAAATTAACTAAAAAGGAATGAAATCAGTCATTCCTTTTTTTACTACTTTGTAGTAAAGTATATAAGAGGTGAAATTGTGCCAAAAAACGCGTCAGAAATAGCCATAACGACAGAATTCATTGCTTTGGGTCAGTTTTTGAAGCTCGCGGACATTATCTCGCAGGGCGGGGAAGCTAAAGCTTATCTTGCAACCCACGAGGTGAAGGTTAACGGTGAAGACGATAACCGCCGCGGCAGAAAGCTTTACCCAGGAGATGAGATTCTGCTCGCCGAAGGCCTATTCAGAATTGTCAGAAAATGAGAGTAACGCATCTTGAGCTCAGGAACTTCCGGAACTACGGATCGCTGAAACTCGACTTCGAAAACAATCTGACGGTCATCCAAGGCACAAACGGCTCTGGCAAAACAAACCTCGCCGAAGCCATTTACTATCTCAGTCTCGCCAAAAGCTGGAGGACAAGCGAATGCCAAGCCCTCATCAGGTACGGCGAAGATCACGCCTCCGTCAAAGCGAAGGTGGAGGAAAACGGGTTAAGAAGGGAAATCGAGATATTCATCCTTAACAAAGGAAGAAAGATCTCAATCAACGGAAAACCCGCACGCAGGTTAAGTGAGTTGTCGAAACTTGTGAACGTGACCCTCTTCTCACCAGAAGACGTGCTCATCTTCAAAGGTTCGCCAAGTGATAGGAGATCATTCCTAGACACCAGCCTCTCAAAGAAGTCGCTCGACTACTTCAACCTCATCGGCAAATACAACCGCCTCCTTCTCGAAAGGAACGCGGCCCTCAAAGCTGAAAAAGTCGACCTCACCCTCATCCAGGTTCTCACTGAAGAGCTAATTGCCATCAGCGAGCCAATAAGTCGCTACAGACGACAATACATAGACGACTTGAATAAAGTTCTATCCAACCTCGCGAGCGAACTCTACGGGCACGATAGACGCGTTCTCGTCGTTTATAAGCCGTTCATCAAGAATGAATCGGCGTGGAAAGAAGAGGCAGAGAAAGCCTATAAGCGGTCTTTGGATGGTGACATCATCCACAAATCCACCTCTATCGGCATCCATAGAGAAGACTTCTCCTTGATGCTTGATGGTCAGGATGTCGCCCTATATGGCAGCCAAGGTGAGAACCGTTTAGCGGCCATCGCCCTCAAGATCGCACCGTTCTTCCTAATCGAAGACAAAGAGAAGCGACCGATCGTCGTTCTCGATGACGTCTATAGCGAATTAGACGCCGAACACACGAAAAGACTCTCAAATCTCATCACCAAACACCTCAACCAAGTGTTCGTGACTGCGACGAGAGCAAACATAGAGGGAGCCTCGGTGATTGAGGTTTCCGAAAACAAAGCCATAAGGAGGTAACAGAATGGCAAACGAAGAAGAAAAGAAGCTTGAAGCCGCTCCCGAGCAGCCACAAGCCGATCAAGCTGCTTTGGAACAAGCCGAAGAAGAGCGTTTCCAGTACAAAAGGGAAGACGACATTGATGAAAAAGGCTTAGTCAAAGCGGACGAAAAGTACACAGCGGAAAACATCCAGGTTCTCGAAGGCCTTGAGGCTGTTAGAAAACGTCCAGGTATGTATATTGCGACCACCGCGGCGGCTGGTCTCCACCACCTCGTCTGGGAAATCGTCGACAACGCGATCGACGAAGCCCTTGCGGGATACTGCGATGACATCCAGGTCTACATTGAAAAAGACAATTCCATCACCGTAAGCGACAACGGCCGTGGCATCCCAGTCGATACCGTCGCCAAATCCGGCTTATCCGGTGTTGAAACCGCTTATACAATCCTTCACGCCGGCGGTAAGTTCGGCGAAGGCGGAGGCTATAAAGTCTCTGGCGGTTTGCATGGTGTCGGCGCCTCTGTCGTCAACGCCCTCTCCACTTTGTGTGAAGTCACCGTCCGCAAAGCTGGCGGAATCTACTACGTCAAATTCGTCGACGGCGGAAAGATCGTCGAGCATTTGAAGAAAATCGGAACCTGCAAAGAAGAAGAGCACGGCACAACCGTTCACTTCAAACCAGATGCCGAGATTTTCACCGAAACCACCACCTATAACTACGAGACCATCAAGAACCACCTCCGTCAGATGGCCTTCTTAAATGGCGGTGTCAAAATCACCTTAACCGACAAGCGTCCTGATATCCCAATGACTGAAACCTTCCAGTTCAATGGCGGTATCAAAGAGTACGTTTCCTTCATCAACCAAGGAAAGAACACCATCAACGCGGACGTTATCTACGCGCACGGCGCTGAGGAAGTCACCCTTCTCGATGGCGTCACCAAAGAGATCATTTACGCTGAGGTCTCCATGCAGTGGACCGACTACTACAGCAACGACGGTGTCTATTCCTTCTGTAACAACATCTCCACCAAGGAAGGCGGAACCCACGTCGATGGCTTCAACAAAGCGTTAAGCAAAGTCATCAACAACTACGCCAGAAAGTTCAAACTCCTTGAGGAGAAAGAGAACAACTTCACCACCGAGGACTGCCGCGAAGGTCTTACCTGCGTCATCTCGGTCAAACATCCAAACCCACAGTACGAAGGACAAACCAAGACCAAACTCGGAAACAGCGAAGTCAGACCAATCGTCAACTCCATCGTTTCTGAGCAGTTCGAGCAATACCTTCTTGAGCACCCAGATCAGGCCAAGGCCATCATCGCCAAGGTCCGTATCGCTGCCAAAGGCCGTGTGGCCGCGCAGGCTGCCCGTGAGGCGACAAGAAAGACCGCTCTTGGCATCACAACCCTTCCTGGCAAATTAGCCGATTGCTCCAGCCGTGTCCCAGAAGAATGCGAGCTCTACATCGTTGAGGGTAACTCAGCAGGTGGCTCCGCCAAGGTCGGCAGAGACAGAAAGACCCAAGCCATCTTGCCTTTGAGAGGTAAGATCCTTAACGTCGAGAAAGCGACTGAAGAGAGAATCTTCAAGAACGCCGAAATCGGCAACATGATCACCGCTATCGGTGCTGGCATCAGAGAGCAATTCGATGTCACCAAGATCAGATATCACAAGATCGTCATCATGACCGATGCTGATGTCGACGGCGACCATATCAGAATCTTGCTTTTGACCTTCTTCTACCGCTTCATGAAACCTCTTATCGACGGTGGTTACGTTTACATCGCTCAGCCACCGCTCTATAAAGTCGAATACAAAGGCCAAGCCTATTACGCCTATAACGACGATCAGCTTGAGCAGCTCAAGAAAGGGCTCCAGCTCAAAGCCGGTTATCCGTTCCAGCGTTACAAAGGTCTTGGTGAAATGGACGCCCAACAGCTTTGGGAGACCACCATGGACCCAGCCGCACGTAAGATGATCCGCATCACCATCGATGATGCTGCGATGGCCGACAAAGCCTTCACAGACCTTATGGGTGACGACGTTGAACCACGCCGCGAATTCATCATCAAAAACGCAAAATTCGTGCAGAACCTGGATATTTAATGGAGAAAGGAAACGATTATGGCAGACGAAGAAAAGAAATTTGAAGCCGAAACCGAAGAGGTTGAAGGCGAAGCCAACGAGTCGGTTGAAGCACCTGGAATTGTTGCAGGTATCGCCGCCGGTCTCATTGACAGAGAAATCACAAACGAAGTCCAGACGGCATTCCTCTCCTACTCAATGTCCGTCATCGAAGCTCGTGCTATTCCAGATGTCCGCGACGGCTTGAAGCCAGTCCAAAGACGTATCATCTATGGCATGAACGAGTCAGGCATGCAGCCTGGCAAACCATATAAGAAGAGCGCCCGTATCGTCGGTGACGTCATGGGTAAATATCACCCACACGGCGACTCCGCTCTTTATGGCACCCTTGTTCGTATGGCCCAGCCATTCGCAATGCGTTACACCCTTGTCGACGGTCATGGTAACTTCGGTTCCATCGACGGTGACGAGGCTGCTGCTATGCGTTACACCGAGGCCAGAATGAACCGCCTTGCGGTCGAAATGGTCCGCGATCTTGATAAGGACACCGTCGACTTTGTCGGCAACTACGATGGTACTGAACAGGAACCATCCGTCCTCCCAAGCCGCTTCCCGAACCTTCTTGTCAACGGCTCCGAAGGTATCGCTGTCGGTATGGCCACCAACATGCCAACCCACAACCTTACTGAAGCCATCAACGCTTGTATCGCTGTTGCCCGCACCCCTGAGATCACCCCTCTTGAGTTAATGCAGAACTACATCTATGGTCCTGACTTCCCAACTGGTGGTGTCATCCTTGGAAGAAAAGGCATCGCCGACTACTTCACCACCGGCACCGGCACAGTTGCCATCCGTTCTAAGTTCCACACTGAGGAAGCTAGCGGTGGCAGATCACGCATCATCATCACCGAGACCCCATATCAGGTAAATAAGGCCGCCATGATCGAAAACATGGCCACCCTTGCCCGTGACAAAGTCATCGACGGCATCTCCGATATCCGCGATGAATCCAACAAAGAAGGCACCCGCGTTGTCATCGAAGTTAAGAAGGACTTCATCCCAGAAGTCGTTGCTAACAACCTTCTCAAACACACCTCGATGCAGATCACCTATGGTGTCATCAACCTTTGCTTAGTCAACGGCGAACCAAAGATCCTTTCGATGAAAGAACTCATCGAGAGATATAACGAATTCCAGATCGATGTCCTCACCAGAAGAACCAAATTCCTTCTCAAGAGAGACAGCGACAGAGACCACATCGTCGTCGGCTTAATCCTTGCCCACGACAACATCGACGAGGTCATCCACATCATCCGTGGAAGCAAGACCGACGAGGAATCCAGCGCGAAATTGTCAGAGAAATTTGGATTATCCAAACCTCAGATCGACGCCATCTTAGCCATGACTCTCCGTCGTCTCCAAGGCTTAGAGCAAGAGAAACTCCAGGCCGAGCACGCCGAACTCGTCAAGAACATCGAGCACTACAACTTCTTGCTTAGCGACAAAAAGAACATCGTCGACCTCATGATCGAAGAGCTTCTCCAGATCCGCGATCGTTTCGGCGATGAGCGTATGACTCAGATCTCTGATGAAGCCGCCTCAATCGAGAACGAAGACCTCCTCCCACAGGAAGACATCATCGTTGTCCTTACCAAGAACGGCTACGTCAAGAGAATGAACGACCAGACCTTCCGCACTCAGAACAGAGGAGGACGTGGTGTTAAAGGTCTCACCACTACAAGCGGTGACACCGTCCACCTAATGCTTCACACCAAGACCCATACCGACATCATGTTCTTCACATCTTTCGGTAAGGTTTACAGAATGCGTGGTTACATGATCCCAGACGGAGCCAGAGACTCCAAAGGCATGCCAGCCATCAATCTCCTCAACCTCGATCAGGAAGAGAAAGTCGTCGCTATCGTCCCAGCCGACGAGTATGGCGCTGAGAACTACCTCTTCTTCGTCACCGTTCACGGTGTCGTTAAGAGAACCGCTATGTCTGAGTTCGAATCCATCCACAGCAACGGTAAGAAGGCTCTTACCTTAAGAGATGGCGATGAGCTCCTCTGCGTCAAAAAGACCGATGGCCACGCGATTATCGGACTTGCTTCCAGCAATGGTAAGGTCTGTTCCTTCAGCGAAGATCAAGTTCGTTCGATGGGCAGAAGCGCCGCTGGTGTCACCGGTATGGACCTCAAAGATGGCTCCCACCTTGTTGATGCAACAACCTCTCTCGAAGGCGACAAGATCCTTGTCTTAACCACTCTTGGTTACGGCAAGATCAGCTATGCTGAAGAGACCGATATCCCACAGGAAGACGGAACCACCCGCCACTACGACGGATACCGCCGCACTTCCAGAGGTGCCAAAGGCGTTCTCACCCTTAAGACCAACGAAAAGAATGGCGAACTCACCGGCATGCGTTGCATCCACGGCGACGAAGACCTCATGGTCATCACCAACAAAGGCATTGTTATCAGAACGCCATTATCACAGATTCATATCGCCGGTCGTAACACCGTTGGCGTTAAGATCATCAACCTCGACAAAGGAAACAAAGTTGCTTCCTTCGCTATCGTCCCACACGTCGATGAGAGCGAACTTGAGGAAGAGGCCGTAGCCGAGGGCGCTGAAGAAGCCGTTGAGACTCCAGCGAACAACCCAACTCCTGACCAAGTCGAATAAACATGAAAATCTTAGTGCGCTTCGTCCCTGGGGCGCGAAACGACATATTTGAGGGAACCCGCCTGAGAAAATGCATCAAAGGCGGGCTCGAACTCAACAACATCAAGTGGGTCGAAAGCATCTTCGCCGAGCCTGATGTATGTCATTTCCTTTCGCCTATCGATGAGGCCAAAGCGCACGAAGCAAAAGCTGAAGGCTACCCTGTGGTCGTCAGCGCACTATATGCCGAAAGCGATCCTTATTGCCGCTATCTCGAGAGAAGCCCAGAGAATTTCTATAGCCTCCCTCAGAAGTCGCTTAAGATGCTTAATGAAGCCGATCTGATTCTGGTCCCAAGCTTATCCGCTAAGAACCTTCTCTTCCAATGTGGGTTCCAAAGCCAGAACATCGAGATCCTCACCCCTGGCGTCAACATCGCAAGGTTTGAGGAAATCGACCCTCTTGAGGCTCAGATCTTCTCCAGATACTTCAAGCTTCCTAAAGAAGCGAAGTACGCCATGTCTGTTGGGGATTTGGATGACAAAAAATCCATCGAAAAAGCAAAAATCCTTGCAGAACTGGCACCAAATATCATTTTCTTCTACTTCGGCTCAACGAGCAAAGTAGGCGAAGGCGGGCTCAAAAAGCTCAACAAACAATCCCCTGGAAACCTTCGCTTCTGCGGAGTTACGGAAGATGACGTTTATCGCAGCGGCATCAGCGGAGCGACCTGCTTCGTCGAATACGGAGAATCTATCTCCCAACCGGTTGAGGAACTTGAGGCGATGGCCGTCAAAGTTCCAATCGTCCACGTTGGAAAACTAAGAGGGAGCGGAATCCTTCAAGGCGGGGTCAACTGCTATGACCCATCCGACGTTACCGAAGCGGCGAAAATCATTGATTCGCTGTCCACTTCGAAAGACGACAAGATTATAATGCAGGGGTACAAGATCGCTAGGGAGAACTCCCTAAGCGTCTTAGGAGAAAAACTCAAAGGACTGTATGAGTCCTTAATAAAAAAGATGGAGGAAAATCAAAATGATTGATGCCAAGCTTATCGAAAGCAAGCCTGAGTATGTCAAAGAGGCTCTTAAAAAGAAGCTCTGGGACTTTGATCCAGAACCGCTTCTTAAGATGTTCGTCAAAAGAAGGGAACTTCTAAAGGAAGTTGAGGCCAATAAAGCCGAACAGAACCGTTTATCTAAATCCGTTCCGCAGGTCAAGAAAGAAGGCGGAGATGTCCAAGCCTTATTCGCCAAGGTTAAAGCCCTTGCTGCCGAGAACAAAGATAAGGAAACCGAACTCGATGGCATTGAGAAAGAAATCAAAGCCCAGATCGAGGTCCTTCCAAACCTTCCAGATGACGATTTAGTCGCTGGCGGAAAAGAGAACAACAAACCTTTCTACCACTTCGGAAAAGAACCGACCTTCGATGGTTTCACCCCAAAGGATCACGTCGAATTAGCTGAATCCCTTGGCTTAATCGACTATAAGAGAGGCGCCAAAATCTCTGGCACCGGAACTTGGGTCTATACCAACTTGGGCGCTCGTTTAGAATGGGCTCTTGTTAACTATTTCATCTCCTGCCACCTTGCTGATGGTTATGAGATGATCCTTCCTCCGCACATCCTCAACGAACAAAGCGGCTATACCGCCGGTCAGTTCCCAAAATTCAAAGAAGATGTCTTCTGGCTTGAAGGAACCGAACCAAAGAAATTCATCCTTCCAACCGCTGAGACCGCTCTTGTGAACCTCCACCGTGATGAGGTTCTCTCCGAGGACGATCTTCCAAAGAAATACTTCGCCTACACCCCATGCTACCGTAAGGAAGCTGGCTCCTATCGTACCGAGGAAAGAGGCATGATCCGTGGCTACCAGTTCAACAAAGTTGAGATGGTACAATACACCACCGATGATGGCTCCGATGCTGCCTTCGACGAACTCGTTAAGAAAGCCCAGGCTTTAGTCGAAGGTCTTGGCCTTTGCTACCAGCTTGATAAACTCGCCGCTGGCGATTGCTCCCACTCCATGGCTAGAACCTATGACATCGAAGTCTGGATCCCATCCATGAAGATCTATAAGGAAGTCTCAAGCGTTTCTAACGCCAGAGATTACCAAGCCAGACGCGGCATGATCAGATATAAGGATAAGGAAGGCAAGATGCACTTCTGCCACACCCTCAACGGTTCCGGCTTAGCAACATCCCGTATCTTCCCAGCTCTCCTTGAACAGATGCAGCAGGCTGATGGCTCCGTCATCATCCCTGAAGTTCTCCGTCCATTCATGGGTGGCATATCCGTTCTCAAACCAATCAAGAAATAAGAACGAAGCAAAACGAGGGGCCTTGAAAGGTCCCTCTTTTTTATATCCTTAACGTTCCATATAATATATGAGCCATCGCGAGGAGAGCCTCTCGAACCTGGTCAGGACCGGAAGGTAGCAGCCATAAGTCAGGGTCCCCTGTGCGGTGGTTTTATTCTCTTATATGACTGATTTGGATTACATGCAAAAAGCCCTCGAACTCGCAAAAGAGGCGGGAATTGCTGGGGAAATCCCTGTTGGCGCGATTGTTGTCTTAAACGACAAGATCATCGGCCAAGGCTTTAATAAGCGCGAATCCAAATTTGATATATCCTCTCATGCCGAAATCGAGGCTATCAAAGATGCCGAAAAGACTTTAGGTAATTGGAGACTCGATGGCGCGACCTTATACGTTACTTTGGAGCCATGCCTTATGTGCTCTGGAGCAATTCTTCAAAGCCGCCTTTCTAAGGTTGTTTTTGGGTCTAGAGACGAGAAAGATGGCGCGATTGTATCGAACTATTTCGTCTTCGATTCCCCATGCAGCCACGAGAGACCTCTCGTATATGGAGAGATCTTAAAAGATGAATGCGACGCTCTCTTGAAAAGCTTCTTTGCTTCAAAAAGAAAATAGTTCTTTTTGTTGCGACCATTTCTAGCTTTTTGTACTTTGACAAAAAATAGTTAATAAAAACCGATAAAAAGCGTGCTTTTTAATGTTATACTTTCAAGGCTATGTCCAAAAGAAGAGATGAATTAATTAATTTAATTCAGAAAGCGGAATACATAGAGAAGGGCCCGACTGAGGGTCTTTCAACCGAAGAAGTTGAGCTTAGAAAGAAACAAGGCTTCGTTAACAAGACGCAAAAGAAGGTCACAAAGTCCATTTGGCAGATCCTTGCTGACAACGTCTTCACCTTTTTCAATTTCATCTACATCATCATCGCTATTTTGATGGCGAACGCTAAACTGCCTTATTCGAACTTCCTTTTCTTGATCCCTGTCGCTAGCAACATTGTTATTGGAATCGTCTCCGACGTCAGAGCCAGACTTGCTGTTGATAAGCTCAAGCTTATCACTGACCAAAAAATCCGCTGCGTGAGAAACGGAGAAGAAATAGACATCGAAACCGAGCAGATCGTCCTCCACGACATCGTTATCTATAAGACAGGAGATCAAATTGCCACCGACGGTGTCTTAATTGAAGGCTCAGCCTCAATTGACGAATCGTTGGTTACCGGCGAAGCCGAGAAGATCAATAAGGTGCCTGGCGATAAAGTTCTTTCTGGAACAGTCGTTGTCTCAGGAAAGTTCTATGTTAGAGTCACAAGCGTCGGCATTGCCAACTATGCGGAAGGTCTTCAGGACGAAGCCAAGAAGTTCAACAGACCAAAGAGCGAAATCAAACGCTCAACTCTTAACATTTTCTACGTAACCGGTACGGTTGCTGTGGTCATGGGCTTAGCTATGACTCTTATCTGGGCCGCTAAGCTACATTGGAATATCACCTTTGAGGATTTCCAGGAGTTTACGAAGAACCTTTCAGGTTCTTTGGTTGCCATGATTCCTGCTGGTCTATACCTGTTAACATCGTTAACCCTTACTGTAGGTGTTCTTAACTTGGCCAATAAGCACATGAACGTTCAAGAGCTATACTGCATTGAGATGCTTGCCAGGGTAGACACAATCTGTTTTGACAAGACCGGCACACTTACCGACGGAAACCTTGGTGTCGAATCGCTTTATAACTACAGCAGCAACTACACAGATGAGCAGCTCGGTTCTTATCTAGCGAGCATCGTTAAGGCCACAGGAGACGATAACTCCACCGCTAAAGCCATCCGCGCCGCCTTCAAACCTTATGAGGATCTTGAGGCAACCGAAAGAATTCCTTTCGACTCAGCAAAGAAATATAGTGCAGCGACTTTTGGAGAAGCCGGAACGTTTGCTTTCGGAGCCTATGGATTCATCGATTCCTTAGACAAAGATTTCGTTGCTAACAAGATTCACGAGTTAATGGATCTTGGCTACCGCGTTTTGGCCATTTATTGGAGCCAAAAGCCAATAAAAAACGAAAAATTACCTGCAAAACTTGAATTAATTGGCGTTTTAGGTATCTCAGATACCATCAAACCAGACGCCAAAGACAACATTGAATGGTTTAAGAACAACGGAGTGGACATCAAGATCATTTCCGGTGACGATCCAATTACCGTCAAAGAGATTGCCAAACGTGTTGGTGTCGAAAACGCTGACAAGTTTATCAACATGCAAACCGTTGAGGACGCCGACATACCAAACATCGTCAGTCAGTATTCCGTGTTCGGACGCGTTACGCCTGAGCAGAAATCCTTATTGGTTAAAGCCATGCAGGCCCAAGGACACAAAGTCGCCATGACTGGAGACGGTGTTAACGACATTCTCGCCCTTAAGAGCGCGGATTGCTCAATCGCCATGGCTTCTGGCTCTAGTGCAGCTAAGAGTAGTGCCCATATGATTTCGGTTGATAACGACTTCTCCAAACTTCCTGATGTCGTTGCCGAAGGACGCCGCGTTATCAACAACCTTCAAAGAACCGCTTCTCTCTTCCTTTGCAAAAACATGTTCGCTATCATCATCAGCGCGATCTTCTTGATCTCGATGCTTGCTGGCGGCCCAAGCTACCCATTTGAAACAAGAAACATGCTCATTTGGGAAATTGTCTCAATCGGCATCGGAGGCTTCTTCTTGGCGCTTCAACCTGCTTCAAAGAGGCTTAAGGGAGGGTTTATGGAAGGTGTTATGTCGCATACCATCCCTGCTGGCATAGCCGAGGTCCTTTGTGTTGCCACCGTTTATTTGGCAGCCTTGTTTGCTCCTGAATTCGTTTCCCTTGAAGAGGCCCAGGTTATGAGTGTCATCGCCTTCACGGCCATTTCACTCTTATCCTTCTTCGTTATTTGCTGCCCTCTCGACCTCTATCGTGGCGCTTTATTCGCCGTTTCCGTCGTCATATCAATACTTATCTTCTATGCCGATGTTTTCTGGCCTCCGCTTGCGTCTGGCGGAAAATCAACTTCGTTGATGGGGCTCGATTTGAAGTGTTTAGACGCGGCACACTGGGCTATTTTGTGGATAATGATCGCCTTTGTGGGCGTTATCTATATTCTTCTCGACATCGTTTCTCAGAACATTAGAAACAACAAGAGAAAGAAAGAGTTAGGAAAGGAGGAAGCATGATTACCGAAGCCAAGCTCAAATATGCGCTTAAAGAGCTAATGCAGACAAAGTCGCTTAATGACATCAACGTCACTACCCTTTGTGAAAAGTGCGGATGTCATAGGCAGACCTTCTACTACCACTACACCGACATCTACGACCTTCTTGCGGCCGTATTCCTTAACGAGGTTGTTGAGGGCGTTAACGAGGCTAAAGACGTCAAAGGCGTGCTTTTAGCCATCCTTGAATACTCCAAGAACAACTTCTCCTTCATCCGCTCTTGCTATAACAGCGCAGCTCACGATTTAGTCGACGCTTTCTTCTACAATAAGATCATCTCGAAGGTTTTTACCCTTTTGAACAACGCCAACAACTACAGCTTAAGTGTTGCCAGCTACCGTAATATCTCTAGGAGATATGCCAGCATCGTTGGCAACGAATTTGGCTATTGCTTCCGTGATGCCACCATCACGATTAATAAATTCGATCGTTACATGAGACGCTATATAACCGCTTCCCTTGTTACCGTTCTTCCTTCCTTGGTTGAGCTCTCAAGAGAAGAGAAAAAGAGGTAAAAGTTAGAAATATAAAGAAATAGGAAAGGAAAGCCATTATAATGGAGGTCGACCCACGAGAAACTTATATGTTTCTCCTAGGATAATTGAACTACGACCTCCCAAATTAATTCGTCTGGTAAATGGGTGAAGCACACGTGCGATTGGCTCACCACCGACCGCTAGACGAAAGGCAACAAGGAGATTTTGTTGCCATATAGAGGAGGATTTTTATATGAAGAAGAACGATGTAATGGGTTATATCGTTTATGCCCTTATGCTTGGCGGCGCTGTTGGCGTCGGTTTTGGCGTTATCAGACCAATATTGAACGACACTAACGTTGCCAAAGAGCTTCCAATGCCTGGAATTTTACTTATCTTGCTTTCCGTTCTCGTGGGAGCTGTCTTAAGTGCCGTTATTTTGGAGCTTGGACACGTTCTTGGCGCGAAAATCGGGGGTTATAAGATTACCTCATGGAACTGCTTAGGACTTTGCTGGAAGCGTGGAAAAGACAATAAATTCAAATTCGGCTTTGGTGGATTCGATGGATTAACCGGCGAAACCAAGGTCGTTCCTAACGATGTAGAAAAGAGCAATCCAAGACCGATGATCTTCATGCCTCTTGTTTTGTTCCTTATTGAAGTCATCCTTTGCGTCGTTCTTATGGTTTTAGGCCAGAACTCCACTGCTCACGGCATGAAAACCCTCTATATTGTCGGTCTTGTCGTGCTTACTGTCGGTTTATTGATCTTCGTCTACGACATCTTCCCGGCCGCCCTCGATTCCAAAAACGATGGCGCTTATATCCTTATCTTCAATAACAAAACCAACGTTCAGGCATTCAACCAGATCCTCATGGCCGAAGACAAAATGGCCCACGGAGAGGACATTGGAGAAACCCAGGTCTATGAATCCGTCACCGACTTCACCGTTAAACTTAACGACGTCGCTTTATATAAAGCTCTCCAAGATAAAAATTACGATGAGGCCTTGAGAATTAACGAGTTTACCATCAAGTGCAAAAACACCGTTAATTCCAAAACTTACCTCAATGCCGTCGCTCAAAAGATGGCCCTTCACCTCTATTTGAACCCATTCGAGGAGGCTAAAGAGGAATATATCGGTCTTAAGCTCGAAGAGAAGAAATTCATCGCTAATTTGAGCACTGGCCCAGCAGTCAGAGCCTACATCCTCATCAGCGGTTTAGTCGAGGAATCCGAAGGCGAAACCAAGCTTGCTATGGACAAAGCTGAATCCGCCATCAAGACTTCCGGCGAAGACAAACGCGCTGCCGAAGAATACCTTATGAAGGAAGCCCTCAAAAAGATCGTCGCCAAACACGAAGATTGGGACTTCTCAGAGTATGGCAATTTAGGTCTTGGTGAAGAGGAAAAATAAACCCTTTTAAGACATAAGAAAAACAGGCTTTTTAGGGCCTGTTTTTTAGTGTTTCCAGAGGGATCTATATAAGTCTGAAGCCAGGAGTTTTGAAGCTGTCTTGGCCGGGAAGTGAGGCGCCATTTCCATGACGTCATTTGCCGCCAAGTGAGTCTTCTTAATGTAGTCAGCTAGGACTGAATAGTTTTGCTTAATTTTGAAGAGAGGAGTCATCGTTATATAGGTCAAGAAGGCGTTTAACGAGACGTTGTTTTTATCTATCGGATAATAAGGTTTTCTAAGGATAAAACGTCTTCCGAACATATAGACTTTCTTCTTGCCGCTGGTGGCCTTGTTTGTCATCAATTCGATTTTATCATTGACGGAAATTTTAGCGCCGTTTATACACTTAAGAAAACAGTCGCCAGTGTAGAAGCCGTAAACCTCTTTATCGTTGGAAATATAACGCAGTGCGATCGCATCAGACGACTCAGGGATGCCTAGACCTGGAATATAGAACATACCATAGGAATAGCGAATAATATCGCCGTTTTTTACACGCCTATTAAAGTCATCGATTTCAGCCGCTTCCTTTAAGAGCCTGTAGTCAAAGCTTCTCTTATAATCGCGGTTTTTCTTGTCGTATTCTTGTCGCATTCCTGCCGTAATATTTGCACTCATGACCTAAATATATCACGACCTCAAAAAAAGGTAAAAACTTTTCACAACGACCCTTGCTTTTGAGCCTTTCTTTCTATTTAGCAGAGATAACAGCCCTCATGTTCCAAAAATTTGAAGGAGAACGGGAAAATCTATTCTCGAACGGATTAAAAATGTGCGAAATGTGTTCTGCAAAAATTTATACCTAAAAAATAGGTAAAATTACAAAATCTTTTATGTTTCTTTAGATTTTATCGATTCTTATTAGTTTTATTGTCTATTGCTCCCTTCAATCGTAAAATCTATTGGAAGCAACGTTTGTGACTGTCACATCTTGCGGAGGATGAAAAATGCCGAAACTTTTCTATCAAGGACACGCTTCGTTTAGGTTAACAACCGATAGCGGAAAAGTCGTTTTCATTGACCCTTTTTGCGGGGTTGGTTATAAGACCCCTGCCGACCTTGTTTTGATTACTCACGAACACTATGATCACAACAACACCGAGCTCATTACTTTTAACCCTGGCGGATACATCATCAGATCCAAGGACGCCCTCACCGACGGCGTCTACCACACCTTTGAATCCAAGGGCCTAAAAATCAAAGCGGTCCCTGCTTACAACTCCCATCACAATAAGTCTGAATGTGTTGGTTACATCATCGAGGTGGACGGGGTCAAAATCTACCACGCCGGCGACACTGACTTTATCCCTGAAATGGAAGACTTAAAAAACGAGAACATCGACTATGCGTTATTGCCAATCGACGGCACCTACACAATGACTCCTCAAGACGCCACAAAAGCAGCTGCAGCCATCAACCCTAAACATATGATCCCAATGCATATGAAACCGGGAATGACTTGGGACTACCGACAGGCTATGATGGTTACTGCGCCGATGGCCATGCTTATGAGGCCAAACGACGAAATTGAACTAAAGAAGGAATAACTATGGAAGCCTGGAAGATTATCAGAAGAATCGCTAGCTATGCGGTGTTTGTGGTGGCGGCATCGCTTTTCATGCTTAACTCTGTCACCGTCGCATTAGCGCCTTACATCGATATGGTAAAGGCATACGACCAATCGTTTATGCCATTCATGTACGCCGTTCTCTCTCTTGGCGTGATGCTTTTGTTCCAGCTTCTTGTCATCAAGAAACCTAGAGAGATTGAGAAAAACATTTATCCTTGGCTACTTATCGTTTTGTTCACCGCGATGCTTTTTGTCGGCGCTGTCGTCTTAGGAAAAGCGATAGTTGCTTGCAGCAAAGACAACACCCTTAACGTCTGGTATGCGGTGGCAGGCACCATTCCTACGATCCTTGTTGCCGCTACGGAAGTTGCCGTTGGAATCGTTCTCTTCGTGAAGGAAAGAAAAGAGGCCGCAAAGCCAGAGCCCATCGAAAGTAATGGGGTTAATCTGGAGAAGGAAGAATAGGCCTCAAAACTTATCTTTACAATTAGCCCTACTTTTTGCTTGCGAAAGCAAGTTCCCTCGCGTATGATTAGACGCGAACTCTCTTTGGCAAAAGTAAGTGCCAAGGCGAAAGGAGTAAAAAAATGAAGAAAGACATCCACCCAAAGTACCACGAGTGCAAGGTTACCTGCATCAGCTGCGGAACCACCTTCACCACCGGATCCACTCTTGGAACCGAGCTCAAGGTTGAAACCTGTGCAAATTGCCACCCATTCTACACTGGCAAACAGAGAAGCGCTGCCGTCGACGGCCGTATCGACAGATTCAACAAGAAGCTTGCCAAAGCTGAAGCTTCCAAGAAATAAGCTAAGCAAAAACAAAATAAAGGCCTCTAGTTTGCTAGGGGCCTTTTGTTTTATTTAAACAAAACTATGTTATCATTACGGAGATCGCATTAGAAATGCGAGGAGGTTCCATTAGCCATGAGTAAAAAGTTCTACATCACAACGCCTATCTATTATCCAAGCGCTTCGCCACACCTTGGCCACGCTTACTGCACGACGATGTGCGATATCATCGCCCGCGGAAAACGAATGAGGGGCTTTGAGACTTATTTCCTCACCGGCTTAGACGAGCACGGCGAAAAGATCCAGGAAAACGCAGAAGCCAAAGGCGTTACCCCTCAGGAATTCGTCGATGAGGTTGCCGTCAAATTCACCAGCCTTTGGAAAACCATGGGCATTTCGAACGACGACTTCATTCGTACCACCCAACCACGCCACTATGAAACCGTTAAGAAGATTTTCTCTTCTTTCATCAAGAACGACGACGCCTATCTTGGCGCCTACAAAGGTTGGTATTGTGTCCACGAAGAGTCCTATTGGACTGAAACCCAGGTTGGTCCTGAGCATGTCTGCCCAGAATGTGGCCGTCCAGTAGTGGAAAAAGAGGAGCCTTCCTATTTCTTCAGATGCGGCAAATACGTCGACGAGCTTCTTAAGCTCTATGACGAGAACCCAACTTTCATTACCCCAGAGGGCCGCAAAGCGGAGATGGTCAATAACTTCATCAAGCCTGGTCTCAACGATCTTTGCATCACCAGAACCACCTTCGATTGGGGCATTCCAGTCAAAGAAGCAGAAGGCCACGTCATTTATGTTTGGCTCGACGCCCTTACGAACTATATTTCCGCTCTCGGATATCTTCAGGAAGACGATTCCAAGTTCCAGAAGTTCTGGAATGACCCAGAATCCGAGATTGTCCACGTTATCGGTGCCGATATCACTAGATTCCACACCATCTACTGGCCAATGTTCTTAAAGGCTCTCAATCTCCGTGAGCCAAATAGAGTCTTCGTCCACGGCCTCATGATGATGAAAGACGGCAAGATGAGCAAGAGCAAGGGCAACGTTATCCCTGTTCCACCTCTTGTCGATCGTTTTGGTGTCGACGCTGTTCGTTATTACCTTGCCAGAGAAATCATCTTCGGCCAGGATGGACAGTTCACTCCAGAGCAATTCGTCGAAAGACTTAACGCCGACCTTGCCAACAACCTTGGAAACCTTCTCAATCGCAGCGTTTCCATGATCAACAAATACTTCGACGGCGTTATCCCAGAATACAAAGGCGAGCTCAATGACCTCGACAAAAACCTCAAAGAGACCGCTGAGAAGACCATCAAAGCCTACGAAGTCCTTAGCGATGACCTTAAAGTCACTGAATCTTATGGTGCCGTTATGGATCTCGTCAGCGCTGCTAACAAATACATTGAAGAATCTGCTCCATGGGCGCTTGCCAAGGATCCAAGCAAAGCAGAAGAGCTTGCTAGCTGCATGTCTCACCTTGCCAACGCCATCTTCGTTGCCGGCATGCTCCTCAGCCCAATCCTCGTCACCAAGTCCGAGAAGATCTTTGATCAGCTTGGCGTAGATGCTTCGATGAGAAACTACGAGACCGCCACCAAGTTCGGTGTTCTCGGTGGACAGAAAGTCGTTAAGGGCGATCAGCTCTTCCCACGTCTTGACGTTGAAGCAGAAGTCCAATTCATCAAAGACTTAATGGCTGCTCCAAAAGAGAAGGCTGCTGCTTAATTTAGCTGATTTTTGTTGGGAATATTTTGAATTTTTCCCTGCAAAACTATATTTAGATGACCGAATCAGTTCTTCACAAAACCTATAACCTGAAGTGCGTTGACTTAAGCATCGAAGGCAAAGGAGTCTGCAAGTTAGACGGCCTTGTTGTTTTCGTTCCGGCTATGTTCCCAGGCGACGAAGGAGAAGTGGAGATTGAATACAAACGCAACGGACAACACTTCGGAAGATTAAAGAAGCTTTCCGTTTTCTCTCCTGATCGCATTGAACCTTTATGCAAGGTTTCTTCTGCCTGTGGTGGATGTGTTTTCCAGAAATACGCATACAAGGCAGAACTTGAGTACAAACGTAGAAAAGTTGCCGACCAGCTAAAGAGATATGGCGAAATCGATGTTGAGGTTTTGCCTACTTTAGGCATGGAGAACCCAATCAACTACCGTAACAAAATCCAAGTTCCTTTTGGTAAAGACGACAAAGGAAAAACCATTTATGGTTTTTATAAAGAAGGAACCCATGCTATAGTCCCAAGGAAAGAGTGTTTTATTGAAGACGCCAGAGCGCAGAAGATCCTTTCCAAACTTAATGACATCTTTAATCGCTTAGGAATTGAACCATATGACGAAGCGAGTGAAACCGGCTCAATCCGTTATGCAATGATAAGAACCTCTTACTACAAGAAAGAAGTCATGCTCGTTCTTGTTACCAAAGAGGCCTATATTCCGAGAAAGCCTATTCTTACCGCTCTCATCCAGAGGGAAATGCCTGAGGTCACGACTCTTGTTCAGAATATCAACGGACAAAGGACGAATGTCATCTTAGGCAAAAGATATATCACGCTGTTTGGGCCAGGCTTCATTGAAGACTCTTTGTGTGGAATCAAATTTAAGATCTCTGCCGCGAGCTTCTATCAAACCAACCCAGTAATGACAGAAATCCTCTACAAAACCGCTATGGATTTTGCGGAAATAAGCAAAGAAGACGTCGTTTTGGATGCTTATTCAGGAATTGGAACGATTGGCCTCATCGCTTCAAAGAGAGCCAAGAAAGTCATCTCCGTTGAACTCGTTGAAGAAGCGGTCAAAGACGCGGTTAAGAACGCCAAAGCGAATCACATCAATAACTTTGAAGCCTATCAGGACGACGCTACGGCGTTCATTCTTAGAATGGCAAAAAGAAAAGAACACCTTGATGTCCTGTTTATGGATCCTCCAAGGAAAGGCTCTACTCCAAAGTTCTTAAGTGCCGCTCTAGCGCTCGAGCCAAAGAAGATCGTCTATGTCTCCTGTAACCCGCTAACTCTTGCAAGAGACCTAAAAGTTCTTAAATCGAAATACAAAGTCGAAAAAGTCCAGCCAGTAGATGAATTTGGCCGGAACTATCACGTTGAGACGGTTGTATTGCTATCAAAAACAACTAGAGACTAATATCTTCGATTTTCTTAATGACGGCAGAGGTTGTCTCAATGAGATCATCCATCTCTTTGGAGACATCCACTCCGTCTTTTTTGTTACGGGTTGCTTCGCATATCGCGCTCGCCTTCTCGTAGATAGGGGTGAGGGAGAGATTACCAGCAACACCTTTGAGGGTATGGGTTATCGCAAAGATATGAGGGACATCGTTTTCGTCGCAAGCCTTCTTGAGTTCATCGTAATAATTTCCTTCGGCGAACTTTTTAAGAAGTTTAAGAACGAAAGCGTCGTTCATCAACATTTGAAGAGCTTTATCGTAGTCGCCGCCTATTGCCGCGTAGAATTCTTTAACGCCCATCTTGGTTCTCCTTCTTAAGTAGTTCGGCGAAGTCTTTTAATGGGAGGGGCCTTGAGAAATAGTATCCCTGAACGACATCGCAACCGTTTTCCTTAAGGAAACGATAATGTTCCTCGGTCTCAACGCCTTCGACAACGCTTGTGACCCCGAATCTTTTGCATAAGGCCAAAACCATCTTAACGATGTCTTTGTTCATTGGATGCTCATCGATCTTCTTCATGAAGACCATGTCGATTTTGAGAACATCAAACGGAAGCTCTGAGATGACATTCAAGGAGGAGTAGCCGCTTCCAAAGTCATCGACCTCAATGAAGAAGCCTTTCTCCCTTAGGGAATTGACGAGGTTCAAGATTTCCTGCTTGTCTTGGGAATATGCGCTTTCGGTGATTTCCAAATAATACTTGTCATGAGGGACGCCACAGCTATCAACCGCTTCAAGTATCACTTTCTCGAGGTTAGGGTTATGGACATCGACTCTAGAAACGTTAACAGAGACTGGCAAATAGAAACCAAGCTCTTCCTTCCATCTCGCTTGTTGTTTAGCAACTTCCTCAAAGACATAAGAATCAAGAGCCTGTATGAAACCGTTTGTCTCAAATAAAGGGATGAACACACCAGGGGAGATCATCCCATATTTTGGATGCTCCCAACGGACAAGGGCCTCAGCGCTAGATAAGATGTTCTTCGGTCCTTGGATTTTGTATTTTGGCTGATAGAAGACTTTGAATTGATGGCTCTTTAAAGCCTCTTTGAAACCGTTGATAAGTTCCTCTTCAAAAACGGATTTTTTCTCAATTTCCTCGTCAAAAACGCAATAGATTTCAGAATCGCCTTGAATTCTTTCGGAAAGATTCACGGCCCTTCCGATAGCGATATCCTTGTCTAAAGACGGATCGACGTTTGGATAAATTCCGACATGGAGATGAACGCTAGAAGGGTTGATAAGCTTCTCTAAGTGAGCAAGCAAACCTTTGACGAACAAGCCATCGTTTTCGATGTGAGGGCAGTATAACAAGAAGTCGCCTGTGCCACGGTGAGAGGCGAACCCTTTGTGCTCATTCACATAGCCTTTGAGATAGCTAGCGATGTTTCTTAGAACATCATCGGCAAACTGTTTTCCGTATAACTCATTGATCAAACGGAAACGGGTGACATTGACGGAGATCATATCCTTTTTGATGTTTGGATATGCCGCATCGAACTGGAGGCAGAATTTCTTAAAGAACTCAAAGGAGTAGAGGTTGGTGAGGTGGTCGATTTTGACTTCCTTGATGATGCTCCTGTCTTCATAGAGCTCAATCATTCTCTCGACGCGGGCGACAATGATCTCAGGATCTTCAAAAGGCTTCTTGATAAAGTCATTGACCCCAAGTTTGAAACATTCGTGTTCAATGTCGACTTCGCCAGTCATGACGATGACAGGGATTTTCTTAATCTCTGGGTTTTCTTGTCTTTCTTTGAGGACATGGAAGCCATCAAGATCAGGCATGTAGATGTCGAGCAAAACCAAATCGATGGTCTCAAGGTGTGAGGAGATGACCTGGAGCGTTTCTCTTCCGGTGTATGCGCGGAGTATGTCGTAATCTTTTTCAAAGAAAGAGGCTAGGATATCTCCGCTGATTTCATCATCGTCCGCAATCAAAAGAGTGCGTCGAGATTGGATTTCCTTTTCGCGCTTATTGCTTTCCATGTGTCTCTCCTTGGCCGTTTTTGGCTTTTCTTATCTCGGTGAGAACGAGATTGATATCGATTGGTTTGGCGATATGACCGTTCATGCCGGCGTTCAAACATTCGGTGATGTTTTCTGAGAAGGCGTCTGCGGTCATGGCGACGATTGGGACGTTCCTAGCGTAATCGCTATCGAGTTTTCTAATAGCCCTAGTAGCGTCTAACCCATTCATGACTGGCATCTGGATATCCATGAAAACGATGGTGTAACGCCCTTCGTTATTCTTGTCGGCAATAAGCTCAAGGGCGGCCTTTCCGTTCTCTGCTCTTTCAGAGGAGATTCCATTCATGTTAAGCAAGGTGGAAATGACTTCCCAGTTGATCTCGTTGTCCTCAACGACCAAAACGTTGACGCTTGAGAGGTCTGAGTCTTCTTTTGACGCTTGTTCCTCTAAAGAGGAATCAGCGGCTTTTTTATCGACAGGAATATCAATCGTGACCACGAATGTGGTGCCTTTTTCGAGTTCGCTTTCGCATTCGATCGTTCCGCCCATTAAATCGACCATCTGCTTGGTGATGGCAAGGCCTAAGCCGGTTCCTTCGATGGAATTGACGCGGCTATCCGTTGCGCGTGAGAACGGAAGATACATCTTCTCGATAAACTCTTTCGACATGCCGATTCCGGTGTCCTTGATCTTGAAGATTAGTTTCACGCAGCCTTCTTTTTCGCTCTCCTCTTCCCAGGTGTCGATTTCGACTGAACCACCTTCTTCGGTGTACTTAATCGCGTTCGAGAGGAGGTTTGTGAATATCTGGTTAAGCCTAAGCTTATCTGTGCAAAGAGTGTCTTCTTTGAAATCGTGCTCATGATAGGTGAGAGCGATGTGTTTAGCTTCTGCGGAGGAGTGAGAAACGCTTAAGAGGCTTTCAAAGAGTTCTTTGATCGAGAAGGACAAAGGATTGATGACGAGCTTTCCGCTTTCGATCTTGGAAATGTCGAGGATATCGTTGATGAGGGTCAACAAATGGCCGCTCGCTTGTTCGATCTTCCCTAAAGCCTTTTGAGTGGACAGAGGATTGTTTTTCTCTTCTTTGGCGATAGCGGTCAAACCGACGATCGCGTTCATTGGGGTGCGGATATCGTGAGACATCGTGCTTAAGAAATCGGTCTTGGCTTTGTTTGCTTTGCTAGCGACTGCGGCCGCTTCTTTTAAGTTCTTGCTAAGGAAGAGGAAGACGGCCAAATCAAAGACGAAGAGAAGGCCTAAGCCCGCGACCAAAAGAATGATGACGAGCCAATTGACGTGGACATCTAGGATGTCAGAGGCAGGAACCAAGGTCAAAATCGTCCAATCCCAATTCTCGGTTTTGGAGATTTGGGAATAGGAGATGTAACACTCCTCCTTATGGGAGTTCTTCATCGTGAGGTGGCCGCTATGATGCGTGACCTCATTCTTTATTTCTGCCAGTTTGGCATCTGAAGCAGGGTTGTATGATCCGTAGAATCCGAAGAAGCTCGCGCCCGTGAAGGAGTTGCCGGCAACGATATAGGAACCTTCTCCGTCGATAATCGCGACTTCTAAGTGGTTGAAGGAGCCAGAAGGGAAGGTCCAGCGGGTTTTGAAATTATTAAGCAAAACGACACGGAGGAGATAAGCGTCAACTTGTTTAGACGCATCCTCAGGATCGACAAGTTTGATGCCGGTGTAGAAGGCTAAAGAACGGCTTCCATTGATTGGGTTCACATAGGAAGGGGTGATGTTCATTCCTTCTTGGTAGGAGGAGAAGAGGTTGCCCAAAGAGGAATAGTCGACTGTGTATGTCCCTGGCTGATCTACCTTCTCACGTGTGGAATAACCTTTGAGATCGCTCTTATAGATAACGTGGCCCATGATGGTTGAATCGACGATGGATCCACGCACGAAATCGACGGCGTCGTCCATGGTTTGCACATTGTTATTGAGGTGCTGGGCCCATGAACGGCAAAGATGGCTCTCGCCAGTTAAGTAGTTGTTTGT
>JAEEWP010000008.1 GCA_016287465.1 Caryophanales bacterium | reverse complement strand
TCATGGGTGACAGGTTACAAGCCCTCATGGAGAAGTTCGGGTTCGAAGAAATCACCAATCCTAACCAATCCGTCCTTGAGGTCCTTAGTGGCCAAATCCAAGGCAATCCGTTCGTCCTTGAGAAAATCCTCGACTGCACAATGTACGAGAAAAGATACGAAGGCACTTTGACGATTCACTGGACGACGACATCCCGCGATAGCCAAGGGCGTATTCAGACCAATCACCATACCCAAACATTGCACGCCTCCGTCACACATCCTGCGCCTGGTTATTCAACCATCACCCAGCTTGTCTATGGTTCTGAGGCTGCGCCTCATCTAAGGTTCACCCGCACCCCAGTCCACGCTGAGAAGATGAACGAAAAAGAAAGAGAAAAGTTCATCAAAAACAGGATTAAGAAACTCGACAAAGAAGAGGTCAAAGACCTTGGAAATATCAGCGAGAACTTCACCAAGATGGGCGATGATGAATTCGACGCCCTTTTTGGCGCATATGACAGAAACAACGAAGTTGAATTCCGTTTGCTCTATACTCCTCTCGCCATCAGGAACACTCTTGACCTCATGAAGAACCCTGAGCCTTACGGAGACGATTTCTCAATCTACAAGAAAGACATGATCACCGTTGTTAGAAGCGAGCACTCCCAGAGATTCGATTATTCTTCTTCGCCAACCAACTTCATGGGTTATGACCTTTCAAAGATGAAAGATGACTTTGTCGCATATTGTGACAAGTTCATCATGAATCTCTTCTTCGATCTCGCTCCGGTCATCAGTGTTCCTCTCTACCAGATCCACAAACCATACGACTACATCTTCAAGACCCCATACCGTTCCAATTTCTCTAGCTTCGAGCAAGAGACTTTGGCCAACGGACTTGACCCAATGCTCTTCATCCCAGACGGAGCCGGACGGGATTTGCCGTTAATTTTGAAAGCGGAGTCCGCCTCAAGGAGAGGCAGTGGAGACTCAGTCCGAGTCAACGCCATGTCCTTCATCGAGGTCCCAATGGTCGATTACGTTTCCGTCTTCGGAGGAGACGGAAGCTGGCATTCAGTTCCAGTCCACTGGATCAGATATGACGAGGTCCATAAGATCTCGAATATGGGTATCGCCAAGGTCGGCGGTTCCCGCAAAGCCTACCTCGAAGGCAAGGGCAGCAACTTCGGTGGTTCTCCTCTTAGAGCCGCTATGACTCACTTCGAAAGAGGACTCATGGCCATCTTCGAGGGCAACGAGGATTTCTTGCAGGAGTTAAACGACACCTTGGTCGAATACTTTGTCGACAAATAATATGTTTATTTGCACCCTAAGGGTGCTAATATAAAGCCAACCACAAAGGAGAATAACAATGGCACCACAATTAGACGAATTAGACAAGTCCTTGGAAAATACCGAAGGATTACGCGTTCACGTCATCGAAAAGAAAGTTCCAGTCGAGCTTGATGGCATGGACAAATTCATCAACATCGGAGTTTGGTTCCTCTTCATCATCGGCGGTATCGTCTACATGTTCAAGAAAGCCAAAGCCAAGACCTATTTCAAACAGCTTGAGCAGAAGATCCAGCACGACGCTTCAACCATCGATAACTACATGGTCCAGCGCGTCACCATCCTCAAGAACGCCGCCAAGCTTCTCGACAAGGCCGTTGACTTAGATAAAGATACTTTCACCAACATCGCCAAAGCCCGCGCTGGCATTGATCCAGATGTTGCCCGTAACGAACTCCAGACCACTCTTGAGAACATCGACAAGAAGATCAACATCGCCTTCGAGAAATACCCAGAACTCAAGGCTCACCAGGAAATCGCCGCTGTCATGCAGCAGAACTCCTACCTCCAGCAGGAAATCACCGCTGCCCGCGAAGTCTACAATGACACCGTCAATCACTGGAACACCGAGATCTTCAGCCTTTGGGCCAAGAAGTATGTCGCTGCCAAAGAAGGCTACACCACTCGTATCCCATTCACTGCCAGCTTAGCAATGAAGCAGGAATCCGAAGGCGTCTTCTTCTAAACAACCACGCAAACAAAAAAGAGGCTGAATCGCAGCCTCTTTTCTTTTGCTCTTTTTATTTGCTTGGCTCACCGATGTCGCAATAGACGCATCTGAGATGGCCTTCTTCATCGATCTTCTTGTAGAGTGGTTCAAGCTCTTGCTCACCCGCGGACACGCACTTAGGATTGTCGCATTTGTGCTCGCTATGGATGTAGCCTTTGCCAGCAAAGACATCTTCCTTAACAGGATTCTTCTTCGCGATATCAAGAAGGAGGAGGATGAGAGCCATTCTCATGTACTTGCCATTCAAACACTGCTTGAAGTAGCAGGCTCTTGGATCATCATCGACTTTGACGCTGATCTCATTGACGCGTGGAAGAGGATGCATGATGATCATGTCTTTCTTTGCGGTCTCAAGCTTATCGACGGTGAGGATGTAGTTGTCCTTGAGTCTTTCGTATTCCGCAAGGTCATCGAATCTCTCTCTTTGGATGCGGGTCATATAAAGGACATCAAGGGAAGGCATAGCCTCTTCAAGAGAAGTGGTTTCGACATACTCCATGTGGTTTGGCTCAAGGATGTCTTCTTTGACATAGTCAGGAAGCTTAAGCTCCTTTGGTGAGATAAGGACCACTTTGATGTTCTTGTAACGCGATAAAGCGGCTAATAAGGAGTGGACGGTTCTACCGAGTTTGAGGTCTCCGCAGAATCCGACGGTAAGGTTATCAAAACCGCCTTTTTCTTTATAAATCGTCAGCAAATCCGCCATGGTTTGGGTTGGGTGGCAGTGTCTGCCATCGCCCGCATTGATGACTGGGATTGAGCCAGCGCGGGAGGCAACAAGGGCTGCGCCTTCCTGGGTGGTTCTCATGGCGATGATGTCGGCATAGCAAGAGACGGTCTTCGCGGTATCGGCAAAGCTTTCGCCTTTGGCAGCGCTGGAGTTACTCGCGCCAGCAAAGCCAAGCACGTTTCCGCCAAGTTCCATCATGGCTGCGGTAAAGGATAAACGGGTTCTCGTCGATGGCTCATAGAAAAGCGTGGCGAGTTTCTTGCCCTTACAAGCCTCGCTATACTTCTCTGGGTTCTCGGAGATGTCGATGGCCTTTTTGCAAAGGGCCTCGATCTCTTCAACCGATAAATCAACGATATCGATGACGCTGCGCATCTTTATTCACCTTTGATCCAGCTCTCGTCGCTTGGATTGTTTCTGAATTTGATTAAGCGCTCAATGTCGCTCTTTTCGATGTAGCCTTCCTCGGCGGCAACAGAGGCAATGACGTCGAAGTTGGTGAGGGAGATGTTCTTAACGTTAGCAGCGGCAAGTCTCTCTAAGCCTTTCTTCATGCCATAGGTGAAGATGGAGACGATGCCAAGGACCTCAGCGCCGGCTTCTCTAAGGACGTCGACGACTTCGAGGACGCTTCCGCCAGTGGAGATAAGGTCTTCAACGACGACGACCTTCTGGCCTTTCTCAAGCTTGCCTTCGATCTGGTTCTGTCTGCCATGGTCTTTGGCGCCGCTTCTGACATAACCCATTGGGAGATTCATGATGTGGCCGACGATGGCAGCATGGGCGATACCAGCTGTGCTGGTACCCATAAGGACTTCGACTTCTGGATAGTTCTTTTTGATGGTCTCAGCTAAGGCGTTCTCAACGTCGCTTCTGACTGCTGGGGCAGTGAGAGTGAGACGGTTGTCGCAATAGACAGGGGATTTGATTCCGCTGGCCCAAGTGAATGGTTTGTTAGGGCTAAAGAAGACAGCCTTGATGCTGAGTAAGTCTTTAGCAATTAATTGATCGATGTTTTCCATTTTTATTCTCCTAAGAAATCTTTGATGCATCTTTCGTAAGCGGCAACTGGGTCGCTTGCGGCGGTGATTGGACGTCCGACGACGATGTAGTCGCTGCCAATCGCTCTTGCAGCGGCTGGATCCATGACTCTCTTCTGGTCGCCTTTGTCGCCATCGGCGAATCTGATGCCAGGGGTGACGGTGAGGAAGGAGCTTCCGCAGACATCGTGGACCTTGCCAGCTTCAAGCGGTGAGCAGACAACGCCATCAAGACCTGATTCTTTGGCGGTCTTGGCGTAGTGCATGACGACCTTGTCGATTGGTTCGTGGATGAGGATGTCTCTTTCCATCGATTCCTGATCGGTGGAGGTGAGTTGAGTGACGGCAAGAAGAAGAGGTCTCGTTCCGTCTGGCCTAGTGAGGCCTTCGATGGCGGCTTCCATCATGGCTCTGGTTCCTGCGGCGTGGAGGTTACACATATCAACGTCGAGGCCAGAGAGTCTAGCCATAGCTTTCTTGACGGTATTTGGAATGTCGTGGAGTTTGAGGTCGAGGAAGATCTTGTGTCCTCTCTTCTTGATCTCTCTCACGATGGATGGGCCTTCCGCATAGAAGAGCTCCATGCCGATTTTCACGAATGGCTTTCTGCCAGTGAACTTATCAAGAAATTCGAGTGTCTTTTCCTTGCTCTCGAAATCGCAAGCGATGATTACGTCTTTTGCCATCTTACTTTCTTCCTCCGATTATATCTTTAAGCGATTTGATGCCGTATTTCTCCATTATCCTTGGCAAATCCTCAATGATTTCTTTGCAAGCATAAGGATTGACGAGGTTTGCGGCGCCTACTTCAACGGCTGTAGCGCCCGCCATCATCATCTCAAGGACGTCTTCTGCGCTAGAGACGCCGCCCATGCCGATGACTGGGATCTTGACCGCGTGTGCGACCTGATAGACGCATCTAAGCGCGACAGGGAAGACGGCAGGTCCAGAGAGGCCTCCGGTCTTGATACCAAGGATTGGCTCCCCGGTCTTGAGATCGATTCTAAGTCCCATCAATGAATTGATGAGAGAGATGCCATCAGCTCCACCTTCTTCAGCGGCCTTCGCGATTGCGACGATATCCGTGACGTTAGGGGAGAGTTTGACGATGAGTGGTTTGTGAATGACCTTCTTAACGGCCTTAACAACGTTTCTTACGTTGTCAGGGTCAGTTCCGAAGGCAAGTCCTCCGCCATGGACGTTTGGACAAGAGACATTGAGCTCAATCCAACCGACCATATCGACTTTGTCGATCTTCTCGCAATTAGAGACATATTCCTCTAAGGAGAAGCCGGAGATATTGGCCATGACTGGCTTATGGAAGACCTTCGCTAACTTAGGAAGCTCTTCGCTGATGACTTTCTCGATGCCAGGGTTCTGAAGGCCGATGCAGTTGATCATGCCAGCAGGGCACTCAGCGATACGAGGGGTTGGGTTTCCGAATCTTGGTTCAGCGGTGGTTCCTTTGAATGAGAAGGTTCCAAGCATGTTGATGTCATAGAGTTCAGCGAACTCGTAGCCGAATCCATAGGTTCCGGAAGCAGGGATGATTGGGTTATCGATCTCGATTCCCAAAAGGTTGATCTTGGTGTCTATTTCTCCCATAGGATTTCCTCCTTCCTTAGGACTGGGCCTTCTTTGCAGATGCGCTTATATCCGGTGATGGTCTTGCAAGAGCAGCCCATGCAGGCTCCGAATCCGCATCCCATTCTTCTCTCGAAGGAGAATTCACCTTCGGAGGTCGTTGCGTTATACACAGCCTTAAGCATTGGCTCTGGGCCGCAGGTGTAGAAATATGAGTAGCTTTCTGGAAGGGCGTTCGTGACAAAGCCCTTTATGCCATAAGAGCCATCAACGGTCGTGACGGTGACATCACATCCGAGTTTTTTGAAAGAATCCTCGGCAAAAACCTCTTCTTTTTTGTTGAATCCAAGGATAACCGAGACTTTTTTGCCTTCTTTGACGAGTTTCTTAGCAAGGTTATAGAGAGGTGGGACTCCAACGCCTCCTCCGATAAGGAGAGGGTGGTCGCCCGCTTTCGATAAGTCATAGCCATTGCCAAGTCCGACAAGGAGATCGAGGTTAGTGCCAACAGGCATCTCGCTCATCGCTTTGGTGCCTTTGCCGACGACTTTGTAGATGAGGGTAAGTGTGCCTTCGTCATAGTCGCAGACGGAGATTGGCCTTCTAAGGTAATAGCCATCAAGAAGGATGTTGACGAATTGGCCTGCGTTGGTGATGCCTGAGGTATCTCCATTTAAGACCATCTCAAAAACATCTTTCGTGAGAGGGATGTTCTTTTCGATTTCAAATACGCTTCTCTTCATTGTTACTTCCTTAGGCATCGATGGTGGAGATGGTGATGGTGGTTTCCTCTAAGACGTCGAGGAGAACTCTCACGGTGTCAAGCGAGGTGAACATCGTGACGTTGCTCTCAATCGCGTACTTTCTGATCTGGTAGCCATCGGACTCAGCAGCCTTCTCACCGACCTTCGCGGTGTTGATGACGTAGGCGATATGTCCTTGTCTGATGGAGTCACGAATTTCATTGCTGCCTTCTTTGATCTTCTTGAGGACGTGGGTTCTGATTCCGTGTTCCTTTAAGAATGAGGCAGTTCCGCTAGTGGCCTCGATGTTGAAGCCGAGGTCATAGAATCTCTTAACGAGTGGGAGAGCTTCCTCTTTATCCTCGTCGGTGACGGTGACGAAGACGGTTCCGTAGTTCTGGAGTTTGGTTCCAGCAGCCTGTAAGGCTTTGTAGAGGGCTCTATTAAGTTTGTCATCATAACCAATGGCTTCGCCAGTGGATTTCATTTCTGGGGAGAGGTAAGCATCGAGTCCTTTGATCTTGTTGAAGCTGAATACTGGGACTTTGACGTAGTATCTCTTCTTCTCTTCTGGGTAGATTCCGAAGATGCCCTGTTCCTTAAGGCTCTTGCCAAGGATGACCTCGGTAGCGATGTCCGCTAAAGAGTATCCAGTGGACTTAGAGAGGAATGGGACGGTTCTTGATGAACGTGGGTTGACTTCGATGATGTAGACTTTCTCATCTTTGTCGACGATGAACTGGATGTTGTATAAGCCTTTGATGCCGATGCCAAGGCCTAACTGCTTAGCATAGCTAAGGATGATTCCTTTGACCTTGTCGCTGATCGAGAAGGAAGGATAGACGGAGATAGAGTCGCCAGAGTGGATGCCGGTTCTTTCGACAAGTTCCATGATGCCTGGGACGAAGACGTCGATGCCGTCGCAAATAGCGTCGACTTCGACTTCCTTACCGACGATGTATTTGTCAACGAGGACTGGTTTGTCTTCGTCAATTTCGACAGCGGTTTTGAGGTAGTGTTTCAATCCATTCTCATCATTGACAATCTGCATGGCTCTGCCACCGAGAACGAACGAAGGTCTAACTAAGACTGGGTATCCGATTCTCGAAGCGGCCTTGATGCCTTCTGGGATGGAAGTGACAGCGGTTCCGTCTGGCTGAGGGATGTTAAGGGATTTGCAAACCTTCTCAAAGAGGTCTCTGTCTTCGGCCTTGTCGATGGCTTCGCAGTCGGTGCCGATGATCTTGACGCCTCTAGCAGCAAGAGGATCAGCGAGGTTGATGGCGGTCTGTCCGCCTAAGCAGGCGATGACGCCTTCTGGTTTCTCGTAGTTGATGATGGCCATGACGTCTTCCACGGTGAGAGGCTCGAAGTAGAGCTTGTCAGCGGTGGTGTAGTCAGTGGAGACGGTCTCTGGGTTGTTGTTGATGATGATGGCTTCGTATCCAGCGCGCTTGATGGTCTGGACGGCGTGGACGGTGCTGTAGTCGAACTCAACACCTTGGCCGATTCTGATTGGGCCAGCGCCAAGGACGACGATCTTCTTCTTGTTGGTTAAGCGGGATTCGTTCTTGAAGCTTGGGTCAACAAGGTTCTGATAAGTGGAATAGAGGTAAGCGATGTACTCTCCGGTGTGGAGGGTATCGACCATCTTATAGGTTGGGATGAGATTGTTTTCGATTCTCTTGTTATAGACATCGAGCTCTTTCTGTTTCCAGAGCTTGGCGATGTACTTATCGGAGAAGCCCATGACCTTAGCGGTTTTGAGAATCTCAAGGTCACCAGGCTTGGCGGCAATCTCCTTTTCCATATCGATGATTTTCTTGAAAGATTCCAAGAATAATGGGGTTATGGCGGTGATTTTGAATAATTCGTCAACGCTGACGCCTCTTCTTAAGAGCTCGCAGATGGCGAAGACGTTGTCGCTCTTGAAGGTGCTGATGTGTTTCTTGAGATCTTCGGTTGAGACTTCATCAAAGATCTTGTTGTGAAGGTGGCAAGCGCCGATCTCGAGGGATCTCATGGATTTGAGAACGCACTCTTCTAAGGTAGAACCAATGCCCATGACTTCGCCGGTGGCTTTCATCTGGGTTCCAAGCTCATTGGAAGCGCTCGTGAACTTATCGAATGGGAAGCGAGGGAATTTGGCCACGACGTAATCAAGGGATGGCTCAATCGCAGCGGTTCCGCCAGCGACTGGGATCTCGCTGAGTTCCATACCAAGGGCAATCTTGGCGGTGACTCTGGCGATTGGATATCCGCTAGCTTTGCTAGCAAGAGCGGAGGAACGGGAAACACGTGGGTTGACCTCGATTAAGAAGTACTCGCTGGAATTTGGATTAAGGGCGAATTGGACGTTGCAGCCGCCTTCGATCTTTAGTTCTCTGATGATCTTGATGGCGGAGTCGTTGAGCATCTTCAAATCGTGCTCATTGAGGGACATGATTGGGGCAACGACGATGGAGTCGCCGGTGTGGACGCCGACTGGGTCAACATTTTCCATGCCGCAGATGGTGATCGCGTGGTCCTTGCTGTCGCGCATGACCTCGAATTCGATTTCCTTATATCCTTTGACGGATTTCTCGACGAGGATCTGGTGGACTGGGGAGAGGGCAAAGCCGTTTCTCGCGACTTCGATGAGTTCTTCATCGTTGTCAGCGAATCCGCCGCCGGTTCCACCAAGGGTGAAAGCTGGTCTTAAGACAACTGGGTAGCCGATATCGTGAGCGGCCTTCAAAGCCTGGTCGATATCGTAGGTGATTTCGGATGGGATAACTGGCTCACCGATCTTTTGGCACATCTCTTTAAAGAGCTCTCTGTCCTCAGCCTTCTCAATGGATTCGGCTGGGGTGCCAAGAAGCAAGGTGCGGCATTCTTTGAGGACGCCTTTTCTCTCAAGCTGCATAGCAAGGTTGAGACCGGTTTGTCCGCCGATGCCTGGAACGATCGCGTCTGGTCTTTCGTGACGAAGGATCTTCGCGACGTAATCAAGGGTAAGTGGTTCCATGTAGACCTTATCCGCGATCTGGGTGTCGGTCATGATGGTCGCTGGGTTGGAGTTGACGAGGACGACCTCGTATCCTTCCTCTTTGAGAGCTAAACAAGCCTGAGTGCCTGCATAGTCGAACTCGGCTGCCTGACCGATGACGATTGGGCCAGAGCCGATGATTAATATTTTCTTAACGTCTGTACGTTTAGCCATTAGTTATTTCCCTCCTCTTTCTCATAAACTATGTGGTTATTGCAAACTGTAAGGTAGTTGACGCCGTAGAGTTTCGCTCCGATGAACGGAGTGGACTTGCCTTTCGACAAGAACGTTTCTTCTTTGACCTCGAATTCCTCATCAAGGTTCCAGACGCTGAATCCGTCGTATGGGATTCCGAATATCTCGCGTGGGTTCACGACCAAGAGGTCGATAAGTTTGTCTAAGGTGATGATGCCTTTCTTAACTAACCCCGTATAAAGGAGCGGGAAGGCAAGTTCGATGCCCGTGATACCAAATGGCGATTTCTCTAAGCCTCTCGATTTCTCTTCAAGGCTATGTGGGGCATGGTCGGTGGCGATGATATCAATCGTGCCGTCTTTGATTCCCTCAATGAGGGCGAGTCTATCTTCTTCGCTTCTAAGCGGTGGGTTCATTTTCCAGTTGCCCGCTTCCTGAAGCATCGAATCATTTAAGAGTAAGTAATGAGGCGCGGTCTCACAGGTGATATGGACGCCTTCCTTTTTGGCTTTGCGGATAAGCTCAACGCTTTCTTTGGTGGATATGTGGCAGACGTGATATCTGCATCCGGTCTTTCTTGAAAGTTCAATATCCCTGGCAATTTCCATATATTCGCTAGCGGAGCAGATTCCTCTATGGCCATGGGCTTTGGCGTATTCGCCATCATGGATGTAGCCACCTTTGAGGAGTTCGTTGACCTCGCAATGCGCGACGATCATCTTGTTGAGCTCCTTAGCCTTCATCATGGCTTTGAGCATCATCTCTTCGGTCTGGACGCCAACGCCATCATCGGAGAAGGCGCAGACCCTGTCTTTGAGGTCTTCCATGTCGGAAAGCTCATCGCCTTTCTCGCCTTTGGTGATAGAGGCGTATGGGTATACGTGTATGCATGCATCCTTGGCGATGATGTCCTCTTCGATCTTCAAGGTCTCAAGGCTATCTGGGACAGGTTTGAGGTTTGGCATCGTGCAGACAGCGGTGTATCCGCCATGAGCAGAGGCCTCGGTTCCGGTTTTGATGGTCTCTTTGTAAGAAAAACCCGGCTCTCTGAGATGAACATGAACATCAAGGAAGCCGGGAACAAGAATATAAGAGGAATCAGTTCTGAGTTTGTTTGGAAGAGAAAAAGCGGAAACCAAATGCTGAAGGTCAAAGTCGACCTTAGCTCTTCCGCTTTCGATTTTGATTTTAAGAGTGGACATATCAGTTCTCCTACCGATATGGGATTCCTTTGGAACCCTCAAAAAATATATAGATACTGAATCAATGATTCAAGCGCTTTTTTCAAAAAAAGAAAAAGACCTTGATTGTAAGGTCTTTCATTTGATGAATTTGTGCCCTTTCTCAAGAGCGTCTTTTTCCCATTTTGGGGTTTCTCCGCTCTCTTCCTCAGCCAGAAGTTTCTTGTCCTGCTTGCTAAGAGGAAGCTTTTCGAAGAGGTCTGGGCGGTGCTCCTTCGTGAGGATCAAAGCCTTCTTCCTTCTCCACTTGGCGATGGCCTCATGGTTACCGCTATATAAGAGGTCAGGAACTTTCTTTCCGTCGAACTCATATGGTTCGGTGTATTGAGGATACTCAAGGATTGGTTCGTTGAACGATTCATCGGTTAAGGAATCATGGGAGATGGCTCCATCGAGAAGTCTGACGACGGAATCGATGACGGACATAGCTGGGATTTCTCCGCCAGTTAAGACATAGTCACCGATCGAAAGAAGCTCATCGACATAGTCATTCACTCTCTCGTCAATTCCTTCGTAATGCCCGCAAACGAGAACGATATGTTCAAGTTTTGCATAGGATTTTGCGATTTTCTCGTTATATGTGACGCCTCTAGGGGAGAAGAGGACCTTGTGGCTGTTTGGACCTGAGACCTTCTTAAGAGCATCGACGATAGGCTGGCACTTCTGGATGAGCCCGGCTCCTCCTCCGATAGGCGGGGTATCCGTTCTTCCGTATTTGTCCGTGGTGAAATCGCGGATCTGAACAATCTCGATCTCCGCGCAACCTTTGGCGATGGCCCTCTTGATGATGGAGTTGCTCAAAACGCCTTCGAACATCTCAGGGAAGAGTGTTAAAACGGTGATCTTCAAAGCAAGCCCTCCATGACATTGATGGTTATGACTTTATTATCGATGTCGACGTTTTTGATGAAAAGCCCGTCTTTGAATGGCACGTAAACGTGTTTCTTCTCAGCGGTGGTGACCGATAAGGTTCTGACCTTCGAGTATTCGAGGACCTCATCGACGACTCCGATGATGCGATTCTCGTCAAGATAGTCGACGACCTTGCAGCCGATTAAGTCGGCGTAGCGGTAGTAGCCTTCTGGAAGGACGGCCGCTTCTTTGTCCATCTCGATGGCAAAGCCTTTATAGCCTTCGATGGCGTTTATATCACCATATTCCTCGAAGGAGAGGAAGTAATAGTCTCCGGAATCCCTGAAGCTCTTAACGGTAGCAGGGAATCTTTCGTTCGTTTTCTCGTCGTGGAGGGACAGTTTGGTCCCTTTCTTAAATCTTTGCTTAGCAAAAGATGTGAGGGATTTGCATCTGACCTCACCTTTTAACCCGAAGGGCTTAAGAATGTAACCAAGTGTGATGTATTCCATAAGAGAAAAAGGAGGACGCTTATTCGGCGTCCTCTTTGTCGTCATGATTTTCGTTGAAGCTTTCGAATTTCAAATGGATTCTGACGTTGGAGTTGTCGGCTTTGCCAACGATTCCAATGGCTTCACGAAGGGCGTTTGCGATCGCTCCATGCTTGCCGATTAAGCGGGCGGTGTCATCATCTTCTGCGACGATGAGGAGGGCCACATCTTTCTCGGTGCTGCCTGGGAGCTCTCTGACCATGATGGATTCAGGATGCTCGATGAGGGGATCGACAAGACCGTGGATTACTTTCTCGTAATCCATTATTTGGTCTCCTTTTTCTTAGCTTTTCCTTCGGCAAACTTGGCCATGATGCCTTTGCGGCTGAACATAGCGCGGACGCTGTCGGAAGGAATGGCGCCATCTTTGAGCCACTTCATAGCGAGTTCTTCGTTGATGATGGCTTTCTCTTCTCCAAGAGCTGGATCATAGGTGCCGATCTGTTCGATATAACGGCCATCTCTGGAAGAGCGGCTGTCAGCGGCGACGATGCGGTAGAAGGGATCTTTGTGGCGGCCAATGCGGGCCAATCTGATTTTAACCATAATGCTTGTTCTCCTTTTCCGAACGTAATCATAGGCTTATGATATATGCCTGTCAAGTATTTTTGCTTGACACATAATTACATTACATTTCACTCTCCAAAGGTTTTGCTTGCGAGGGGCTTATCGAGCGCGTAATATATTCGGTGCGCGAAAGCGATACGCAGGCTCCGCCGTCTGTCACTAGACGTGAACCTGAAGAGCAAATTCTAAGTTAGGAGGAAAAGATTCATGAACAACAACATTGTCAATGAGATCACTGCCAAGCAGATTCGCGAAGACATCCCACAGTTCTCCAGCGGTGACACCGTCAAGGTCTACTACCGCATCGTCGAGAACAAGAAAGAGCGTATTCAGGTCTATGAGGGCGTCGTTATCCAGCGTCGCGGTCATGGTGTCAGCGAAACCTTCGTCGTCCGTAAGATGTCCAGTGGCGTCGGCGTGGAAAGAACCTTCCCTGTCAACTCCCCAAGCATCGCCAAGATCGAAGTTACCCGTTACGGTAAGGTTCGTCGTGCCAGAATCCACTACATGCGTGGACTCAGCGGCAAATCCGCCCGTATCAAGCAAGGCAAAGCCCCAAAGGCTGCCGAAGCCAAGTAAATCTCAAGAAGTGACTGGAACCGCCCTTTCAAATGAGGGCGGTTTTCTTTTGTCTTAATTCAATAGAATTCTTATACTTTATTAGATGAACAATCAGCAGCAGAAGAACGTCCATTATTTTCCTGGCCATATGGCCAAAGCCCTCCGCGAGATGGCTCCTTTCGTCAAGAACGCCGACATCGTCGTTGAGGTCGCAGACGCGAGAGCGCCTTTTTCGACGCGTAACCCGATGCTTAGTGAGCTCATCGGAAGCAAACCTCATTTGATTGTTCTCTCCAAAAACGACAAAGCTGATACATTGGTCACCGCCAGATGGATCGCCAAATATAACCAAGAGGGCATTACCTGTTTCGCCAGCAACCTCAAAGGTGAGAAGGTCTTCAAGGTCCTCAATGAGATGAGCGAGCCTCTCGTTCTTAAGAAACGCGAGAAAGAGAAGAAGCTCGGCATGAAGAAACAGCCTCTCAAGCTCCTAATCGTCGGCATCCCTAATGTAGGTAAGAGCACCCTCATCAATAACCTTGCGGGCAAGCGCGTCGCAAGGGCAGCCAACACCCCAGGCGTCACCAGAAGCGAGCAATGGATCAAACTCTCCGGGGACTTCGTTTTGCTTGATACCCCAGGTATCCTTCCAATGAACTACGAAGGCCCGTTGACCGCCAGACGTTTAGCCATCCTTGGAAGCATCAAAGAAGATGTCCTCCCTCTTGATGAGCTATATCGTTTCTTATTCGTCTTCTTACGCGAAAATTACAAAAATTGTCTGCAAAACCGCTACGGAATTGAAGACTTAAGCAAACTCGAGGCCGAAGAAGTCCTCGAAATCGTCGCTAAAAACCGCGGGTATCTTTTGAAGAACGGAACCTTCGATTACGCGAAAGCGACATCTTCCATCTTCAAAGATTTCCAAGAAGGCTATTTCGGTAAGATCAGCTTAGAAAGACCATAATGCTCAACAAAGAGAAAGAGTTCTATTCATCTTCCTGCAAACTCATTGTCGGAGTCGATGAGGCAGGGCGCGGTCCTCTTGCGGGACCTGTTTTTGCCGCAGCTGCGTTATTCACCCCAGACTTCGAAGATGACCTTATCGATGATTCAAAGAAACTGACCGCTAAGAAGCGTGAAGCCCTTTTCGACATCATCAAAGAAAAGGCTCTCGCATACGGAATCGCTTCCGTCAGCGCGGACGATATCGACAAGTACAACATTTATGAGGCCACCAAGATCTGCATGAAGAAAGCCATCGAGCAGATCGGAATCGACTATGACCTCATCATCACGGACGCTATGCCTTTATATGTGAAGAACAAGAAGGTCATCGCCATGATCAAAGGAGATGCCCAGTGTCTTAACGTCGCTGCAGCATCGATCCTTGCCAAAGTGAGCCGTGACAGATATATGGATGAGCTTGATAAGCAATATCCTGAATACGGATTCGCCAAGCACAAGGGATATGGAACAAAAGCCCATATCGATGCGATAAACAAATACGGCCCGATTGATCACGTTCACCGCAAGACGTTCGCGCCAATCAAATACCTTTTGGACGACAGCCCAAAACTTTGTTAACGATTTTTCGGAAAAAAACAGGATTCCCGCCATATATGAATTGTGGAGGGAACCCATGTCAATTCTTAAACCTAATCAGATTCTTCATTATCTCGCTCTCAAGTACGAGGGCGATTGGGATAAGCTAACCCAAGCCGTCAAGGACAAGGAAGTTCCGGACGAAGAGCTTTACGAGAAGCTTTCTTCAGCATGCCAAAGCAAATACGTGACGATTCTCGATCCTGAATATCCTTTGGCTTTGAAACAATGCTACAAACCGCCTATCGTTCTCTTTTACTATGGTGATCTTTCTTTGATGCGCGACGATTCAAAGTGCGTCTCCTATGTTGGTTCAAGAGATTCAACGCCTTATGGCAATGAGATGGCTAGAACCATGTGTTCTGGGCTCTCAAAGTATGGGTACAGGATTGTTAGTGGTCTGGCCCGCGGAATCGATGTAGCAGCCCTTGTAGCGGCCTTAGACAGCAAAGGAGGGGCTGTTGCCGTCCTCGGAAACGGGATCGATTTCTGTTATCCAAGCGAGAACACGCCTGTATATGAAAGGATCAAGAAGGAAGGCCTTGTCATTTCTGAATACCCTGGCAAGACCAAACCAACTCATGAGACTTTCCCTCTAAGAAACCGCATCGTCGCCGGCTTATCGAAAGCGACGGTCGTAGGGGAGGCATCAAGAAGAAGCGGCACCCTCATCACCGTCAATTACGCTTTAAGTTCAAATAAAGATGTTGGATGCGTTCCTTATCGGGCTACTGAAGATAGCGCCTGCAACGCCCTCATAAAAGATGGGGCTTTTATGGTCGAAAGCCCAGAAGACGTCCTCTTAATGATGGGTGATATCAGGGGAGAAAGAGAGCGTCTAAAAAGGTAAAACACCAAAGATTGCCATGTGCTTTTGACATGTTTGGCTTTTGCGTGAGCGCTTACATGGGTAAAATAACTACGAAAAAGAGGATATTTCCCATGAACAAAAAAATTATCTTTCCTATGCTTACCGTCCTCGCGTTAGCAGGATGCACAAGCGTGCCAAAAGTTGTTCCAACCATGGAATCTGAGGAAATGGCCGCCTACATTCCAGGCCTTACCCTCAAAGGCCTCGATGATGTGAGAGGCAACATGTATCTCCCAGAAGAAGTTGATGGACTTCCGATCACCTGGAGTTGCGACGAACCAAATATCATTCATTGCGAAGCTATCGGTGACATCGCTCCTGGTTCAGTTGAGAGACCTTTAGCGGACACAACCGTTATGCTTACTGCTTCAATCACCAAAGATGGCAAAGTCGGCAGCTACACTCAGGAAGTCACCGTCAAAGGCTTAGACAAAGAACTCACCGAAGACGATTACGTCGGTTACCTTCTTGTCACCTTCACCGGTGAAGGAAGCGCCAACGGCGAACAAGTCTACATGTCTTTAGCCCCAGAGGGCCAGGGATTCAACTTCCAGTCCTTAAACGGAAATCAGCCTGTCCTTTCCTCAATCGCTAGCGAAAAGGGCGTCAGAGACCCATTCGTCTATCGTTCACCAGAAGGCGACAGATTCTTCATCATCGCCACCGACCTCAAGGTCAACAACAGACCTGAAGGCGGATGGAGAAACACTCCAAAAGGCTACACTTACCCAACCGTTAACGGTAAACACACCCTCATCCTTTGGGAAACCGAGGACCTTACCGATTGGGGCGATCCAAAATACATCGAAGTCGCTCCAGAGAATGCCGGTATGGCCTGGGCCCCAGAGATGACTTGGCACGAAGAGACCGGACAGTACGTCATCTTCTGGTCCAGCTGCATCATCGATGACCTTACCTTGCCAGATGATCAGAAAACCAAAGTCAAAGGCGACGCCGTCTACTACACGACCACCCGTGACTTCGAGCACTTCGGAGAGACCAAGCTCTTCATCGATAACCAGACCGATGGCGTTCCAGAGAACTCCAACCATCCAAATGGCAGAAACATCATCGACGCTACCTGCACCAAGATCGGCGACCATTACTACGCCATCACCAAAGACGGTGACAACGGCGACAGAGATGGTGGCATCCGTGTCTTCAGAAGCGACGATATCCTTGACTACGAAGCCTGGGAGAAAGTCTTAGATCTTGATGAGCTTGGACTTCCAACCTCCGGCACCGGTGTCTCTAGCTTCGACAACACCACCCTTGAAGGACCGGCCCTCTTCCAGTTCAACAAGTGTGACTGGGATGATCCAAACACCCCAGAGTGGTGCATCATGGGCGACAGATACAACGCCGGCAGTGGTTACCTCCCATTCTCAACAACCGACATCGAAGATACCACTGGCAGTGCCTGGAGCATCTATCCTTCCTCCAAATTCTCTTGGGGCAATGGTGGAAAGCGCCACGGTTCCGTCCTCAAACTTACTTCTGACGAAGCCGCTGCGATTGCCGACAAATGGCTCGCTGCCTAATCGCCTGATTTAGAGAAAACACCCAGTGGATCAGAAAGGTTCACTGGGTTTTCTTTTTGCACTCAAAGTGAAATAAATTTACATTCAACGAGTTTAGAAAATTTTACAAAAAATCTATAAATAATCTCTTATTTATATATAAGGAAAAGGGAAAATCGGTGTTTGACAACCCATTTTTCTGTTCCTATGATACCTAAGCGTCGAAAGGTCGTTACGAATGAAATTAGTTATTGTCGAGTCTCCAAAAAAATGTGATACCATCGGAAGATATTTGGGTCATGACTATAAAGTCATGGCGTCCCAAGGTCACATCAGAGACCTCTCAATGAGAGGTAAGGGAGGCCTTGGAATCGATGTCGATGGGGGTTTTGTCCCTAACTTCGTCGTCGCCAGTGGCAAACAGAAGATCATCAACGAGCTTTCCCGTGCCGCGAAGAAGGCTGATGAAGTCATTCTCGCAACCGACCCTGACCGCGAAGGAGAAGCCATCTCTTGGCATCTTGCGCAGGTCTTAGGCCTACCTTTAGAGACGACCAAACGTCTTCGTTTCCATGAAATCACCAAACCAGCCCTTTTAGAGGCTATCGATAACCCAAGCACCATCAACATGGATCTCGTCAATTCCCAAGAGACCCGTAGGATGTATGACCGTATCATCGGCTTCAAGCTTTCCTCTCTTCTTCAAAGAACCATCAAATCCAAGTCTGCTGGACGTGTCCAATCAGTCACTTTAAGAATGATTGTCGACAACGATAAGGAGATCAAAGATTTCAAGCCAGAAGAGTACTGGACCCTTGATATCGTCCTTGATATCAACGGTACCAAAGTGACCGCCACTTTGGATAAAATCGACGGCAAAACCGCAGCGATTCATAACAAAGAGGAGGCTGAAGCCCTTCTCAAACGCGTCGCGGATTCCTATCATGTCGCCTCTTTGACCAAGACCAAGAAACGCGTCCCATCCAAACTCCCATTCACGACCTCAACGATGCAGCAAGAAGCCTATAACCGCTTCAAGTTCAGCACCTCGATGACCCAATCCATCGCCCAGAAACTTTACGAAGGTTTGGAGGTCAACGGAGAGCATGTTGGTCTTATCACCTACATGCGTACTGACAGCACCCGCTTGAGTGATAACTTCTATTACAACCACGCCAAACCTTTCATCCTTGAAACCTATGGCGATGAATACCTCGGCAACATCAAGTTCGGAAAGAAGCAGGAGAGGATCCAGGATGCTCACGAAGCCATCCGTCCAACCGGCACTCACAGAACCCCAGAGATCGTTGCCAAATACGTCAGCGAACGTGAAGCTAAGCTTTATAAGCTTATCTATGATCGCGCCTTAGCCTCCGTCATGGCCGACAAAGTCGAGGAAGTCACGACCGTTGTCTTCGAAGAGAATGGTCTTTCCTTCAAGACGGTCGGAACCAGAACCCTTTTCAAGGGTTATGAAGCTATCTATGGTGAATTCGAAGACGATGACACCAAGCTTCTTCCTTTGATTGAAGAGGATAAGATCTATAACCGCGTCGAAACCAAGAATGAGCAGAAGTTCACAAAGGCTCCTGCCAGATACACCGAAGCCCGTGTCGTCAAGATGATGGAAGAGAAAGGCATTGGCCGTCCATCAACCTACGCGAGCACCATCAAACTCCTTGTCGCCCATGGTTATGTCACCTCCAAAGGAGGTGTTCTTACCCCAACCGAAACCGGAACTTTAACTACTGTCGTTATGGAAGATTGCTTCCCAGCCATCGTTTCCTATGACTACACTGCCAAGATGGAAAGCCAACTCGATGAAATCGAGGAAGGCAAACTCAAGAAACTCGATGCCATGAATGGCTTCTATGGCCCATTCATCAAAGAACTCGAAGTCGCTAGCGAGAAGATCTCCAAACGTAACCCTCTCACCGAAGAGCCTGTCGGCGTTTGCCCTGATTGCGGATCTCCTCTCGTTACCAAGAAGAGCCGTTATGGAACCTTCATCGCCTGTTCCAATTACCCAACCTGCCATTACGTTCAGAAAGAACCAAGCAACGCCAAACTCACTGGTGAGCTTTGCCCAGAATGCGGCAAACCTCTTGTCATCAGAAAAGACAAGAAGAGCGGAAAAGAATTCATCGCCTGCTCTGGATTCCCGAAGTGTCGCTATATCAAAAACATCGATGGAACCGAGGCTCCTAAGAAGGAAGCCGCTACTCCAGAGCAATATGTGAAACCATGCCCGAAGTGCAAAACCGGACATCTTGTTCTTAAGCATGGCAAGAAGGTTGATTTCCTTGGTTGCACAAACTTCCCGAAGTGCCGTCACCATGAATGGTTGACCGAGAAGAAGAAATGAAAGAAGTAACTATTGTGGGGGCGGGTCTTGCTGGTAGCGAGGCCGCCTTCTTCTTATTAAAGAAGGGTTATAAAGTCCATCTCTATGAGAGACGTCCTTTAGTCGATGACGGAGCGCATACGACAGACGCTTTCGGCGAACTCGTTTGCTCCAATTCCCTTAAGAGCGACCGCCTTGATAATGCCTGCGGTCTTCTCAAAGAAGAGATGCGCAAAATGGACTCTGTCACCATGGAAGCTGCGGAGATCGCAAGGGTCCCTGGTGGCAACGCTTTAGCGGTCGATCGTGACATTTTCGCATCAAAAATCACTGCAAAACTAACCTCTTTTCCAAATTTGGTCCTTCATAGAGAAGAAATAACAGAGCTTCCTAAAGGACCGACTATCATCGCAACGGGCCCTCTTACGAGCGAATCCCTGATGAACGTTTTAGGTGAAGTAATAGGGGAGAAGAACCTTTCCTTCTTCGATGCCTCTGCCCCAATCATCAAAAAGGATTCGATCGATTTCACTAAGGCCTATTTCAAATCCAGATTTGAGCAAGATGATGGTGCCTATATCAACTGCGGTTTCTCCAAAGAGGAATACACCAACTTCGTTAATGAACTTGTGAATGCCAAGAAAGCTTTGGTTCACGAATTCGATACTCGTTATTTCGAAGGCTGCTTGCCAATCGAAGTCATCGCCAGCCGTGGTTTCGAAACCCTTAGACACGGACCACTTAAACCTTTTGGTTTATGGACCGAAGAACATCCTAGGGCGTACGCGATCGCTCAGCTTAGACAAGATACAAAACTCGGCGATTACTATAACCTCGTTGGTTTTCAGACCAACCTCACATACCCAGAGCAGAAGAGAGTCTTCCAGATGATCCCTGGTTTAGAGCATGCGGAGTTCCTCCGTTATGGTCTCATGCACAGGAACTCGTACATCAACGCTCCAAAAGCCTTGAATGAGGACCTTTCTTTGAAAAACGCTTCGAACGTCTATATTGCCGGACAGCTTTCCGGTGTCGAAGGTTATGTCGAAAGCGCAGCCACCGGCATCATCGCCGCCATCAACCTCTGGAGGAAAGAGGAAGGCAAAGAATTCGTTCAGGCTCCAAGATGCTCCGTCATCGGATCTTTGCTTGATTACATCCTCCATGCCGCCAGCTCCAAATTCGAACCGATGAACGCCAACTGGGCCATCGTCCCGGATAGCGCCAAAGAAAAACGCGAACAGGCTATATCCAAAGCCCTCCAAGAGATAGAATCTTATTGGAGAGGCGTCAATGAATAAGGTCGAGAAAGAGTACTTAGATTTCCTCAAAGGAAAACTCTATAGCGAACACACTCTCGATTCCTACCAAAGGGACATCGATTCCTTTTTCGTTTACCTCAACAAAGAAGGGCTTTTATTTGACGCCATTACTAAGGTAAACATCCGTAATTTCTTAAGCGAAGAGCTCGGCAGGGGAGTCTCTCCGAGATCCTGCCAAAGAAGGATAACCGCCCTCCGTCGTTTTTATGATTATCTTGCCCACCAGCAATACGTGGTCGTTAACCCGTTCCTTCAGGTAACCGCCCCAAAGAAAGGCATTCGTTACCCAGACACCTTAACCGTCGAACAAGTTAATGAGCTTCTAAAAGAAAACGCCAAAAGAACGGACGATTTCATGCTCCGTGACCAAGCCATACTCGAACTTCTCTATGCCTCTGGTGTCCGAGCCAGCGAACTCATCAAGATCAAGATGAGGGAAATCGATTACCGCTCAAGAACCATCAAGGTCTATGGCAAAGGCAAGAAAGAGAGAATCGTTCCTTTTGGGAAAACTGCTGAGGCGGCTATGAAGAAATACGCTGAGAAATCTAGGCCTGTTCTTGCTTCCATGAGAACGAGCAACAAGTCCCAGGAATCCTTCTTCCTTTCAGGAAAAGGGGAGAACCTCACAGTAAGAGGTCTTGAATACATCCTCAAGCAAGTCGAGATCAAAACAGGCTGCCGTTATGGCCTCCATCCTCATGAGATGAGACATAGCTTCGCAACCCATCTTTTGGATAATGGAGCGGACCTCCGACTCATCCAAGAACTCCTTGGTCACGAGTCTCTTGATACCACTCAGATCTACACCCACGTTTCTAAGAAAGCGATGCTCAAAGAGTACGCTGAACACTTCCCAAGACAGAAAAGAAAAACCAAATAACCCCTGCAAAAACGCGGTATTTTACATTTCTAACAAAGGCAGTTTTACTTCTTCCTTGTAAGGAAGGAGCCTTTTTTGTATACTTTAACTCGGCTTTTCTTTGAAAAGAGAAGCTAATACACACCTCATGGATTGAGCACCGTGTTCCCAAAGACGGGCAAAGTAGCTTAAAAAGCGTCTTGGGTGGTCAGCTCCTAGAAGTGAGGGAGGCATAAACAAATGGAGGTCACAGAATGAGTGACGAAATGAAAAAGGTTGAGGCCGTTGAGGCCGAAGCCGCTGAGGAACAAGCTGCCCCAGCTGCTGAACCAACCATGGCTGAGATTGTCAGAGACCCAAGCGCTCCAATCATCACCGTGAAGAAATTGCTTGAAGCCGGTGTCCACTTCGGACATCAAACCCGCCGTTGGAACCCAAAGATGGGCAGATTCATCTACGGCGCCAGAAACGGTATTTACATCATCGATCTCACCAAGACCGTTGAGCAGGTCAATATCGCTTACAAGAAGTTAAAAGAGATTGTCGAAAAAGGTGGAAAGGTCCTCTTCGTCGGCACCAAAGACAGCGCCAAAGAAGTCGTTGTCAATGCTGCTCTCGTCAGCGGTTCCTTCTACATCTCCAACCGTTGGTTAGGTGGAACCCTCACCAACTTCCGTACCATCCTTGGCCGTACCAAGAGACTTAAGGATCTCGAGGCCATGCAGGAAGACGGAACCTTCGACAAGCTTCCAAAGAAAGAAGTCGCCATCCTTCGCAAAGAGTTAGAGAAACTTTCCCGTAACCTCGAAGGTGTCAAAGAAATGCGCCGTGCCCCACAGGCCATCATCATCGATGATCCAACCCTTGAGCACAATGCCATCGCCGAAGCCCGCAAGCTCGGCATCCCAACCTTCGCTATCGTCGACACCAATGACGATCCAGAGATGGTTGATTTCCCAATCCCATCCAACAACGATGGATCCAACGCCCTCAAGCTTTTGATCGGCACCCTTGCTGATGCCATCGTCGAAGCCAAAGGCGGCATCACCGAATACGCTTACACCAAGGACGAAGGCGAAGAGGCTACCATGAAGGATGCCATCCGCAGCGCCGACGCCGCCAACGAAGCCCGCAAGGCCGCCATCCGTGCCCAGCGTGCCGAACGTGAGGAGCGTTATAAGAAGATGCAGGCTGAGAGAGCCGCTCGTTTCGCCGCCAGACGCGGTGAGAAAGCCGCTGCCGCAGCTGAGGCTCCAAAAGCTGAAGAAAAGCCAGCCGAAGAAGCTGCTGCTCCAGCCGAAGAGGCCAAAGAAGAAGCCAAAGCCTAAGTCAAACATAAAGGAGTTAACACAATGGCAGAACAAAGCAAAATTGAAGCTATCAAGTCCCTCAAGGAGCGCACTGGCGCTGGCATGATGGACTGCAAGAGAGCTCTCGAAGAAAACGATTACGACATCGAAAAAGCCATCGACGTCCTCCGTGAGAAGGGCATCGTCAAAGCCGCCAAGCGTGCTAACAGAACCGCCGCTGAGGGCTTAGCTGTCATCAAAACCTGCGATGGTTGTGGCAAAGCCGCCATCATCGAGGTCAACTGCGAAACTGACTTTGTCAGCGCTACCGACAAGTTCCATGCCTTCGGTGAGGGTGCCGCTGAATTCGTTCTCAAGAACGAGCCAGCCACCATCGAAGAGGCTCAGGCCGGCATCAAGGATCTCCAGGATGCTACCGCCCTTGCCACCGGTGAGAAGCTTGTCTTCCGTCGCTATAAAGTCATCAAGAAAGCCGAAGGTCAGTGCTTTGGCACCTACATCCACATGGGTGGAAAGATCGGTGTCGTCGTCATCCTTGAGAAAGAGGATGCCGAATTAGCCAACCAGATGGCTATGCACATCGCTGCCAACAACCCTCTCTACCTCGCCCTCGAAGACGTTCCAGCCGCCGAGAGAGAAAGAGAGCAGAAGATCGCCGAGACCGAAGTCGCCAACGACGAGAAGCTTGCCAACAAGCCAGAACAGGTCAAAGCTCAGATCGCTCAGCGCAAAGTCGACAAGGTTCTTTCCCAGAGCTGCCTTACCTTCCAGAAGTGGTTACTCGACGAATCCAAGACCGTCGGTCAGCTTCTTGGCGAGAAGGGCAACAAAGTCATCTCCTTCACCCGTTACCAGGTTGGCGATGGCGTCGAAGCCGCTGCTGAATAATCGCTCAAACGATTAGAAATCAAGTCCTCATTAAATGGGGACTTTTTTCTTTGTAAAAAGTAGTCGAACAAGAGCCGTCTTCTTTGTATAATAAAGCCGTTATGAAACCTATATATAAAAGAGTAATCATCAAACTCTCCGGAGAGGCTTTGGCTGACCAGGAGAATCATTCTATTTACGACAGGGCGAAACTCCAAAGAATCGCCACAACGATCAAGAAAGTCGCGGACACCGGAGTCCAGATCGGCATCGTCGTCGGTGCTGGCAACATCTGGCGTGGCAAACTTGCCGACACAGTTGGCATCGACCACTCGACCGCTGACTACATGGGCATGCTTGGCACCATCATGAATGGTCTGGCCATCCAGAGCGCCTGCGAGGAGAAAGGCCTCGACACGAGAGTCGCTAGCGCCATCAACGTCCCACAGGTCTGCGAGCCATACATCCGCAGAAAAGCCATCCATCATCTCAATAAGAACTGCGTCGTCATCTTCGCCGGCGGAACCGGAAACCCATTCTTCACCACCGACAGCAACGCCGCCCTCAAAGCTCTTGATTGCGATGCCGATGCCATCCTTATGGGCAAGAACAACGTGGAAGGCGTCTTTGACTCCGACCCACGCACCAATCCAAATGCCAAGCTTCTCAAGAAACTCACCTTCCAGGAGACCATTGAGAAACAGCTTGCGGTCATGGATCTCACAGCGGTGGCCCAGCTAGAGAAAACCAAAATCAAGATTCACGTATTTAATATGGAAGACCCAGAGAACATCATGAAGGTTCTTATGGGAGAAGACGTCGGAAGCGTCATATCGGAGGAATAAAATATGGATCCAATCGTCAACGAAATGCAGGAACAGATGGAAAAATCCGTCAGAAGCCTTAACGACAACTTCGGCAAATTAAGAAGTGCCCAGGCCAACCCATCCGTCCTTAACGGAATCAAGGCCGACTACTATGGTGACAAGATCGCCATCACCGACATCTGCTCAATCACCAAGCCAGAGCCAAGACAGCTCGTCGTCAAACCTTATTCCCACGAGGATCTTAAGGCTGTCGCGACTGCCATCACCGCCGCGAACATCGGCATCAACCCACAGGTTGAAGCGGACCTCGTCCGTCTTATCTTCCCAGCCATGACTGAGGAAAACCGTAAGGCTACCGTCAAGCAAGCCAAAGGCTTTGCCGAGGAAGCCAAGGTTGCCATGAGAAACATCAGACGTGATTATCTTGCTATGATCAAGGAAGATGATTCCATGTCCGATGATTACCGCGACAGAGTCGAGAAAGATCTCGAGAAAGTCGTCACCGATATGATGAAAGCCGTCGATGACGCCTATGCCGCCAAAGAAAAAGAGATCATGACGATCTAACTCCCAAAAACAATAAAATCCCCTGAATTTGCAGGGGATTTTTTGTTATAAGCAAACTCTATTCGATATAGATGTATGGGCTTCTTTGTTCTTCTTTGAGGAGCTGGATGTAGCACTCATGCAAGCCTTCGTCCCAGCCTTCTTCTTTGGTGACGGTATCCCAATCGGTTCTATTTCCGTTGAAGTTGATGTAACGCATTGAAGTATCTTTGAAGACGTTCTTACCGAGTTTGGTTAAGGAACCCGAGAGGTTAATCTGCTCCAAGGCAGTGCAGCCTTCGAAAGCTGATTCTCCAAGAGCGGTTAGGTTGTCGGCAAGCGTGACATCTTTGAGAAGGGTATCACCATAAAAGGCGTGATCGCCGATTTCTTGTTTTCCTTTAGGTGCGCTTCTGAGAGAAACCTTGGTTAAGGAAGGAAGATTGGAGAAAGAATAAGCTCCTATCTCTTTATAAAGAGACTGTGCATATATCGCGGAGATGTTTTCGCTTCCGGAATGGAAGATGTTTCCTTCCTCTTTTCCGACCGTGAAGACCTGATACTTATTCTCTTTTTCGTCCTCTTTGATAGTCACGTATGTCGGTAGGACAAAGGTTCTTGCTCTTGTAGAAGTGCCGACTTGCCTTAAATGGGCGTATTCATTGTCGGCGCTGTCCTTCTTCTTAACGTAGTCGCCATTGCCTCCACTGATGTATTTGTCATTCTCATCATAGAAACCAGCGAGATCGGTGTTCCATGGAATCGTGTAGATAGGGGTTCTCTGAGACTTCTTATAGTCGGTCACAGCCCCAACGATAAGGACGGTCGTGAAAGCGGCAACCAAAAGGACGCCGACTGATCCAATGATCCATGTCGCCTTCTTTTCTTTAGGGGACATCTTTTTGGATTCCACGGGGGTTTTGTCAGCGATTTCTACGGTTTCTTCGACTTTTTCCGTTTCAACTTTGGTTTCGTTTTCTTCCATAAGTGAGACTATTTTATCGTTATTCCCTGGCTAATGCACTTTTTTCGGAAAAGGATTGCCGAAAGGAAATTCTTCCTTTTTCGGCCTTACGTATTTTCTATAACCCCATTTCGTTCTATAATTTCACTCAATGAGTGAAGAATTTGTTTTAAAAAAGAAGCTCAACCACGTAGCTTTCATAATGGATGGAAATGGCCGCTGGGCGAACCTCCGCGGACTTCCACGTCACCTTGGCCACAAAGAGGCCTGCCGTCGCTTGATTGAGATCTATGACCTCTGTCGTGAGTTTAATATCAAGTACGCCAGCTTCTATGCTTTTTCGACTGAGAACTGGAACCGTCCACAAGATGAGATAGACCACCTCATGGACTATCTTGAGGAATTCTTCCATCGCGAAATCGATTACATTATGAAGACCGGTGGCAAAGTCGTTGTCTCAGGTGATCTTAGCCGCATCAGAGAGCAGACCAGAAAGGTTTGCTACGAAGCCATTGAGATGACCAAGAACAACACCTCTTGCGTCTTCAATGTCTGCCTTAACTACGGTGGACGTGATGAGATCGTCAGGGCCACGAAGAAATTCGCCGAAGCCTATAAGAATGGCGAAGCCAAACTCGAAGACCTTGATGAGCAAGCTTTCAAAAACTATCTTTGGCAGCCAGAAATGCCTGATGTCGATTTGATGATCAGGACCAGCGGCGAGCAAAGACTCTCCAACTACATGCTATACGAGAACGCTTATGCGGAATTCGTTTTCACTGATGTGAAGTGGCCTGATTTCCGTCGCAAGGCTTTCATCGACTGCTTGAAGGAATACCAGAACAGGAACCGCCGCTACGGGGGATTAAAGAATGAGTAAGAAAATCGGAAATATCGAAATCAATACACCACCAGAGGGTTACAAGACTTCCCTTAAAAGTCGTTTAATCGTTGCCGGAGTCCTTATGGTGACTGCCGTTCCGACTTTCGTTCTCGGAGGTTGGGCGTATTTCTTCGCCATCATGATCTTCCTTCTTATCGCCATCGCCGAGGTCATCAAGGCTCCGCGTAAGAAGTACAACTGGTTCGTTTATGTTGCGACATATGCGATCATCCTTTCCTTCGTCTACTGGATGTTCTTCAAAGACAATATGAGCGAATATGCCAAGTGCATCGACAATCAGACTGATTTCGTGTTTTCACTTGATAAGTTCTATGAAGGCTTCGAGGTGTCTGTCATCGGCATCGCAGCTTCCTTGCTTGTCTATTGTGTTGTCGGCATCCTCGACAAGAATTTTGGATTGGATGACATCGCTTACTTTTTCTTCATGTCCTTGCTTGTTGGTCTTGGCTTCCAAGCTTTCTATTTCATTCGCTACTATCCTGTTCAGTGCGCCAATTCTGGTTTTGCTGACATTACCTGGGGTGGAATGGCTTATGGCGAAGCGCTTGTCAACACTGCTGCCTACAAATTTTGGGGTTCCTTTGAATTGTTGTTGTTCGTTTTCATCGGCCCGGTCTTCAACGACATTGCCGCTTATTTTGGAGGCGTCTATTTCGGAAAGCACAAACTCAACGAGAGAATTTCTCCAAAGAAAACCTGGGAAGGCTTTTACTGGGGCATCATCGTTGGTTTCGTTGCAACCGCAGCCTTTGGCCTCATCTTAGCGGCTACTGGAAACCCAGTTCTCCCATTCCTTACCATCGACAAGTGGTACTGGATTGTTCTTATCGCTCTCCTTGAGCCTCTCTTCGCCACAATCGGCGATCTATCTTTCAGCCTTATCAAGCGTTACTACAACATCAAAGATTACGGAAACATCCTTAGAGGACACGGCGGAATCCTTGACCGTGCTGATAGCATCATCTTCTCAAGCATCGGTGCCGTTATCATCCTCGTTCTCATCAAAAACGACTGGAACTTCTTGATTTAGTCTATGCGTAAAGTTTTGCTTCTAGGCGCCTCTGGCAATATTGGCACCCAGTCACTTGATATTTTCGAAGCCGACAGGGCATCTTTTGAGCTTGTGGGTATAAGCGTTGGGAAGCAAACGGACAAAGTCGAACCAATCTTAGAGAGATTCCCTTCAATCAAAGGCGTTTACTGCATCGATGAGGGTTTTGCAGGGGATTTGAAGAAAAAACACCCTGAACTCAAAGTCTTTTCTGGCGAGAACGGATTATCTGAACTTATCAGAAGCAGCGATGCCGATATGGTCGAGAACGCTTTGGTCGGATTCTCCGGCTTAGTGCCTTCTGTGACCACTCTCGAAGAGAATAAAATCCTTTGCCTTGCCAATAAGGAAAGTCTTGTTGTGGCAGGGGACATCATCAACAAACTTCTTGATGAAGGTCATGGCAAAATGTGGCCAATCGATTCAGAGCACGTTGCCATCGCCAAATGCTTCTCCAAGGTCAACAAAGACGATGTCGTGAAGATCCTTCTTACCGGAAGCGGAGGAGCTTTCCGTAACCTCAAACTCAACGAACTAGATAATGTCACTCCAGAGATGGCACTTCACCATCCAACCTGGAACATGGGTGCCAAGATCACCATCGACAGCGACACCATGATGAACAAAGGCTTCGAAGTCATTGAAGCTCACCATCTTTTCCATTACGACGTCGATAAAGTTGAAGTCATTCTCCATGACGAAAGCCATCTCCATTCCGCTTTGGTCTTAAAAGACGGAACCATCGTCGGAGATGTTAGCGCGCCTGATATGCATGGCCCAATTGCCTACGCCTTATACGAAGGCAAAACGCCTTTCGAAGTCTTCAAAGTGAAGAAACTCCAAGAGTTTGGCCCATATCATTTCCACAAGTTCGATCCTGAAAGATATCCGGCCGTCCCTCTTTGCATCAAGGCCCTTAAGATGGGTGGAACTGCTACGGCAGTTGTAAATGCCGCCAACGAGGTGGCCATTGCCCTTTTCCTCGAAGGAAAAATCCGTTTCTCCGACATTGTCAAAGTAAACGAAATGACCTTGAATCACTTTGCTAATATAATGAATCCAACTCTCACCACCTTGGTGAGAATCGATAAAGAGGTGCGGGAATATGTCCGTGCCACATATGAGAAAGGAGTCAACTGAGCATGCAGATTTTCGTCACCATAATCGTCATGATCGTCATGCTCGGAATCCTTATCTCTACCCACGAGCTTGGCCATCTTGTCGTTGCCAAGGCCTATAACGTCTACTGTCTTGAATACTCAATCGGCATCGGTCCTGCCATTTTCAAACATAAGAAAAAAGGCGCCGAAACCACCTTTGCCATACGCGCGATTCCTCTTGGCGGCTATGTCTCCATGCATGGAGAAGGCTTAGAGCTTCCAGAAGGACAGGTAATCCCAAGAGAACGTTCAATCGAAGGCATCAAGTGGTGGAAGAGATGCCTCGTCTTCATCGCTGGCATCAGCGTCAACCTCTTGACCTCTTTGCTTTTCTGCTTCGTGTATGCGACAGCGTTCCCAAACTATTACACCACCTCCTATTTCGACACAGGTTTCAATAAGGATGCTGTTATTGCCGAAGGCGAACCAACCGCTCGCGCATACTGCTTCTGGACGACCGGCGAGATCGGCGGAGAGATCATCGAATACGATTTCGACCGTCTTTACGCTCCGGAAATCGCGGTTGACGACAACAACAACCAAATCGGTTACGTGATTGATTGCGATACAAAGATCATCAACGGGAGCGGTGAAGAGACATATGTCGCCGTCTTCAATATCACCAGCGTCGTGAACGAGAACGACGTCTTCAAGAACACGAAGTTCTATAGACCAAAAGCCGGATACTATGCCGACGCGATTCAGAAAGAAATCCATCTCGATAACAAGCCGGATATCGAGCTTGGCGCCTATACCCCTAAAGTCGGTGACACCATCGTCATGACTCCGACTTTCATTGCCTCTTCTGGAAGAGAGACGATGCCAACCGTTCAGGAATTCTTGGCGACAAAAGACGATTTCAAGCAAATCACCCTTGTCGTTAATGAATATGGAAGCCTTGTCACTAGTGACACTCTCAAAGTGCATTGCCATGAATATTGGCTTCCTTTTGGAGAAAGGCTCGCCAACGGATGCTCGATGTTCAAGAGTCTATTCACTTCGATCGGCGAAGGCCTTAAGTACCTCTTCAGCGGGCACATTGAGAACATCGGTTCAATCGTTGCGGCTGGTGGTCAGGTTCTAAGCATCTCTAACGAGCTAGGCTGGATTCAGACCTTCTTCTTCTATGGCGGTTTCCTTGCGCTTAACCTCGCTATCTTCAACCTTCTCCCGTTCCCAGGTCTTGATGGATATCAGCTTTTGGTTGTCCTTGTTGAGACCGTATTCCATAAGAAAATCCCAGAAAAGGTCAAGAATACCATCTCGCTCATTGGTGTCATCCTTCTCTTCGGATTCTCCTTCTTCATCGTTTTCCGCGACATCGTAAATCTCTTCTAACATGGACAAGAAACAGCAACCTAAAATCATCAGATTCCTTGAATCTCTAGGACTCGAAGATGTAACCCGTTTCGGGATGGATTTTGAGTTCGTCGCAAGCGACTCTAAGAACAAGAGCCTTGTCCATATGACGATCAGGAAAGAGACCCCATGGGACTACGCTCTCATGACCGAGTTCATGGATGCTCTCCAGAATGCTACCTTCCTCATGGACATCCGTTTCGTCTATGCCGATGAGCCAGGGGAGGAAGACGTTTCCGAACTCTTCTCCAATTTCTGCTTCGACAAATATAGGCTCATGTCCGATATCAGCGTTAAGTATCAAGACGGCCATTACGTAACCAAGAAAGAAGAAGGCGTTGAGGCTGCCGTACAAGACTTCAATGAGCTTCTCGCATTCCTTTCCTATGGCCTCAAGATCGAAGTGGTCGATGAACTTAAAGAAGAGAAACCTGAGCCGAAGAAAGAAGAAGTCAAAGCAGAGCCACAACCAGTAGAAGAAACCCCTGAGGAAGAAGATTCTGAAGAGCCAGAAGAAGAAAACGAAGAGGGTTTTGCTGAGGAAAATGAAAACGCGCCTGAAGAATATGACGCAATTGCAGAGGATATGGCCCAACACGATGAAGAACTGAAAGAGGCTTATATCCACTTCAAAGAAAACGAAAGAATTCAAGAGCAACTCTCCCATAACATTCATTCCAAAGGCAATTACTACAGGCTTGATAGCATCAAAGAGCTTTATGACAACTACGGTGGGAACTTCGAAATCACCGGTTATGTTTTCGGCTATGAATTACGCACGACCAGAAGAGGCCAGGCCATGGCCACCTTCGGACTTGGTGATGACACAAGCGCAATCAATGTCAGGGGCGTCGAAGACAAAGAAGTTCTTTCTCCGGCCGTCCTTGGTTCGATCAGCAATGGCGCCCACCTCAGAGTGAGAGGCGCTATCGAAATCGAAAAGAGGCCAGGGCCGAACGAAGGGCTCTATCAGTTCTACCTCCATTCCTTTGACGTTCTTCCTCCAAAACCGCTTCGTGAGGATCCTTGCGAAGAGAAGCGCGTCGAGCTTCACGCCCACACGAAGATGAGCGCGATGGATGGCCTTGCCGATGCAAGCGACTACGTTAAGCTCGCCCACCATATGGGTATGAAAGCGGTGGCCATCACCGACCATGGCGTCATCCAATCCTTCCCTGAAGCCGAAGGCGCATGTCTCAAGATAAACGAGAAAATCACCGATGCCGAAGATAAGTTCAAAGTCCTCTACGGCGTTGAATTATACGCATTCAGAAATCCACGTTATGGCTGGAACTACGTCGACACTCCGCTCTCGAAAGGCAAATACTGCGTATTTGATTTCGAAACCACAGGTCTTTCTTCGAAATATGACAGAATCACCGAGTTTGGTGCAGTTTTAGTCGTCGATGGTATGGTCAGGGACAGAAAAGACTTCTTCGTTAATGCCGGAATGCACATTCCTGAGATCATTCAGAAGAAGACCCACATCACCGATGAGATGATCAAAGATGGTTTGACCGAAAAAGAGGCCGCCCTAGAAATCGAAAAATTCACTGAGGGCTGCATTCTCGTCTCCCACAACGCATCATTCGACGTTGGCTTCCTTAACGCCATGCGCCTTAGAGTCGGTCTTCCAAAAGACACCCATCCAGTCATCGATACCTTGGCGTTATCTCACTATCTTTTCCCGGCGGCCGCAAGACACAACTTAGGCAGCTTATCCCGTAACCTTAAACTCGACGTCTATGACGAAGACAAAGCCCACCGTGCCGACTTCGACGCCGAAGCTTTGAACTCCGTCTGGCAAGCCATCATCCCAATCCTTGAAAAGAATGGATGTAATACCCATAAAGACCTCAAGGATCTCGTCTGTACCGACAAGAAGATGTATAAGCACATCAAAGCCGAGCACGTTATCGCCATCGCTAAGAACCAAGAGGGCATCAAAGCCTTGTACCGTTTGGTCAGCCACAGCGAAACCAAATACATGACATTAAACTCCGTTCCTAAGATCACCTATGACGAGATCGAAAAAGAACGTGAGAACCTTCTCCTTGGAAGTGCCTGCTTCAATGGCCACGTTTTCCAAAACGCCATGCTCAAGAGCGACGAAGAACTCGAAGAGGCGATGGAATTCTTTGACTATATCGAAGTCCAGCCTCGTGAGAATTATTCTTGGCTCATCAACGACAGACAGCTTGATAACGATAGACTTATGGATATCCTCCATAACATCGTCAATACCGCTGACAAGATTGGCAAACCTGTCTGTGCGACCGGCGATTGCCATTACCTCAACCCAGAGGACAAAGTCTCTCGTGACGTCTTTATCTGTGCCAAAGCCATCGGTGGTGTTAACCACCCTCTTTGGACGAGACCTCGTGAGAATGGCACGGTCCAGTATGAAAACCCAGACCAACATTTCAGAACCACCAAAGAGATGCTTGACGAGTTCACCGAATGGTTAGGGGAAGAGAAAGCAAAAGAGATCGTCATCACGAATACGAACAAGATCGCCGATCAGGTTGAACCAGTCGAAATCTTGAAGACAAGACTTTACACACCAGACGCAAACCTCCCAGGGTCAAAAGAGAAATTAGAGGAGATTTGCTGGACAAATTTGAAAAATAGATACGGAATTGATAGGGAAACTGAATATCCTGAAGGCAGTCCGCAAGCAATCATCAAAGACCGTTTGGCCCAGGAGCTTAATGGTATTATCGGCAACGGTTACGCTGTTACCTATTACATCGCCCACCTCCTCGTTAAGAAGGCCGCCGATGATGGCTTCTTCGTCGGAAGCCGTGGCTCAGTCGGTTCCTCTTTCGCTGCCACGATGGCCGACATCACTGAAGTCAATCCTCTTGCGCCTCACTATGTGTGTCCACACTGCAAACACATCGAATGGGCTGAGGACAAACTTCTCAAGAGCGCATACGATCTTCCTGCCAAGAAGTGCCCAGAATGTGGCAAGCCAATGATCACCGCAGGACAGTCAATACCATTCCAGGTCTTCTTAGGCTTCCACGCTGAAAAGGTTCCTGATATCGACCTTAACTTCGACGCCGACTACCAGTCTAGAGCGCACGCCTATACCCGTGAGCTTCTTTCGACGCCGGAAGAGAACAAACTATATAGGGCTGGCGAAACCGTTGATTCTCCTCACGTTATCCGTGCCGGAACCATCTCCTGCTCAGAAGAGAAGAACGCTATCGGTTACGTCAAAGGCTATTACGAAAGGGTTCTTAGGAAACCTGTTGCTTTAAATGACAACGCATACGTCAAATACATCGCCTCCAAGTGCATCGGCGTTAAGAAAACGACTGGACAGCACCCTGGTGGCATTGTCGTCATTCCAGCGGATATGGAAATCTTTGATTTCTCCCCATATCAGTACCCAGCAGACGATGAATCGGTAGGATGGTTAACAACCCACTACGAATTCGCGAGCATGCACGACAGCTGTCTTAAGCTCGATGAGCTTGGACACGTCGATCCTCTTGCGCTCCGCAAGATGAAAGATATGACGGGAATCGACTTCAAGACAATCCCAATGAACGATAAGAAAGTCCTTTCGCTTTTCACCACGAACAAAGCCTTAGGAATCATGCTTTCTGGTAATTCTGATACTCAGAAGTTCATCGCTGATACATACAAGACCGGTTCCATCGCTCTTCCCGAATT
>JAEEWP010000007.1 GCA_016287465.1 Caryophanales bacterium | reverse complement strand
TACCTCAATAAGCACGCCATGAAAATCAAAGAATTGCCGCTAAAACCGGCATATTTATCCGAAATCGTCCTCATGCAAGAGACTGGCGGACTCTCCCACAAGCAGTGTGTCAGCATCCTTGATAAGGTCATTTCAGATGGCATTTCTCCAAAAGAAGCGAAAGAGGAACTTCATATCGAGGCCCAGGTCAGCGACACCTCGACCATCATGGCCTTCGTTACCGATGTCCTTAATGCCAACCCGCAGTCGATTGCCGATTACAAAGCTGGCAAAGACAGAGCCTTAGGCTTCCTTGTCGGCCAAGTCATGAAAGCGTCTCACGGCAAAGTTAATGCCGCTGAGGTATCTAGATGCCTAAAGGAGGAGCTAGACAAAAGATGACAATGGACGAAGAACTTAAGAAATTACAAGACTGGCTCGAAAGTGCCTCTCTCTACGAGCTTCCTTCCTATAAGGAACTCCCAACCGTTCCGCTCTACATGGAACAAGTCGTCGGCTATATCAACAAGACCTTAGCCCCTCTTTCCCCACACGATTCCGAGATCCTCACTTCCTACATGGTCAACAACTATGTCAAAGCGAAGATCATCAAGGAACCAGAGAGAAAGAAATACAACGAAGTTCACCTTGGCTATCTTTTAGCTATCTGCTCTTTGAAGAATTCTCTGACTATGTCAGAGCTCTCCAACCTTATCGCTCTCGACAACGATGTCAGCGCGGATAAATCCGTTCTTTATTCCTTCTTCCGTCTCATGAGCACGAGCATCGCTAAGAACACGATTGCTTTAGCTAAACAGAGAGTCGATCGCTTTGTGAGAGAATACGAGAAGAACAAAGAGACCGATCCTGAACAAGCGGAACAGCATCTCGTTGACTCCCTTGGTCTCATCGCTTTGAGAATGTCCATCCAATCTTCTGTTAACCGCATCATCGCCGAAGTCTTCCTTAATGCCATCCAGCATTCTGACCACGCGATTGCGATTGAGCAGAAGAAACATCACAAAGTCGAAAAGCACTCTGCCAAAGCCTCCAAACACGAAGCTGAGAAAATCTTCGAAGCCAAAGAGGCTCTCTTGAAAGAGAAAAAGAAACATAGCAAAGAGGAAAAGACAAAATGAAGACTGTCTTAGTCACCGGAGGACTTGGATTCATTGGTAGCGAAACCGTCATCGAACTCATCGAAAGCGGATATGAGCCAATCGTCCTTGATAACCTCTATAATTCCAAGATCGCCGTCCTTGACCGCATTGAGGAAATCACCCACGTTAGACCTAAGTTCTATGAGGTTGATTGCACAAAATACGCGGAAACTGTAAGGGTTTTTGAAGAAAATCACATCGACGCGGTCATCCATTTCGCAGGTTATAAAGCGGTAGGGGAATCCACCGTCAAACCTATCGAGTACTACCAGAACAACCTTGGCAGCGCCCTCAACGTTTTGGCCATCATGAAGGAGAAAGGAGTCCATAACTTCATCTTCTCCTCGTCCGCCACAGTCTATGGCGTTCCAGAAAGAGTCCCTCTCTTTGAGACCGACCCTGTTGGCAGCGCCACCAACCCATATGGCGAGACCAAAATCATGATCGAACGTATCCTTGAGGATACTGCCAAAGCCAACAAGGACCTCAACGTCTGCTTACTCAGATACTTCAACCCAATCGGAGGTCACCCATCTGGCCTTCTTGGCGAAGATCCAAACGGCCTTCCAAACAACCTCATGCCATACGTCACTCAGGTTGCGATTGGCAAACTCCCATTCCTCCGTGTCTTCGGAAACGATTACAAGACCGTCGACGGAACCGGCGTCAGAGATTACATCCACGTCGTCGACTTAGCCAAAGGCCATGTCGCTGCCCTCAAACGCTTAGAGAGCAACCCAGGGCTTGTCGTCTATAACCTCGGAACTGGCAAAGGCACCTCCGTTCTTGAGTTGGTCCACGCCTTCGAAGAGGCCAACGGCATCAAGATCCCATACCAGATCATGCCTCGCCGTCCTGGCGACATTGATGAGAACTTCGCCAACGTCGACAAAGCCTGGAAGGAGCTTGGCTGGAAAGCTACCCTCTCCGTCAAAGACGCCTGCAAAGACGCTTACAATTTCCAGAAGAAAAATCCTAACGGCATCGAGTAAAAGCCAGTTATTAAGGCACTGAGGAAATTCAGTGCCTTTTTTCGTGCACATAAGTGCCCGTTTTGGTGTAGAATTGCCTTAACTGAGAAGGAGCCAATATTATGGAAAACGTTTTCACTGTCACCTTGCCTAACGGCAGAACTCAAAAAGGTCTTATTTTCGAAACCGAGCAAGCGAAGATGAACCTTGTCCTCATGACTGGTATGGGAGAGCACTCCGGCCGCTATGAGGAACTCGCCAAATACCTCAACGAAAAAGGCATCAACGTCTATGTCTTAGATGCTGTCGCCCAGGGCCTCAACGCTCCAAAAGTCGAGGACCAGGAGAAGTGGTACGAAGGCGCTTTCGATGATAATGTCACTGCTGCCAACCTTAAGGTTGAGGAAGTTAAGAAATCCAACAACCTCCCAACCTGCCTTATGGGTCACTCCATGGGATCGTTCATGGTTCAGCGCTACCTTCAGCTCTTCCCAAATACTGTTAACAAAGCCATCATCTGCGGCTCCGATAAGATGCCAAGAATGAAAGCTTTCTTCGGTTTCTTGCTTGCCTCCATGCTCGTCAACAAAGGCAACTTCGATCAGCCAAACAAGATGCTTTCCGCTTCCGGAACCGACTCCTACAGCAAAGCTGTTAAGAACGCCAAGACTCCAAAAGATTGGCTTTCCTACAACGAAGAGAACGTTCAGAAATATCTCAACGATCCATACTGCGGCGCCCCAACCACTGGCGGATTCTGGAAGGAATTCCTCAGAGGCTTAAAGGCCATCACCACCAGAAAAGAGATCAAGAAAGTCAGCAAAGATGAGAATCTTCTCATCATCGCTGGCGAAGAAGACCCAGTCGGCAGATTCGGCAAAGGCCCACGTGAGCTTCACTGGATGTATCAGAAACTCGGCGTCAAGAAAGTCAAACTCAAGATGTTTGACCATATGCGTCACGAAATCCATAACGAAACCGGCAAGGAAGCCGTTTGGACTCTCATCTCTAAATTCTTACTCGCATAATGTGGAATAAAATCCTCGACTATTTTGGTCTCCGTGAAAGGAAACCTCGTCATTTTGTGGCGTGGTTCTTAGTGCTCATCTTCGGTCTTTTCACGTACCTTTATTTCGAGGCAATGGACTACAAGATCGAACATGGAACTTTACTTCCATTCTTTGGATGGGACGTTTGGTTCATCATACTTACCATCGGATTAGTTCTATTTGATGCCTTTTTCATGTTCTTTGGCATCAAGTTCTTTGGGGTGAAGCAGAAGTGGCCATTCATGGCCATTGGAGCAACTGCTCTTATATTCGCTTCAATCGCTTTGTTTGTTTTCCCTGGCATGGCTGGGCCTGACGGAGACTATGTTCTTGAGACGCCAAAACGCATCGAGTATTTCTTCGCGACCATCCTGATCTTTGTGTCTTTGTATATTTTCGTCACTGTTATCCCTCAGGTGATCAAAGACAGAAACTACTATAACCTGTTCTTTGTCATCGCTATCGGTGTTGGCTTGGTTTGCATCGTCTACAGTTACATCTTCGAAGGCGACATCTATGTACAGCTATTTACCGACCCACACCCATATCAGGTTCCTCAAAGCTATACGGGAAACAGAAACACGTACGCTTTCATATTGGTTATAGCGATGATTTCCGATGCATACCTGCTCATCAAAAAGAACAGGGTTTTGCTGTGGGTTTTCTTCTTTTTCTTCTTTTTCAACACAATGTTCACCCTCAGCAAAACTTCCATCATCATGGCTTTTGCGTTCTTCTCCGTCTTCGTTGTTTGGAGAACCATTCTCATTGTTAACAAACACCCGATACGTGCTCTTACGTTCTTCTCCCTCATGACAGCAGCGGCAGGGGCCGTTTTGATCGTTGCGTTCACCCCGTTTGAGGAAGGGTCTTTCATGAACCATCCTCACACCTTCTTTAAATACCTGCTTGAAGATCTTCCAAGCCTGAACGGTCGTTCGTTTGATTCCAGAATCAACTGCTTCAACCAGGCTAACGAAGCCTTATCCGCAGGAGGCATCACTTCCTTCTTCGGATTTGGCTATATTAACTGGCAACCTGCACTCTACTCTCACTTCGGCGGATACGTTGCCATGGATGTCGCATTCTCGGTCGACCTTCTCCAATTCGGTATCCCTGGATTTGTCTTCTCCGCAGCCATCTGGGCTTTCGCCTACTTCAATAACGCTCTCCTCTATAAGCACAAATCCATTTTCTCTGGCGTCACCCTCCTCACTTTGACCGTCTTGCTTGCAAGATGCTTCACTGAGGCTGGCGATTTCACATTCCCTAACCTTACTGGCACGATCTACTACTTAATGGTCCTTTGTCCGATGCTCACTGAACTTGGGTCCATAAAAGAAAGAAAAACTTCTCTCGAACAAGCCTAGTTATCTCCTTGCTCTAAGAGCAAAGGTGTTGGAAATAAGCCCTTTAAGCCCTATAATCTATCCGTTATCCAAAGGAAGGATTTTAAAATGGTCAAATTAGTCTTAATCAGACACGGACAGTCCGAATGGAACCTTGAAAACAAGTTCACCGGATGGACCGATGTTGAATTATCCCCAAACGGCGAGAAAGAAGCCACTGAAGCTGGCAAGCTCCTCAAGGAGAAAGGCTACAGCTTCGATATGGCCTTCAGCAGCGTTCTTAAGAGAGCCAACCACACCATGGACCGCGTTCTCAAGGAACTTGGTGAAGAAGGCATCGAAAAGCACTACACCTGGCGTCTCAATGAGCGTCACTATGGTGCTCTCCAGGGCCTCAACAAAGCCGAATCCGCTGCCAAATGGGGCGATGAGCAAGTCCACATCTGGCGTAGAAGCGCCGATGTTCCACCGCTCGTCCTCGAGAAGAGCGATGAGAGATGGCCAGGCAACCAGAAGACCTATCAGGATCTTATTGCCAAAGGCGAGATGACAATCGAAGATTGCCCACTCACTGAGTGCTTAATCGACACCGCCAACCGTGTTAAACCATATTTCGATAAGGAAATCGCTCCAGCCATCAAAGCTGGCCGCAAAGTTCTTATCGCCGCCCACGGCAACAGCTTAAGAGCTCTTGTCATGGAACTTGAGCACCTTACCCCAGCTCAGATCATCTCCGTTGAGATCCCAACCGGCAAGCCACTCGTCTATGAACTTGATGAGAAGACCCTCGCCGTCCTCAACAAGTACTATTTATAATTGATAGGACAAAAACAGGGAGCCGTGATTGGCTCCCTTTTCTTTTGCTCTTTTTTAGAAAGGATGGTCGATGTTGATCTTGTAGACGTAGTGGCAACCTTTCTTCTCAAACTCGTCTTTGATCGCTTTGGTGATCTTGGCTTGCTCTTTCTTATCGCGCGTTAAGACAAGGATGTCGAAGCGGAGGGTTTTCGCTTTTGTGCCTCTGACGATTCTGACGTCATGGCAATTGCCTTCAGGATCGTAGTTTCTAATGACTTGGTTGATGGTGTCTCTTGCCTCAACGATCTCAGGGTCATCAAGGTCGACTGGGTCGACGTGGATGTTGGCCTCGATTTTGAGCTCGGCCCTGATTTTCTCTTCGATGGTGTCCGCGATGTCGTGAGACTCTTCAAGAGACATATGAGCATTAACTTCGATGTGGAAGGAGACGAATGATTTGGTTGGTCCATAGGAGTGGCAGATCATGTCGTGGATGCCAAGGACCTTTTCGTTTGAGTTAACGATAGCGGTGATTTTCTCAACGAGCTCTTCATTATTGGCTTCGCCAATGAGAGGGGAGAAAGATTCTAAGAGGGAACGGACGCCGCTGATGAAGACAAAGACAGCGACCGCCATGCCGAAGTAACCATCAAGGAAGGTCCAGCCAAAGCCCCAAGTCAGAAGGGCACAAGCAAGAACGACACCGGTGACAAGGCAATCGAGCAAGGAGTCGAGAGCGGTGGCCTTGAGGGCAGGGGAGTTGATGATCTTTCCGATTGAACGGTTCACATGGGATTGAATGAATTTAAGGACGATAGCGAGGGCAAGAATAACGACGCTCAAGATATCGTATTCGGCAATCTCAGAAGAGATGACTTTCTCAAGTGAGCTTTTGAAGATCTCGACAGCGACGACGATGATGAAGAACGAGACGATCATGCTGGCGATGTACTCAACCCTTTCATGTCCGAATGGGTGTTCTTTGTCACCAGGCTTAGCAGCGATCTTGAAACTGACTAAGGTAACGATGCTTGTGAACGCATCTGAAGTATTGTTAATCGCGTCCGCGAGGAGCGCGATAGGGAAGAAAGTCCAACCCGCATTAGCGGAAATGATGATAGCCGCAGCGACTTTGACGCAGACCAAGATGAGGTTGGAGATGATGCCGAAAATGGCGGCCAACATACCGTGGTTTTTGCGGACGTTCTCGTCCTCTACGTTTTGGTAATTCTTTATGAATAGTCTTCTTAATAAGGTAATCATAAATTGCGCAAAAGTAGTTTAGACCTTCATAAATTATTGTCAAACGATATTAAACTAGTAAATAAAACTAGATGTACTTGACAAAGAAACTAGTTGTACTAATATTGTGGTCATGAGCCCACTTAAAACAGAACTGCCAAAATACACTCTCGGACAAGAGCTCTCAAACTCCATTACACATGGATTGGGGACGGTTTTGACGCTGATTTTTGGTCCTTTCCTCATTTTAAAGGCGGTCAACAGCGGCAATGTTTGGGCTATCGTTTCGTGCTCGATTTTCATTCTTTCTTTATTGCTTTGCTATACGACTTCTTGCGTCTATCACGCCCTTGGAAGGAACAATGGCAAACGTGTTTTGAGGGTTTTGGACCACAACATGATCTACGTTCTCATTACCGGAACATACGCCCCATATTGCTTGGTTAGCATTATGTCCGTGAGCCCGATGTGGGCCTGGATCATCTATGGCGGCTGCGTCGCTTTGGGAGCGGTTGGCATTTCCCTCAACTCGGTCAACCTCAAGAAGTTCAGAATCTTCTGCATGATCGACTATATCTGCATGGGCTGGCTTATCGTCATCTCCTTCTGGCCTCTTCTTGAAGCCATCGGCTGGTTCCCAGCCTTCTTCCTTCTCCTTATGGGAGGAGTGGCCTACACACTCGGCGCAGTCCTTTATGGAATCGGTCACAAAAACGCATGGTTCCACCTCGTTTTCCATTGTTTCTGTTTGGTTGGAACGGCCTTGATGTTCATCTCCATTTATTTCTTTGTAGTCTAAATTCCATCTAACTCTCTTTTGCATTCGCAAATAGACCCCTAGCGGTCTATAATTCCTTTGACTTAGGAACGAACGATGAGCAGAAAGAAAGAGTCAGGAGTTTTAATTGAGAATCGCAGAGCTCACTTTGAGTACTTTTTAAGCGACTTCATGACAGCCGGACTCGTTCTTACTGGCACCGAAATCAAGAGCCTCAGAGCCAAGAACGCGACCATCAGCGACGCTTATATCTTCGTCAAACATGGTGAGGCCTTTGTCTGCAATATGCATATCGCCCCTTACAAGGAAGGCAACATTTTTAATGTTGACCATCTCCGTGACCGTAAGCTCCTTCTCACCAAACAAGAGATCAAGAAGCTCTCTGCGAGGATTGCCGAGAACGGACACACCTGCGTCCCAACGAAGGTCTTTTTGTCACATGGCTACGCCAAGATGGAAATCGCCCTTGCTAAAGGCAAACAGCTCCACGACAAGAGAGATTCTCTTAAGGAGAAAGACCTCGAAAGAGAGTTCGACAAAAACGCCCGTTCCTCAAAGGATTATGAGGACTTCTGATGAACTACGAAGACACGCTCCAATATCTCAAAGATAACGATCTCACTATGTCCCGTTACGAAAGGGAAGATTGGGATCATTTCCTTAAGAAAACCAAACTCAATTTAGAGGTTCCTTTCATCCACATCACCGGATCGAATGGAAAAGGCTCAAGTGCCCATTACCTCTTGGAGGTTTATAAGGCTGCCGGCTACAAAGTCGCCCTCTTCAGCAAACCATATCTCAAGAAACCAAACGAGATGATTCATATCGATGGCAAAGACATCACCGATGAGGATTTTGCCCGCATTTTCTCTCAAAGAGAGAATGAGTACAGGAAATTCAACCTTTCCTCATTCGAAATCGAGACCGCAATGGCCTTTGATTACTTCAATGAACAGAAGCCAGATCTCGCCATTATCGAATGTGGTATGGGAGGGGAGACCGACAGCACAAACATCTCCGAAGCCAAGCCTGCCCTTTCCATCATCACGACCGTTTCGCTTGAGCACACCGCCTTCTTAGGAAGAACGACTTCCGAGATTGCCCGCAACAAAGCCGGCATCATCAAGAACCGTTGCCCAATCTTAGTTGGTCCAATGGACGAGGAAACCACGAAGGTCATCCGTGAGATTGCCGAAAAGAGAGACAGCGACTTCTACCAGGTCGATTCATACCACAACTCTCACTACGAAGCCCCGTATTTCTATTTCGATTACAGACCATATCAGAAGCTCCAGCTTCTCACCCCGGCTCAATATCAGTTAAAGAACGCCTCTATTGTGGTGGAAGCCACGAAGATCCTTAATGAGCGATTCCCGGTGACTGAGGACGCTGTCAGAAAAGGACTCTTATCCGCTCCGCTTCCATGCCGTTTCGAAAGGCATCGCAACATCTTCATCGATGGCGCTCATAACCCACAAGCCATTAACGAACTCGTCGAATCGTTGATTCCTCTTAGCGGAGATAAACCAATCCATGTCGTCTTCGCTTGCTTCCGTGACAAAAACATCGCGGTCGAGCTTCCACGAATCAGCCGTGATGCTGCCGAGATCGTCTTAACCACGTTCGACAGCAAGAGAGCCAGGGACGAAAGTGATTACTTCCTCTATGCTGAGGACTATTCCTACAACCCAGATTACAAACTTGCCATCAGCGACTTCCTCATCAAATACCCAGAGGATATAATCCTCATCACGGGAAGCTTAGCCTTCGCCAACTTAGCTAGGGAGTATGTCATCGAGACATTGCACTTATGAAAAAGACATTCACAATCAGAAACATAACTAGCGCGGCCATCCTGACCGCCCTCTCGATCGTCTCAACGATGGTCTTCAAACTCATCCCAATGGGTGATTTGGTTTTCCTTCGCTTCTCGCTCACCCCAGCATTGATCATGTTCGCCTCGCTTACTCTTGGACCGTTCTATGGTGCGGTTGTCGGTGTTGCTGCTGACTTCATTCCAGCCATGGTTTTCCCAACCGGGGCATACAATTTCTTCATCACCATCGTTTATGGAATTCTTGGTGTTTTGCCATGGATTTTTGAAAAAATCACCCGCAAATTCCGCGCATCTTTAAAACCTCCGTTTGCTGTGTTTATTGCCATGGGAGTCATTTTGGCTGGCCTTGCCGCCGTCCTTTTCCTCACTGATTTCGTTGGTGGCCAGGTCTTCAAAGGCGAATACGTTTTGGTTACCAAATTCATCATCCTTGGAATCATGGTCGTGGTAGGAGTGGCATGCTGCACCAGCGTCACCTTAACCAACAAGAGATTCGAAAGGAATGTCCTTGAATACGTGGATATCCCATCCCCGAACGAGACCGCTTTAATCGCTTTGCTTTGTGAAGTTTTGGTTATGACAATCCTCAAGAGCCTTGCGTTTTATGTCTTCTATCAGATATTTGGATATAACGCTGAACATCCTGAGCGTTCTTTCCAACCGCCTTATGAGTATTTCTTCATAATGCTTTTATTAGGGCTTCCTGCTAACGTCACCATCAGCGCAATCTCCGTTTACTGGATGCTTGTCTTTGATCACAAACAACTTCACCTCCGTCTGGAGAACAAAAAAGATGAATAACGATTCCGATAAAAATGAACTGAAACCGACCGAGGCTTTTGAACCAACCGAGGAAGGTTACGATCCTAAAAAAGAGAAGAAAGCCCACATAGGCTGGATTATTTTCTTCTCGGTTATGGTCGTTTTGGTTGTCGCTTGCGTGATAGTCATAAAATCGCTTTCTTGACAAAAATTTACATATTTTACAATTTGGGTGTTTTTAGGTTGCAAAAATTATTTTTGAACTCATAATTTGTAAGCCCCAAGTTTTAGGAGGTTTGACTAAGTGGCTCTAATTCCAATTACACGCGCCGATGGATCGGTCGTAACATGTGATACTGAAAATAGAACCTTGGTTTGTTATCGTTGCACCGTCTCGTTCACCAAAGCAGAATGGAAAATCTTCTTCTGTCTCTACGAGCACAACCCAACAGCAGTAACCAGAAAAGAGTTATTGTCCCTACTCTGGGATGATCAGAAATTCGAGACGAGCAGCGCCAACACAAGAACCATAGATGTTCACGTCGGTGTTATCAAAAAGAAGCTCAGCAAGATTAAGGGATTCAGAATCGATACCGTCTACGGTGTCGGTTACAGACTTCTCCTTACTCGCAGAGTCTAAGAAAGATGAGCCATTTGGCTCTTTTTTCTTAGCTTTACCTTTTTTGCGTGAACTCTTAGAGTTCTATGGCTATCATTAATTGACCGAATAGGAGTTTAAGTTATGGAAGAGAAACACCGCACAGACTACATCAGCTGGGACGAGTACTTCATGGGCATCGCCCAACTTAGCGCTCTAAGAAGCAAGGATCCATCCACCCAAGTCGGAGCCTGCATCGTCGACAAGGCCCACAAGGTTGTGTCCATTGGTTACAATGGCATGCCTGTCGGAGTTGACGATGAATGCATCCCATGGGGACATGGCGAAGGCTTAGAGAGCAAGTATTTATACGTTTGCCACGCCGAACTCAACGCCATCCTCAATACCAGGGATTCAGCTCACCTCAATGGCTGCACCCTCTACGTTACCCTTTTCCCATGCAACGAATGCGCGAAAGCCGTCATTCAGTCCGGCATCAAGGAGATCGTCTATCTTGATGACAAGCATGGAAGCGACACCATCTACCAAGCCTCCAAGAAACTTCTTGAGATGGCCGGTGTCAAAGTTCGTCTCTATCAGGGACCAACCGTCAAGGTTAGCCGTTAATAAATGAAAAAAGGTAGTTTTGCTTATCGTTTTTTCGTATTGCTGATTGCTTTCGTCCTTATCAGTGTGGCAGTTTTGCTCCCGCTTGCCGCCACAAAAGACGTTGAACCTTTCGTCTTTTGGATTATCGGGGGAGCGCTTCTCCTGATCTTCATCGCCGTTGTAGTGGTGAATGAGATCATCGTGAGAAAGAAAAAGAAATGAAGAATATCCTCGAAGTCAAAAACCTCTCATACACTTATTCAGGAGAAAACGCGGAAGCTCTCCATGACCTTTCTTTTTCTGTGCCTGCTGGAAGCTATGTCGCGATTGTTGGTCATAATGGCTCAGGCAAGAGCACTTTAGCCAAAATCATCGCTGGCCTTTGCTCGTACAAAAAAGGAACCGTCACCCTCTTCGGGGAAAAACTCAATAAAGAGAATCTTCCTACCCTTCGTCAGAAGATGGGCCTCGTTTTCCAAAACCCAGACAACCAGTTCGTCGGTTCCTCCGTTAGGGATGACATCGCTTTCGGATTAGAGAATAGACAAGTCCCATCTGAAAAGATGGACGCCATAATCCAGGAATACGCGAGAAAGGTCTCGATGGAGCAATATCTCGATCACGCTCCAGAGAATCTTTCCGGCGGTCAAAAACAAAGGGTCGCTATTGCTGGCGTTCTCGCCATGAAACCAGAGCTCATCATTTATGATGAAGCGACCTCGATGCTCGACCCAGTCGGCAAGAAAGATATCCTTGATATCACCTTTGGCTTAAGAGAAGAGAACCCAGACCTCTCGGTCATCTCAATCACCCACGATATCGAAGAGGCTATGAGAGCGGATTATGTCATCGTCCTCAACAAAGGCAAGCTCATTCTCGAAGGCACACCAAAAGAAGTCTTCGCCAATACGGACAAACTGAAAGAGATCCATTTGGACGCTCCTTTCGTCATGTCCTTGATCGATAGTCTCAGAAAAGAAGGAGTGGATGTCCCAAGTGACGTCGACACTCTCGAGAAATTAGAGGAATACTTATGTCAGTAAACTTCAAGAAAGTATTCTTCACATATTCTCCGAAATCGCCTTTCGAATACGAGGCTCTTAAGGACATCAATCTTGAACTCGAAAGCGGCAAGTTCATCGCCCTTGTCGGAAAGACCGGCAGTGGAAAGAGCACCCTTGCCCAGCATATCAATTCTTTGATTCACCCAACTTCAGGTGTCGTCGATATTGATGGTTTCATCAATAGCGCAGTCAAAAAAGAAAGAACCAAGGACATCAAAGGCCTTCGCAAACACGTTGGCCTCGTCTTCCAGTTCCCTGAATATCAGCTCTTCGAGGAAACCGTTGAGAAGGATGTCGCTTTCGGTCCAAAGAACGTCGGCCTCAAAGAGGCGGAAGCCATTGAAAAGGCTCATTGGGCACTTGAGAAAGTCGGACTTGGAAAGTCCTTCTTTGAGCGTTCCCCATTCGAACTCTCTGGTGGCGAAAAGAGAAAGGTCGCCATCGCCGGCATCCTTGCCATGGAACCAAAGGTTCTCGTCGTCGATGAGCCAACTGCCGGACTTGATCCTGCTGCCGCCAAAGATACGATGGCCCTCTTCAAGAAGATCAACGAAGAAGGCGCGACCGTCATCCTCGTTACTCACGACATGGATCTTGTCGCTTCCTATTGCGATGAAGTCGTCGTCATGGAAGGCGGAAAAGTAGAAGCGCAGTGCGCTCCATCAAAGCTTTTTGGCCGCGATTTATCCGAATATTCACTGCAAAACCCGCATATTTTTGATTTCGCACTCAGATTAAAGAAGCGTGGATTCGACCTTGATATGTCCTCAATCAGGACAACCGAGGATTTAGCGAAGGCTATCGCCAAGAGGTCCAAAAATGGCTAGTTTGACGATCGGCCGCTACGTCCCATATAACTCCTTCATCCACAAGATGGATCCGAGAGCGAAACTCTTTGCCCTCATCATTTTGATGGTGGCCATTTTCCTCCCGTATCCGACTTACGTGATGTCTTTCACCATCCAGGGAATCATCTTCCTCTTTGGTATCTTCCTCCTTTGGAGAAGCCACGTTTCCTTCTTCAGGGTTCTGAAGTCTTTAGCGGCTCTCTGGATCATGGTCATCTTCGTCCTTGTCATCTACATCCTTGTCCCAAGGACGACCAACTATCCTGCTTTCGATATCAATGGATTTGTCATCTATTGGGATTCGATTCTTGAAGCGGCTCGCATCCTTCTCAGACTCGTTTTGATGATCGTCCTTTCGATGGTCCTTACTTCCTCAACGAAGCCATTAGATTTAACTGCTGCGCTTGAATGGTATCTCTATCCTCTCAAACTCATCGGATTCCCATCACATATCGTCGCGATGATCATCTCTCTTGCCCTTCGTTTCATCCCAACCATCCTTGATGACGTTGAGAGAATCATGAAGGCCCAATCCTCCCGTGGCGTCGATTTCGAAAACGGACACCTCGGCACGAAGATCAAGGCTATCGTCTCCCTCATCATTCCTCTCTTCGTCTCCTCCTTCATCAGAAGCGATGAGCTCGCTAATGCGATGGAATGCAGAGGCTACGATCCTAACGCCAAGAGAACGAGATACCGTAAGCTCCATTTCAGGTTTGTTGATGCGGTGGAGGTCTTTATCGTTTTAGCCATATTCGGTGGCTGTTTGACTTTGTCAATCATGCAGCTTGATGCGTTTAAAGAGATTTGGGGGATCACGACCTTATGAACTACGTGATGGTCGTCTCCTATAACGGAGCCAAATACTTCGGCTTCGAGAAGCAGAAGAATCACCCAAGCATCCAGGGCGAGATTGAAAAGGCTCTTTCAACCTATCTTGGCTATCCAATGACCATCCATGGCTCAGGAAGAACGGATAAAGGCGTTCATGCGATTGGCCAAAGATGCAACTTCAAGCCAAAGAAGGAGATCAAAGATCTCAACGCCGCGGTTTTCTCACTCAACCGTCTTCTTCCAAAAGACATCTTCATCAAGTCGATGGAGAAGAAAGACGATGATTTCGATTCTCGTCACAGCGCGGCCAAGAAGGTCTATTCGTATTCCTTCCATCATGGACCAAGAGATCCTTTCGCTGTCACTGAGTACCAACTCGAATACAAGAAATTCGATTTCGATCTCTTTGAAAAAGCGATGCGTATTTTCCTTGGGAAACACGACTTCAAGAACTTCACCCCAAAACCAATCGATAAAGATAACTTCATCCGTGATATCCTAGAGATGACCTTCGACCTACATGAGGGACATATGAGAGTCACTCTCACCGCGAACGGTTTCATGACCTACATGGTCAGAACCATGGTCGGTGTCGCCATGCGAGTAGGGGAAAGCAAGATGACGCTCGAGGAAGTGAAAAAAGCCCTCGATGCCAAAGAAAGGAAAATCATTTCCTTCAAGGCAGATCCTTCGGGTCTATGCCTAGAAGACGTCATCTATTAAACAAAAAACTACCTACTGCTAATTAGCAGTGGTAGAATACACTAGTTTCTTAAGGAGCTTTTTATGGGAAGACATTTTGAAGTAAGAGCCGCCGCAATGGCCGCGTCTGCCAAAGCAAAGAGCGCCATCTACATGCGCGCTTCGAAGGAGATCTATGCCGCTGCTAAGAGCGGTGTCCCTGACCCAGAGAGCAACCTTGCGCTTAGAAGCGCCATCGAAAAGTACCGCAAAACCTGCCCACGCGATGTCATCGACAGAGCTATTGAGAAGGCTAAAGGCGGAGATGCTGTCGCCTATATTCCAGGCCGTTATGAATTCTTCGGCCCAGGCGGAAGCTTCATCATCGTCGACACTTTAACCGACAACGTCAACCGCGCCTTAGTCGGCGTCAGAACCATCGTCACCAAGAAGGGTGGCAAGATGGGAAGCGTTGCCTATAACTTCAACTACGCCGCTTACATTGCCTTCAAAGGCGATGAGGCCAAGCGTGATGAGACCGAAGAGAACCTCATCCTTGGTGATGTCGACGTCCAGAAGGTCGAATACGAAGATGGCGAAGTCGAGTGCACCGTCGCCCCTGGCGATTTAGAGAAGGCCAAGGAAGTCCTTGCTGGCATCGGAGTCACTGATTTCGATTCTGCTGAAGTCACCTTCCTTCCAAACGAATACGTTGACCTCTCTCCAGAGGACGCACAGAAGATCAAAGACATGCTCGCCATGCTTGATGAGTGCGAAGATGTCCAGAACGTCTATCACAACGTCAACAACATCTAATTTTACTAAAGGATATAAGGGGGCTCTTTAGCCCTCTTTTTCTTTGCCAAAACGCATTAAAATACTGAGAATAATCGGGTAATTATATAATAATTACAATAATTTACATTTTGCCAAAAAAGTTGTTGCAACTCCTTTGGCGCATGTGCATAATATACGAGCACTGATTTTAGGGCCACCCTAATCGGTGGCATGCATTAATAGAAGAAAGAGGAAAAGATTATGCAACGTCAAACCACTATTGCTAAGCCTCTTGAAATCAAACGTGCTTGGTACGTCGTCGACGCCAAAGATGTCATCCTTGGCCGTCTCGCCACCCAGGTCGCTATGGTTTTAATGGGTAAGAACAAGCCGATCTACACTCCAAACGAAGATACTGGTGACTATGTCATCATCATCAATGCCGCCCAGGTCAAATTAACTGGCAAGGCCGATGGAGAACACAAGAAGAACTACTACAACGTTTCCGGCTACAACGGCGGTCTCAGAACCCGTACCGCTGGCGTCATGAAGCGTGAGTTCCCTGTCGAAATGGTCGAAAGAGCCGTCTGGGGTATGTTACCAAAAGGACCTCTTGGCCGCGCCATGATGAAGAAGTGCTTCGTCTACGCTGACGACAAACACGAGCAGGCTGCTCAGAAACCAGTCGCTCTCGAAATCAAATAAGGAGATAGAAAATGGCTACTAAAGTTACTAAGTTCTATGGCACTGGTCGTAGAAAGAAATCTATCGCCCGTGTCTACCTCAAAGCTGGCAAAGGCGCCATCGTCGTCAATGGCCACGATGTGAACGAATACATGCCATACGCCACCCTTGTTCAGAACCTCAAACAGCCTTTGGCTCTCAGCGGTGCTGAAACCAAGTATGACGTCGAAGCCGAAGTCTACGGCGGTGGATTCACCGGTCAGGCCGAGGCCATCCGTCTTGGCATCGCCCGTGCTCTTCTCGAAGCTGGCGAGGATCGTAAGACCCTCAAAGTCGCTGGTATGCTTACCCGTGACCCACGTGTCAAAGAGAGAAAGAAATACGGTCTCAAAGGCGCCCGTCGCGCTCCACAGTTCAGCAAACGTTAATCCGTTTACTTACTTCGAGATCAAGCTCAGCCAATGGCTGGGCTTTTCTTTTTGCTTTTTCGCAAATAAAAAAGCGGCCAGAAATGCCGCTTGTTATTATTGCTGATAATCAAAATTCGAAAAGGTCTTTGTTTGAGACGTAGTACCATTCGTGGCACCCTTCTCCTGCTTTGGTACCGTCTTTATTTAGCAATGAGAAACCCGACGATATATAAGAAGTTCCTTCGCAAGCGTAGAAATGCTTGGAAGGATCAAAAACGGCATTGTATTCGAATGTTAAAATGCCGCTTCCGTTAAGGGCTATTCTTTGAACGGCGGACGTTCCTTCTGTGACACTGCTCGTTACTCCTTCGAAAACTATTTTAGAAAGCTTTCCATGGAGGCTATCACTTTTTTCAACATAGGGATAATTGTTGAAGAACCTATCTTCTGCTTTGGTGGTCTCATCAACGTCCCAATGCCTAGCTATGCTAAAGATTTTTGAACTATAAGTGAAAACGAAAGCCTCATTTAGGGAGTTGTTAAAGGAAAACACGATTGATATTTTGTTTTCTTCGAGCGGCAGGAACTTCATAGTACCTACCATCTCTTTTGTGCTGTTTTTTTGAATGTCGAACACAATGTCTCCGCATTGAGCACCGGTGATCATAGGCGAATCTGGTCCAAGCGGGACGTCACCGCTGTTGCAAGATGCTAAAAGGACAGACATGGAAACAAACAACAGTGGGATTCTTTTTCTGAACATAACTTGAACACCTACGCTTCTTGTAGGTTTTAATACTTTGGCATTTTTCGTTTAAAAAAGTCAATAAGCGTCTTTGATGGAAGCAACAAAAAAGATCCTCAAGCGAGGATCTCTATCTTAGAACGTTGGTGCCGGCTTCCGGATTCGGACCGAAGACCTACGCATTACAAGTGCGTTGCTCTACCAGCTGAGCTAAGCCGGCGTTCTTAAACGCTTTTTGAGCGCCTAAATAACATAGCAAAATGTACCTGTTTCTTCAATAAGAAGTGCTTATTCGACCGTAACCGACTTAGCAAGGTTACGAGGTTTGTCGACGTTAAGCCCTAACTGGACCGAGACATAGTAGGACAAAAGTTGAAGCGGGATGATGGCTAAGCTCGTCATGAAATATTCAGCGGTATTAGGAATGCTGATGAGGTCATCGGCAATCGTATTGGCTTTCTCTTTGTCTTCACTCACGACACAGATGATATGAGCGCCTCTGGTCTTGGTCTCAATGAGATTCGAGATGGTCTTTTCATAGACGTTGGATTGAGTGAGGATGCCAACGACAGGGGTGCCTTTCTCAATAAGGCTGATGGTTCCGTGCTTAAGTTCTCCAGCAGCATAGGCCTCAGAATGGATATAAGAGATTTCCTTCATCTTGAGCGAGCCTTCTAAAGAAGTGGCATAGTCGATCTCTCGTCCGATGAAGAAGATGTCTTTGGCGTTTCTGATTTCGCTGGCAAGTTTCTTGATGTCCTCTTCTTCGGAGAGGATTTCCTCAATCTTGCTTGGAAGGTCTTTTAATTCGGCGATGAGGGAAACGTATTTCTCCTCGTCGATAGAGTTACGCACTTTCGCAAGCTTAAGGGCAAGAGCGTAGCAGCAGATGAGCTGGGCGCTATAGGCTTTGGTGGTGGCGACGGCAATCTCTGGACCGGCGATGGTCTGGATAACGTAATCGGCCTCTCTAGCGATAGTGGAGCCGACGACATTGACGATACCAAGGGTCTTGATGCCTTCCGCTTTGGCTTTTCTTAAAGCAGCCAAAGAGTCAGCAGTCTCACCAGACTGGCTAATGACCACGACAAGGCCATTCTTATCAAGCGGGGCGTTCCTGTAACGGTATTCGCTAGCGAGCTCAACCCTGGTTGGGATTCTCGCCATATCTTCGAAAACGTATTGGGCGGATACGCCAACATGATAGGCGGAACCGCATCCGATAACGGTGATGGAACTGATTGATTTGAGGTCTTCGTCAGAGATACCTAATCTCTCAAGAGAGATTTCGTTCTCTTTGAGCAAGGAGGAAAGGGTGTCTTTGACCGCACGCGGTTCCTCATGGATCTCCTTAAGCATGAAGTGAGGATATCCGCCTTTCTCAGCGGCCTCAGCTTCCCAGGCGATCTTTTGCGTTTCTTTGAAGATCTCATCGCCATCGATGTTGAAGAAAGCAATGCTTCCTCTCTTCATTCTGGCGAGTTCCATGTTGTCGAGATAATAGACGTCTTTGGTGTGGCTAAGGATAGCAGTGACGTCGCTAGCCATATAGACTTCGCCATCTTTCTCGCCAAGGACGATTGGGCTATCTTTTCTCGCTACCCAAATCTCTTCTGGGTAGTCCTTGAACATGACCGCTAAAGCGTATGAGCCTCTGATACGGACCATGGCTTTGGAGATAGCGTCGCATGGGGTATGGAGGTATTTCTTGTAGTAGTAGTCGATGAGCTTGACGGCGATCTCAGTGTCGGTGTCCGAATAGAAGGAGTAGCCCTTCCTGATGAGCTTGGCTTTAAGCTCGTCGTAGTTCTCGATGATGCCATTATGGACGGCAACGACATTGAAGTCGTCGGAGGCGTGTGGGTGGGCGTTGTCCTCGGATGGCTCACCGTGGGTTGCCCAACGGGTATGGCCAATGCCAGACGTGCCGAAAAGGCCATGACCTTCTTCGATCTTGGCTTTGAGGAATTTGATTCTTCCTTTTGTCTTGACGACGGAGATTTTGTTCTCGTCGTTCCTGACTGCGACACCGGCGGAATCATATCCGCGGTATTCTAGTTTCTTAAGACCGTCGAGCAAGATATCACTTGCCTGATGTTCTCCAATATAGCCAACGATTCCACACATAAATGGCTTCCTTTTTTATTTGGATTTCGCTAAATCCTCAGCAAAACCGATATATTTTTGGCGGCAACTTATCTAACGATGATTTCTTCTCTTGAAGCGCCGACGCCGATGAATTTGACTTTGACGCCAGTGAAGCTCTCAATCTCTTCGACGTATTTCTGGGCATCAAGAGGAAGGTCTTCGAACTTTCTGCAGTGGGAGATATCCCCGAAGTTGCCCTTGAAGGTCTTGTAGATAGGTTTGACTTCGTTGAGGTAATCCATCTCGGTGTGGAAGTCAGTTGAGACTTCGCCTTTGTACTCGTAGCCGACGCAGACTTTGATCTCGTCAAGCTTGCCTAAGGTATCGAGATGGTTCAAAGCGAAACCGGTGTAGCCATTGATCATCGCCGAGTAGTTGATGGCGACTAAATCAAGCCAACCGATTCGTCTTGGTCTTTTGGTGGTGACGCCGTATTCGTGGCCAAGTTCCCTGATGGTGCTTCCGATCTCATCGAAAAGCTCGGTTGGGAATGGGCCTTCTCCGACTTTGGAGGAATAGGCTTTGAGAACGCCGATGACCTCGCCTAAGTACTTAGGGGCCATGCCGGTTCCCGTGAAGACTCCGCCGATGGTGGTAGTGGAGCTCGTGACATATGGATATGATCCGAAGTCGATATCAAGAAGCGCAGCCTGAGCGCCTTCGCAGAGAATCTTCTTGTTCTCTTTTAAGGCGTTATGGAGAAGAGTGGTGGTGTCACAGACGAATGGTTTGATTCTCTTGGCGTACTCACCATACTCTTTGGCGATTTCCTCATAGTTAAGAGGCTCGAATCCTTTGTCTTTGAGAGAGATGTTGCTCTTCTCGACATTCTCTTTGAGTCTCTCAAGGAAGGAGTCGCTGATGAACTCACTGACTCTGATGCCGCTTCTTTCGTACTTGTCGCAATATGCAGGTCCGATACCACGTTTGGTGGTACCGATCTTGTGTCCGCCTCTTTGGCTCTCTAAAGCCGCATCGAGTTCCACGTGGTATGGGAAAAGGACGTGGGCTTTGTCGGAGATGTAGAGGTTGTCCACTTTGTGGCCGTGCTCCAAAACGGAAGCGATCTCCTGGAAAAGGATCCTTGGGTTGATGACGACACCGTTGCCGATGACCGCTTTGCAGCCTTCGTTAAGGATGCCGCTTGGAAGAAGATGGAAGGCGTATCTGACACCATCTACTTCGATTGAGTGGCCGGCATTGTCACCGCCCGCAAAGCGGACGGCGTAATCGGCGTCAGTTGAAAGATAATCGATGATCTTTCCTTTGCCTTCATCGCCATAGAAGGCACCTAATACGACATTGATGTTATTCATACTTATTTCACACTGAAGAGAAGTTTGGCGTAGTCTGGCATTGGCCAGTACTCGGTTCCGACGATGACTTCGAGTTTGTCAGCGACATCTCTTAATTTGGCCATCGCGGCTAAGACGACGTCATGATGGTAGAGAGCAAGCTCATAGGCGTCTTTCATCTCGGCCTTAGCAAGGGCTTTCTCTAAGTCGAGGGTAGCGAGGTAGAGGCCGCTAGAGAGGCTTGAGACATCCTTGAGGAGAGCGACTTCGTAATCGGTCGCAAAGCCAAGGGCGATGTCTTTCTTGAGTTTGAGGTCTTTGGAGATCATGCCGCTATACTCAATAACTGCTGGCATGATGTCTTTCTTGGCCATGTTGAGCATGGTTCTCGCTTCGAGAGCCACGGTCTTGGTGTAGGTACCAAGATAGACTTCGTATCTGGATTCGATTTCAGCTTTGCTGAGAACACCGTTGCTGACATAGAGGTCAACGTTCTTCTTGTCGGTGTAGTGCTTAAGGGCAAGAGGGGTGTTTGGATAGTTGCTGAGTCCTCTCTTCTCGGCTTCTTTGATCCAGCTTGGGTCATAGCCATTGCCGTTAAAGATGATTCTCTTGTGCTCTTTGATGGTCTCTTTGACGAGCTTATGGATAGTGGCTGGAACGTCTTTAGAGGCATCAAGGACATCGGCGAACTTCTTAAGCTCTTCGGCGACCGCGGTATTCAAAACGGTGTTTGGAGTGGCGATCGACTGGGAGGAACCTGGCATTCTGAATTCGAACTTGTTGCCGGTGAAGGCGAATGGTGAGGTCCTGTTTCTGTCGGTGTTGTCTTTCGGGAAGGTTGGGATTGAGGTGACTCCGACCTTCATTGGGGTCTTGGATTTGCCCTGGTATGGGACATCTTTCTCAATGGCTTCGAGAATGGCGGTGAGCTCATCCCCAAGGAAGATCGAGACGATGGCTGGCGGGGCTTCACTGGCTCCCAAACGGTTATCGTTGCCAGCAGTGGCGACGGAGATTCTGAGTAAGTCCTGATACTCATCGACCGCTTTGATGACGGCGCTGAGGAAGAGGAGGAAACGAGCGTTCTCGGATGGGGTATCACCTGGCTCGAGGAGGTTGATGTCGGTGTCGGTCTTAATGGACCAGTTGTTATGCTTGCCGCTACCGTTCACGCCAGCGAATGGTTTCTCATGAAGGAGGCAGACAAGGCCATGTTTCTGAGCGACCTTCTTCATCGTCTCCATGACGATGTGGTTGTGGTCGGTGGAAACGTTGCAGGTAAGGAAGATGGTGGCAAGCTCATGCTGGGCTGGAGCGACTTCGTTGTGCTCGGTCTTGGCAAGAACGCCAAGCTGCCAGAGCTCGCTGTTGAGGTCTTCCATGAACTTGGCGACTTTGGTCTTGATGACACCGAAATAATGGTCATCGAATTCCTGTCCTTTTGGCGCCATAGCACCGAAGAGGGTTCTGCCGGTGAACATAAGGTCTTTTCTCTTTTCATAGAGATCCTTGTCGATGAGGAAGTATTCCTGCTCTGGACCAGCAGTGGTCTTGACGTGATCGATGCCTTTGTTGTCGAAGTATTTGAGGATACGCATCGCCTGCTTGTTGAGGGCGTCCATCGATCTTAAGAGAGGGGTCTTGTGATCAAGGGCCTCGCCATTGTATGAGCAGAAGATGGTTGGGATGTATAAGGTTTTGCCTTTGACGAAGACATAGGAGGTTGGATCCCAGGCGGTATAGCCACGGGCCTCGAAGGTGTCTCTAAGTCCTCCACTTGGGAAGGAAGAGGCATCTGGTTCGCCTTTGATGAGGTTTTTGCCGGAGAATTCGGCAACGACGCGTCCGCCTTTCTGGGACTCGATGAAACCGTCATGCTTCTCGGCGGTCTCGCCGGTAAGAGGCTGGAACCAGTGGGAGTAGTGGGTTGCGCCCATCTCCATGGCCCATTCTTTCATCGCGTTGGCGACGTCTTTGGCAATGCTTGGGTCAAGCTCTTTGCCGTTCTTGATGGTTTTCCTGAGTAACTGATAGGTTTCATCAGTGAGACGCTTCTTCATCTCCTTGTCATTGAAGACGTGGGCGCCGAATGATTCGTAGAATTTCTCCATATTCTTTAGCTCCTTTTAACTTTGGTCGCAGCCGTGATGAATTCCTTAAAGATCGGATGCGCTTTATCTGGGCGGGACTTGAATTCCGGATGGAACTGAACTCCCACATAGAAATCGTTTTTGGTGTATTCGATGGCCTCCACGAGACGGTTGTCTGGGGAAGTGCCGACGATCTCCATGCCGTTTTTGACGAACTCGTCACGGTACTCGTTGTTGAACTCGTAGCGGTGACGGTGTCTTTCGGCGATGTTTTTGGCGCCATAGCATTTCTCAAGCTTGCTGCCCTCTTTGAGGACGCATGGGTAAGCGCCTAAACGCATAGTACCACCTTTTTCAATCGTTTCGGACTGGTCTGGCATGAAATCGATGATTTTGTGCTCAGTATTTGAATCGAATTCGGTGGAGTGGGCATCTTTATAGCCAAGGCCGTTTCTCGCGAATTCGATGGCAGCGATCTGCATGCCTAAGCAGATGCCGAAGTATGGGATGTTGTTTTCTCTGGCGTATTTGGCGGAGAGGATCATACCCTCAATGCCACGGTTTCCGAATCCACCAGGGACGATGATACCCTGAACGTCTTTGAAGACCTCATTGACGTTCTCTTCGGTGATGGTCTCGGAATCGGTCCAGGCGATGCTCACGTGGGCGTCGCTTTCATAACCGCCATGGTGAAGGGCCTCTTTGACGGAAAGATAGGCGTCATGGAGTCCGACGTATTTGCCAACAAGGGCGATTTTGACGGTCTTGCTTCTGTTGTGGATACGGTCGAGGAGGTCATGCCAATGATCGAGGTCGATTGGCTTGGTCTCGAGGTTAAGCTCACGGCAAACGATCTCAGAGAATCCCTGGTTCTCGAGCATGATTGGAGCTTCGTAGAGGGATTTGACGGTTGTGCTCTCGAAGACGCAGTCTGGTTTGAGGTTGCAGAACAAGCAAAGCTTCTCCTTGAGATGATCTGGGAGATGGTCATCGCATCTTGCAACGACGATGTTAGGGGTGATTCCGTTGCCTTGGAGCTCTCTGACGGAGTGTTGGGTTGGCTTGGTTTTATATTCGTCGGAACCGGAGATATATGGGACGAGGGAAACGTGGATGAAGCAAACGTCTTCTTTCTTGTTTTCTAAAGCGACCTGACGGATGGCTTCAATGAATGGCTGTGATTCGATATCACCGACGGTGCCGCCGATCTCAGTGATGACGACATCGGCATCGGCTTTCGAACCGACGGAATAGATGAATCTCTTAATCTCGTTGGTGATATGAGGAATGATTTGAACAGTCTCACCAAGGTATTTGCCTTCTCTTTCTTTGCGAAGGACGTTCCAATAGACCTTACCGGTCGTGAGATTCGAGTACTTGTTAAGGCTTTCGTCGATGAATCTCTCGTAGTGGCCAAGGTCAAGGTCGGTTTCCGCACCGTCATCGGTGACGAAGACCTCACCATGCTGGAATGGGGACATGGTGCCTGGGTCGACATTGATATAAGGGTCAAGCTTCTGGGAGATGACCTTGAGGCCGCGCTGTTTTAGCAAACGACCAAGCGATGCAGCGGTGATGCCTTTTCCTAAACCAGAGACAACACCACCGGTTACAAAGATGTACTTCATACTGAGGTTTCCTTCTCAAAAAAGAAAAAAGGGGTAGGTAGGCCCAAGGTGTTCTAGCGTGTAGAAGCCTTGAAGCCAATCATACTCAATCCTTTAAATGCAACCTTTAGTTGCCAACACGTATTATATGCTTGATTGCTTATTTGTAAATGAAAATTTGTCGAATATACTTAGTATTTATTTTTTAATAAGGATAATAAATGGGACGTAAACAATAATATGTAAACAAAAGTTACCTATGAAAAAGAATAGATATTTCCTCAAAAATTTCTCAGGTTTTTAAACGAGAAGCAACAAAAAAGAACCATCTGATCATTCTCTTCAAATGGCTCCGAAATTTTTTATGGTGGGTGTTATAGGTGTCGAACCTACGACCTCTTCCGTGTGAAGGAAGCGCTCTCCCGCTGAGCTAAACACCCTCCTAAATAAATAAGCTCCGAACGCTCGGAGCTCAATTAGCAGAATGGTGGGCCTTAATGGGCTTGAACCATCGACCTCACGCTTATCAAGCGTGCGCTCTAACCAGCTGAGCTAAAGGCCCACAATCGTGCGTTTTCCGACATAGTCTTCCGAAAGCGCTCTAATAATATACAACCTCTCAAAATTGTAGGCAAGAATTAAACCAAGTTTGTGTTCTTTCTGCTGACTGTAAACACTTTTTGTTCTTTTTCCATGCCGACGAGATTATAGAGTTTCTCTTCCTCTAAAACGTCTAGGAATCGATACTTTCCGACCTCAATGTCACCGAGTTCAAGGAAAGCGAACTTCGTTCTTCTTAGAGATACGACTTTATATCCTCTTCTATAGAAGATGCGTTTTATCTCGTGGTATTTGCCTTGTGAGAGGACGATAGTCAGGTCTTTTTTGTTTTCTTTCGCTTCCAAAGACTCCGGTTTGATCATCTCCCCATCGAAATCGGTTCCGACTTCGGTGATGTCTTTGAAGTCTTCATCGCTTATTGGCTTATCGAGAGTGAGTTCATACTCTTTCTTAACTCCGTACTGAGGTAAGACAAGTCTATTGGTCAGTCTTCCTATATCGCTAAAGAGGATAAGACCTTCAGTATCCTGGTCTAATCTTCCAGAGAGGATTGCTCTTTCCCTAAGTTCCTCTGGGATGAGCCTAAAGATGCTTGGGTATTTCTCGTCCACGCTAGAAGACATATATCCTTTAGGTTTATTGAGCATGATGACGAAGTGGTAGACATAAGGAACCTCTTTGTCTTCGAACTCGATCTTGCTTGATGGGTGCACGATGAAATTAGGGTCATCGATGACTTTGTCATCCACCTTGGCAAGGCCGTGTCTGATGGCTTTGATGACTCTCCGCTTCGCTGCGACTTTGGCGGTGGAGAGATAGTCATATAAAGTGAGGGCTTCTTCTTTCATTAGGACAATTATAGAGGATATTTGATGCGCGTTTGACTTATACTTTCGGTATGAAAAAGAGCAAATCTCTGAAAATGCCCCTTTTTTGGGATAGAGCAAAGGCCTTCTATTCCTCTTTCAAAAAGTCCAAATGGAGGTATCTCGTCTATTTCGCTCTTTTCGTCGCGTATCTCTATATTTATTTCTTCTCTCTTTGTGGCACCCCTTCCTGGGGAGACTCCCTTTTCGCGTATAAAGATGAAAACGGTCACCTCATCGCCGGCTGGATAATGGGCGGCTCCGCTATACTTGCAGTCGTATATCTTGTATACAAAACGGCCAGAAGGACGATCACTTTCTCCTCTGTCTCAAAAGCCATCATCTTTGTCGCTTTGAACGCGATGATCTATTACGGCTTCTCGGTGCCTGTCAATTCCTCGGTCAACAAAAACGATTGGTGGGTCGGAACCCATCAAGGATCGCACTGGGAAATCGTGGTCCATATGTGGGACGAAGGTCCGTTCGCCGAACCTCCGGTGAAATTCGATGGGACCTATGATATCGCCAATCAGTATTATCAGCAGAAGCTTTGGCATTATAGCGTCACCCTTTGGGCCAAATTCCATTATTTCTTCTTTGGAGATGCCTCAAGCGAATCGATACCTTATTTCGCCAATATAGGATGGTCGAATTTCACCTATCGCATGGACCTCGCTTTCGAGACGATAAAGATCTTCCAGGCCATGATTGGCTTCTGGCTTTATTTCTTTACCTACAAGATCTTCCAAAGGCTAGGCCTAAAAGGATGGAGGCTTACCTTGGCCACGTTCCTTTTCTGTTTCTTGCCTTTCTACGCCTATATCCCGTTCATCTACAACAACGACGCGATGTCTTTGATGTTCGCTTTGATGTCTCTATATTTCGCTCTCCGCTATTACAGAAGCGAGAAACTCCTCGACCTCATTGTTGCGGCGGTGGCGATGGGCTTAGGGATGATGAGCAAGATTAATGCCGTCTTGTTCGCCGTGCCAATCGCCTTCGTTTTCCTTTATGACCTCATCGTGAAGATCAAACACAAAGAAGGCGTGAAGAAATTCATCTTCCAGATGTGCGTATTCGCTCTTATCGTCTTCCCTCTTGGCCTTTGGTATCCGATTTTTGAGAAAACCGTCTATGATGAGCCTTTCGGATATGTGCTTTATCCAGGGGATGAATATAGCAGCAACTACATCGACAGTTCTTTCTTCGGCATCTTTGGCCGTTATATTGGCTTCTTCACTTCCGATTTCTTCACCTCCCCATACAAGAGGGATTGGGGAGCGACCATCCCGGCAAGCTATGACAACCTCGACTTCAATATTTGGACGGGCCTATTCAAATCCGCCTTATTTGGCGATCGCGGTTTAGACGAATGGAGCGAAGGACCTTTGTCGATTGTCGGCAAGGGTGCTTACTTCATCCAGACTTTCTGGCTAATGGCCATCCTCGCTTTCCTGATTTTGCTGGGGTCAAAGCTCATCGCCCTCATCCTTAACCGCTTCAAGAAAGCCAACTATGCCATGGCGGCATTGTTGGCCATCTTCTTCTTAACTGCCTATATCAATTACCTGGCTTTCTGCATCGGTTTCCCATTCACCTCGACCATGCATTTCAGATACGCACCAATGTTCATCTTCCCTTTCATCTACGTTCTTTGCGCAAAACCATCACCGATCAAAAAAGACGATGTCCCTCTTAAGAGACAACTAGAACCGATAGAGCGATTCCTATAGGGTTCCTGTTCTATTGAGGTTTTGGGGGGTCAATGGTAGGATTATTACCGCGTTGCAGGATTGGCGTAATGGTAGCCGCGTAAGACTTAGGATCTTATGGGGAAACCCGTGGGGGTTCGAGTCCCCCATCCTGCACCATCAAGTGAAAACAGGTTAATGCGTTTGCGTTAGCCTTTTTATTTTTCGCAAAGAAAAACCCCGCCTAGGAGTGAAGCGGGGTTTTGGAGAATGGGCTACTCTAAGTTCGCGTAAAGATTACTAATCTTTGCCTCAAGCTGATCGACCGTCATCGCAATGCCTGCCATCATCATCTTGAGTAAGAGATTCGTGTTGACGGAAGAAACAACCTTTGAGATATCGATGAGAAGTTTGATGTCGGTAATCTCGGCTGCGGTTAAGCCCCATGCTGTTTCATCGTCTCCAACCATCTTGGATAAAGCACCATCGAAGGTTGAATAATCGACATGAGATTCAAGATCGCTTAGGATCGCATAGTCTTCAGCGCTAATCTCGGCACGGAGCAAGCTCGAATTGAGCGAGGCGCCATAGTAAGCGGTGGCAAGCCCAAGGATGGCCTCGTTATCCAAATGAGACAAATCGTATTTGCGTAAAACGCTAAGGAAAGCGAGGACATTCTGAACGTCGTTCTTGATCCTCTCGGCTTCGGTTTCGACTTCGCGTCCGAAGAAGGCTTTCTGCGTGTCGGTTAATCCGGAGTATTCCGCAACAGCAGCTTCAAGGTCGGCAATATATCCATTGCTGACATAGACGTGGTCAAGAAGGGCATTCAAACGGTTCTTCAAATCCAAGATCTCGGTGTATGACTCATAGAGTCCTCCCGCATATTCGAGTCTGTCGTCGAAGCTATAGGCAACATTCGAGAAGTTGAGATGGAGGGTAATGAGAGATACAACCTTATCAGGCTCTTCGGATGAACCTTCTTTGAGGTAGTTAAGCGAAGCGTCAACAGAGGAGACGGCGCCATTCACGACAGAGACATTGATCTTAATGGAATCGAAGGCCTTATAACCAAGGAGGGTTTTGATAAGGCTGTAATCAGGATTGTCCAATAAGGACCCGACTTTCTCGGAGACGGTATTGAACGCGTCTTCACTCAAATTGATCTCGATAACGTAATCGCCTTCTTTTTCTCCCGCTTTCTTTTCGTAGACGAAGGTGTCATTTTGAGCTTCGTTCACGATGGAACCGAGGTTAACGTTCTTAAGAACGAGGTTAATGATATCGGTCAGTTTGATCTTTCCGACTATCTTTGTGGCACCTTCCGTATCGGTTGGGATGAGATAGAGCTCGCCTTCGCCATCGTAGACGACCTCAAGTTTCTTGAAGCCGTCGAGCAAGGAAGCGTATTCGCCAAGCTTATCGGCCGCGATCATCTTGATGATGGAAAGGAGTGAGCCGAAATTATCGTCTGCTTCTAACATCGCGTGGAGGCCGATGATGTTATAGATGTTCTCTTCACCAATCTTGCTTAGGTCGAAGAAGGCATTTGCCTCAATCGCGAGTTGGATTGGAAGATCGTTTATGAGATTGAGGGAAAGGGTTCCATCAACCTGGACGCCTTTTTGGTAGTCGAGTTTCTCGAAAGCCTCAACGAGTTCGGTCTTGATGGATTTCTCTTCGTCGTTGGTATCGATCTTGCTAGGAGCCGCTCCTAATTTCTCGGACAAGAAAGTCTCGTTAGGAATCGCGACTTCCCCGCCAACCTCTGAGAAGAGGCATTCGCTAGTCTGATTGGCGTCAGTGGAACCGAGGAACGCTTTAGAAGCGGTGTACTCAGAATCGATTGAATAGGAGATAGGGGTGAAATCCCTCTTCATCGCCAAAGTGATGTTGACCTTCTTGAAGGTCGGATATTCGGAGAGGCCTCCGCTATTCTTGAAATCCTTTTTGACGAGGTGGGTTCCAAGCTCATTGTCGAGGGTGTATTTGATCTTAACGGTATCGCCTTTGTCTTCAAGGAGTTCGGAATTGATGATGGATTTGTCGGTGAAAACGTAACCCATGACCATATATTGATCAACCGTGTAGGATATTTTGTGATACTCCTCGGTGGTGTAGACGTCATACTTGTCGGAGCCTGATCCAACAAGGACCTTCTCTCTATCGACCATGTAGTACTCGCCGTCGACGGTCATGAGGGAAGACACTGAATGATCCTTCGAGTAGAAGGTGCTTCCATTCTTGTAGGTAAGGCTATTGAAAGAGATGTCGTAGTCAAAGAAGAGGACTTTGGCTTTGACGCTTCCGGTCGTGTGGGATTTGTAAGTCTTTGCGCCTTCTTTGATCTTGTAGATATAGGCGTAGGCTATCGACTTGTAATCCTTTTTCTCCAAATAGCCATCTGTGCTTTTCGCATCTTTGATGATCGTGGATTCTTCGTTATTCGTGATGATCTCATCCGTTTCTGGATTGTTGTTGCTACAACCAAACAAAGAGACTGACAAGGTCAGCAAAAGAAGGGTTCGTGAAAAGAGTTTCTTCATAGCTATCTCCTTTTTGGAGAAATTGTAGCAAAAAAGCGTCACAACACTGCCACACACGATTATTAACACGCGCAAAAAGTTTTTATCGTCTTGTTTGAAAAAGAGAGACAAAGCGTATATCTTATATGCAGTTAGCCATAACTAACTAGAGGAATTAAAACAATGAATGTCTATTACGCTTCAAGAACCGGAAACGTTGAATCCATGATCGGAAAACTCGGAATCAGCGCGACCAAAATCGAAGGCGGAGATGAAGTGGCGGATGAGGATTTCATCCTTATCACCTACACCGACGGCTATGGGGATATCCCAGCCGAGGTCGATGCCTTCCTTGCCAACAACGCATCCCATCTCAAGGGTGTCATCGCCAGTGGCGACCCATCCTATGGGGACGCTTTCTGCGGTGCTGGAAAAGCCATCGCGGAGAAATATGGTTCAAAGGATCTTTATCATTTCGAGAACGACGGAACCGATGAAGATGTCAAAGCCATCTTAGATTTAGTCAAATAGCTCAACTCGCCTTTGTTGGTAAAAGCCTGATGCGGTGGTGTCAGGCTTTTTTCTTTGCAACAAAAAAGCCCAGCGAACTTAATCGCCGGGCTATTTCTAATCGTTAGTTATTGATTAGGCGGCTGGGGTGAAGATGAAGCTGTCGAGCATGAAGTTGGTATCAGCAACATCAGCGCCAATGACTTTGAAGGTCAAGGTGTTGCTAGCAGCAAGAGCGACGGTGCCAAGATCAAGGCTCTGGTTGGAAGTGGCATAAGCCCAAGCTTTGCCAGCAAGGTCAACAGCGACATTATTGATCTTGATTTCAGCATCCTGGCTGAGATCGGTGATTTCGTGATCACGGTTGAAGTTTCTGCCAGTCATGGTCAAGTTGTAGTTGCCAGCGTTGGCAGCTGTGAAGGTGTAGGTCAAGGTTGTTCCAGTTGGGAGGACACGGATATAAGCGCCGCCGCTGCTGGAAGTCTTGTAGGATGGGACAGTCGCGCCATCGGTGTATTCAACGAGAGTTGATTCACTTTCGGCCTCGATAATAACCTCAGATGGGTTGGTGACGGTGACGGTGACTCTAGCTGGGATCATGCCATCTTTGGAGATGGTGATGGTAGCAGTGCCTTTGGCAACGCCAGTGACAGCGCCGGTGTTTTCATCAACGGTGGCAATGTCGGTGTTGGAAGAAGCATATTTGACACCGGTTTCGGTGCAGTTGATGTTTGCGGTTGCACCAATGGCCACTGTTAATTGGTCAGCGCCTTCTGGGAGGGCGATCTTCTGCTTCTCTGGAGCTGGTTTGGAAGTGATGGTCGTAGCGGCTTTGGCATAGACGTAGAAGTTGTCGAGATATGGGCTCTCTTCGGCAAGGTATTCGATCTCTAAGACGTTGTCGCCCTGGATCAAGTTGGCGTCGCCGAAGGAAACTTCCTGGAAGGTGTAGTTGCCGGAGGAATCGTCAGAGGTATAGGTCTTGCCAGCCAAATTAAGCTCGGTTCCGTTGAGTTTGATTTTCCAAACGTCGGCTAAGTTGACGGAGTTGTTGCTGCCCATCGAGGAGGTAAGCTCAGCGGCAACAGCGGCGGTAGAGGTGAAGGTTAAGGTTTCCTTATCGCCGATTCCCTGGTAGCCAATGCACTCGCCACCATCAGCCTGTGATTTGCTGTAGACAGGGGTATCGCCAGGACCACGGTTGTTTCTGGTGTAGGAGCCGTCGACGGAATAGTGATCGGCGTCTTTCCAGTCAATCTTAGCGGTTGGTTCTGGTCTCGTGACAGTGATGTTGAAGGAACCGTCTTTGAAGCCTTCTTTCTTGGCAGTGATCTTAACAGAGCCAAGGGCTTTGGTTGTAACTAAACCGTTTGCGACGGTAGCGATGCTCTCATTGGAGCTGGTCCAAGTGACGCCGTCTTTGTCAGCGGTGAGCTGAATGGTGTTGCCAACGACGACGCTGGCAGAGGTTTTGCCTTCTGCGTTGGTGACTTTGATCTGTTCCATCTTGGATGAAGCAGCGGTTGATTTGGAGGTGCTTGCACCTACCGATCCACTAGCATCTGGAGTGACTGGGCCACCTTTGTCACATCCGGCTAAGCCAACCATTAAGGAAAGCGCAGCTAATGGAAGTACGAATTTCTTTTTCATTCTTAGAAAAAGCTCCTTTCTTTATGTGCCTGTTGCTAGGGCACTATTGTTCCTCGTTGCAAAAGACTGAAAAATAGTTCTTATAGCGAGGATTTCTCTATATTATTCACATAAGTGAAAAGGGATTACAACCTTTTAAGTTCGTTTTTGTTGAAATTATGAAAGCGCTTTGAAAATTATCTGGAAGAAAGGACCATCTCTTTGGCGTATTCGAGTTGCTTCTCGGTGACTTTTCCGCCAGAGATGAGATAGGCGACTTGGTTAATCTTCTCCTCTAAGGAGAGTTCTTTGATGTGGGCATAAGTTCTATCGCCCTTAACCTCTTTCGAAATGAGGATGTGGTGGTCGCTTAAGGAAGCAACCTGTGGCATATGGGTGATTGATATGACTTGGCTCGAAAGGGAGATCTCTCTGATCTTCTTTGCGACCGCTTGAGCGGATTCGCCACTGACACCGGTATCGATTTCATCAAAGATGACGGTTGGGATTCTATTGGCTTTGATGAGAGTGGCTTTGAAGGCGAGCATGATTCTAGCCGCTTCGCCGCCAGAAATGACTTTGCCTAAGCTCTTCATGCCTTCGCCGACGTTTGTCTCAATGAGGAAGTCGAGGGTATCAAGGCCATCCTCTTTGAGGATTGAGTCGTCTTTGGCATCGTTCTTGAGGAAGTCCACTTTGAAAGTGGCGTGGAGACGGAGGTCATCCATGTTCCTCTCAAGTTCTTTCTCAATCGACGAGGCGGTTTTCTTTCTGACAAGGGTAAGCTCTTCGCCTTTGGCTTTGCATTTCTTGAAAGCCTCATTCATCTCTTTCTTTTTCTCTTCGAGATTGAATTCGAAATCTTCTTTATTGCCTAAGGTGCTTGCGAGCTCGTCCCTATACGCAATGAGTTCTGGGATGCTCTTCTTGTATTTTCTTTCGAGAGCAGTGAGGTCAGCGTCTCTTTGCTGAAGTTCATCAAGTCTATCTGGGTCATAGTCGATGTCCCTAAGATCTTTCTTGAGGGTGTCGACCATATCGAGGATCTCGTAATACTTCTCATCAAGAGAGGTTTGGGTCTCTTGGTATTGAGGCTGGTATTTGGTTAGCTTTGCTAAGATCTGATTGAGCTCATACATCTTGTCGAGGAAATCGCTGTGAATGATCTCTTCGGCTTCCTGGGAAAGGGAATAGACCTTGTCGTAATTGGAAAGAAGGGAAATCTCGGATTCGATTTCCTCTTGTTCTCCCTCTTTGAGGGCCATGCCTTTGAGTTCTTTGTATTGGTATTCGTAGAAGTCGCGGTCTTCGTCAATCTTCTGCTTCTTTGCAAGAAGGGCTTCGTATTCTTTCCTCTTCTCTTTGTATTCCGCTAGCAAGGAGGAGTAGTCCTTCTTGTATGAGGAGATGAGTTCGCTAGAGAAGCCATCGATGATGCCAAGGTAGTTCTCTGGGTTGAGAATCTTCTCAAAGTCGAACTGGCTATGGATGTCGGCAAGGTATTTGGAAATCTTAAGAAGGTCCTGAAGGGCAATGGAAACGCCATTCACCTTGATCTTGGTTCCGGACTTGCTGAGGATGCGGCTGACGACGATCTCACCATCGTTCTCAGGAATCTCTAAAGACATGAGAATCGCATTCAAAATCCGATTTTTCACAGCAAAAACCCCACGGATTGATGCGGAATCCTCTCCTGCTCGAATGAGTTCGTTGGACGCTCTCGCACCTAGAAGGAGAGAAAGGGAATCAATGACGAGGGACTTGCCAGCACCGGTCTCACCAGTGAGAACAGTAAAACCTTCTCCAAAGGAGACGTCTATATTCTCAATGATTGCGAGGTTTGTGATGGTTAAACGTTTCAGCATTAAGACAATTCTACTTGCCCTTTCTCTTAAAGAGAATGGTTTGATTAACGTTTTTTGCCTTCTTTGAGTTTGTACTGAAGGAACCTTTGATCGAAGTCGGTGACAAAGCCTGAACGCATTGGGGCTTTGAGCTCGACATAACCAACTAAGCCGGTTGGCTCAAGGATCTTATAAGAAGTCTCAAAAGCGTTCTTCTCATAGGTCTGATCCTCGACGTCGATTTGGTTAGGGGAGCCGATGACAATCATCTTGGAATTGTTTCCTAGACGTGTCGCTAAAGTGTGAAGCTCATCGAGGGTGAGGTTCTGGGCCTCATCAACAATGAGAATGGCGTCGCTGAAAGAACGGCCTCTGATGAACGCAGGGGCGATTGGGGCGATGTCGCTAGGAAGATTTTCGTA
>JAEEWP010000006.1 GCA_016287465.1 Caryophanales bacterium | reverse complement strand
ATGATGCCGGCGATTGAGAACATCATTGAGAGTTCCCAGCTGACGCCGATGAGAAGAACGAACGATGTGCTTTCGTTCGAGACGGCCCAAAGAGGGTATCCGAAGATCTTTGCGATGACCGCGTTTGCGATCTCATAGAGCCAGTGGACTCCATAGAGGGAGAATCCGGCGATGATGGCTTTCCAATTCTTGTTCCTTGCTTCGGTCCAGTATATGTAAAAGACCACGGCAAGGAGGGCGATGAACGTCCAATTGAAATTCGCCAAATCACGCGGAATGATTCTTGATACGGCTTCCTTTGCCGCATCACTGTTGTCGCCAAAAAGCATACAAGGTTTTCCTTTCTATTTGATTAGCGGGTGCAAAATAATTTCAGTCTTTTGGAAAGAAAAAGTCAATAGGGGCCCGAAGTCTAAGGGAAAATGTTGAAAAAATTCAGGTAAATTAACAGTTTAACTGAAATTATGTTTATGTGGTTTTTGCAGGGATTTTTGGATATTTTGCGAACAATCTCAAAGAGTTTTTGTAAAACGATATTGTAAAAAAAAGAACAAATTATTAAACTTTATGAGTTTCAAACCCTTGAACCTATGAATTACCAAGCTTATTACTCCGTAACCGCGTTCTCACTAGTCGTGATCATCGCGAGCACGCTCATGTTCATAAACGTTTACTCGTTTAGGAAGAACGTCAGGGCTATTGCGATTCCTTTCTTTGTCTGCCTTTCAATCATCATCGAGATGGTTGGAACCGCTCTTGTTAGCTTCGATCAAAAGGCGGTCGCAAGCATTCTCTTGGGCCTCTATTACATCGCCGGCGGTTTCACTGGCTGGTCAATCGTCATTGCTCTCGATTGGTTTGCCAAGACCAATGCCTTCAAGGAGCGTTGGAAACGTATCCTCCTCGCCATCCCAGCCTTTGCCTTCATCCCATTCTATATTTATGACTTGGTCCAAGGCGGATTTGCCCTCAACGTTTTCTCTGTTGAATATGGCATCTCCGGCATGGCCTCCACGGTTGTATTGGCCCTTTATCTTGTCGGTAATGGTGTCTTCGGATTCCTCGCTTCCAGAAAAGTGGTGGGCAGCAAGAAGCTTCTTTGCATGGCCTTTGGCGCTTGTTCCCTCATCCCATTCATCTTCATGGCCATCGGATTCATAACTCTCCAAGGTATGGAATACAGATGGTTCCCATATGCCCTTATGGTTCTCATCGCCGTTCTCTTCCTTCTCCGTCACAAAATCACCCAAGACGGTCTTACCGGTATCAAAAACCGTTCCGCCTTCGATGATGAGATCAAAGAAAAGGTTAACAACGCCAGCAAATACAAAGCCGTCTATCTTATGTATTGCGACATCGATGACTTCAAGAGTATCAACGACAACTATGGACATAGCGTCGGAGATGAAGCCCTCTCATTCTTTGGCAAAGCCCTCCACGAGGAAGCCGATGCCATCCACGCCAACGCGTTCCGTATGGGCGGAGACGAATTCTCAGTCATCTTCTGCCGTCAGAGCATGAAGGATATCGATGCCTTCATAAAGAAGATCTGCGATCGCGCCGACAAAACGGAATTCACCTTCAAGTTGAACTTCTCATTCGGCATTGCGAAATATGTCGAAGGGATGTCTGTCATCGATTTCCTCAATCTTGCTGACCGCGAGATGTATGAGCAAAAGAGAAAGACAGAAGGAACTCGTAACTAACAAAAAGCGCCCTGTTATGGGCGTTTTCTTTTGCCTAAGATATTTTTATAAAAATATTGCTCGACTTTTCCATAAATGAGAGTAGAGTACACGAGGGATAAATTTATGTACGATTTAGTTATCATTGGAGCCGGCCCAGCTGGCATCTTTACTGCTTTTGAACTTTTAAGAAGAGGAACCAAAAAGAAGATCCTCATGGTCGAAAAAGGCCATGCCGTCGAGCATAGGCATTGTCCTAAAGACAAGATAGGACACTGCATCAAGTGCGATCCATGCGCTATCACGACAGGTTTCAGCGGAGCAGGCGCTTTCTCAGATGGAAAGCTTTCTCTTAGCTATTCTGTAGGTGGAGAGCTTCCTGACCTCATCGGTGCCGATAGGGTTCAAAGCCTCATCGAATACACCGACAAGATTTATCTTGAGTTCGGTGCTGATAAGCACATCGAAGGAAGCGACAACGACAATCCTGAAGTTAAGACCATCAGAAGGCACGCCATCGAAGCAGGCCTTCAGCTCATCGATTGCCCAATCCGTCACCTTGGAACTGAAAAGGCCCATGATCTTTATCTCGCCCTCGAAAAATACCTTCAGGAGCATGGCGTCGATATCATCTTCGACAGCGAATGCTATGACCTCATCCTCAAAGGAGGGGAGGCCAAAGGCGTTAAGCTCCGTAAATACCACACAAATGAAGAGCGTGTCATCGAATGCAAAGACGTCGTCATCGCCGCTGGCAGAAGAGGCGCCGATTGGCTTGAGAAGATCTGTGCCAAATATGACATTGCCCACAAACCTGGCCCAGTCGATGTCGGTGTCCGCGTTGAGGTCCGTAACGAAGTTATGGAAACCCTTAACAAGACCCTCTACGAAGCCAAATTAGTTGGCTACCCAGGACCATTCAAAGACAAGGTCCGCACTTTCTGTCAGAACCCTGGCGGATTCGTCGCCCAAGAGAACTACGATGATGGCCTCGCCGTCGTCAACGGACATTCTTTCAAAGAGAAGAAGAGCGAGAACACCAACGTCTCGATCCTTGCTTCCCATAACTTCATGGAGCCATTCGATCAGCCAATCCAATACGCCATGAGATTCGGCGAACTCACCAACATGCTTGCCACCGGACACATCCTCGTCCAGCGCTTTGGCGACATCCTCGATGGCAAACGCACCTGGCCGAAAGAATTATCCCGTTCCAACCTCACCCCAACTTTGAAAGATGCGGTGGCAGGTGATATCACGGCCGCCCTCCCATACAGAACCATGACCGACATCATCAACTTCATGAAAGCGGTCGACCATGTTGTCCCTGGATTCGCTGGACGCGAGACTTTGCTCTATGCCCCAGAGATCAAGTTCTATAGCAACAAGATCAAAATGGACGATAAATTAGCCACGAACGTTAAGCACCTCTATTGCCTTGGCGATTCCTCTGGCTGGACCCGCGGTCTTATGATGGCCTCCGTCATGGGCGTCTACTGCGGACAGATCCTTTCCGAAATCGAAAAACAAGAGGAGAAATAAACGGATATGCGCTCCTCAGGCATTCTTCTTCCCGTGAGCGCACTCCCTTCCGACTATGGAATCGGCGATTTCGGTCGGAATGCTTTTGAGTTCGTCAAACTCCTTAAGCAAGGCGGATTCAAACTCTGGCAGATCCTCCCTCTCAATCCTTTGGGATATGGCCATTCCCCATATCAGCCTTTCTCGAGCTACGCGATTGATGAACTCTATTTCGATATCGCCTCTTTAACAGAAGAGAAGCTTGAGCCTACCTCAAAGATCAATTACGAGGAAATCGCCTACAAAAAGCACGAAATCCTATACAAATCCTTCATGGATTCCAAAGAGAAAGACCATAAAAATACCCTTTCTTTCCTTAAGAAAAACGAATGGGTCAAAGCATGGTCTCTCTTCATGATGCTTAAGCGCAAAAACGCTATGGCAGCGTGGCATACCTGGCCAAAAGAAGATCAGGAAGCCATCGATCACGATACCTTAGAACTCACCCCAGAAAGGGAATACGAGATCTGGGTTCAGATGAAGCTTTATGAGCAGTGGATGGCCATCAAGAAGTTCGCCAATAAGAACGGCATCCGCATCATCGGTGATGTCCCGTTCTATGTCGGCTTCGATTCCTGCGACGTCTATGCCAATCAGGACTCCTTCCTTCTTGATGAACATACCAAAGAACCAACCTTCATCGCCGGCGTACCTCCGGATTATTTCAGCGCGGATGGCCAAAGATGGGGCAACCCAATCTATAACTGGGACCTCTTTGAGAAGAATGATTTCTCGTTCTTATTCAACCGTCTCAAGGGAAACGCTTCCTTATATGACATCGTGAGACTTGACCATTTCAGGGCCTTTGACACCTTCTGGAAGATTCCTTCCTCTTGCCCAACCGCCAAAGAGGGCGAATGGATTGAGGCTCCCGGCCATAAGTTCTTTGACCTCCTTAAGAAGAAGTTAAAAGGGACTGAGATCATCGCCGAAGACCTCGGTGAGCTTCGCCCTGAGGTCTATACCCTTAGGGATGCCTATGACTTCCCAGGCATGAACGTCCTTGAGTTCACCTTCGAAGACGTCAATTTCGATGACAAGAAAGAGAACATGGTCGCCTATATCGGCACCCACGATAATGACCCGTTTGAAGGCTTTGCCTCCAAAATGAGCGAAGAGCAGAAAGAGAAATGGCTCCTTGCCCTCAAAGGATATGAAGGGGAGTCCTTAAGAGAGAAGGTCATCGATTATCTCCTTGCCTTGCCTGCCAAATACGCAATCATCTCGATGCAGGATGTCCTTGGTTTGGGTTCAGAGACAAGGCTCAATACTCCATCGATCATCAATGGCGATAACTGGACTTGGAAGATGGAGGGTTTCGAGAGTTTCATCGCCCTTCTCCCTAAGCTCAAAGAAAGCAACAAACGTCATAGGCGTTAATTCGTCTATTTCTTAAATTCTCTCTTGTGGTGGACGAGTCACTTGACTATAATAACGAAGCGCCTCTATAGAGGGCATTGAGTTAATGGGTAGTTAGCTCAGTTGGGAGAGCATCTGTTTGACGTACAGAAGGTCAGGGGTTCGAGTCCCTTACTACCCACCATTTATAAAGAAACAGCCTTACTCGTTAAGGCTTTTTTCTTTTTTATCCAAAAATAATGCACTAGAATGTAAATAACAAAAGGAGTCTACATATGGCTAAACCAGCACCAAAAGCAAAGCCAGCTGCGGCTAAAAAACCAGCGAAACCAGCTGCCAAACCAGCTGCGAAACCAGCAAAAGCTGCCAAACCAGCTCCTGCTAAGAAACCAGCCCCGAAGAAAGAGGAGAAGAAAGGACCGACTGCAGGTGCTTCCTACCATCTTTCCAAGAGAGCAAGCGACAATAAGTGGCAGGTCTTCTTAACTGGCTCGGATAAAGTCATCAAGACGTTTGACACCAAAGCCGAAGCCCAGGAATACACCAAGAAGATGGCCGCCAACACCGGTCGTACTATCTTGACCCACGCTTCCAAAGGCGCTTCCAAAGGCAAGATCCAAAAGAGATAAAAAAAGAAGGCATCGGTCAACCGGTGCCTTTTCTTATTCGAAGGTTATCTCATCGGAGATGATCTTTTTCTCATCCCCATCGATGATGCCGACCAAGTCTCCTTCATCATCGATCCTTAGGACTTTGATTTCTTTCTTCTCGCCTTTATAGGTGCAGAAGCATTTCTCATCCTTAAGGTAATTGTGTTCATTAATGACCTTTAGGCAATCGGAGGTTCCTTCCTTAAAGGAAACAATCTCTTCTTTGATTGTCTTATAAAGGTCTTTTTTGATGTCCCTTAAGTCCATCGTAGAACCTGTCTCTAATCTGATGGATGTAGGGGTCCTATAGAATCCTTCTGGGAAGGTTTCCTGATTGACGTTAAGACCGATTCCGATGATGACCGCGTCAATCTTCTCGTGGCTCACGGACTCAAGGAGGATTCCGCATATCTTCTTGCCGTTCACATAGATGTCATTCGGCCACTTGATTGAAACGTTTTTGAGGCCGATTTGTTTCAGATATTTAAATACCGCACTTCCTGCCACGAGAGAAAGAATAGGCGCGTTTTGCAAGAGCTTTTTGTCTTTTATAAGGACGGAGAACATCAAAGCCTCATCCTTAGAAGCCTCCCATTTCCTTCCTAGCCTTCCTTTGCCTTTGCTCTGGTATGAAGCGTCCACGAAGGAGAGGTTCTTGTAGATACGGTAATTCTCTTTGAGATAGGTGTTCGTGGAATCAATCTCGTTGAAGTGGACCCTTCTGCTTGGGAGAAGGACACTCACATACCTAGAGGAGATGAATGAAGCGATAACGAGTTTCCCGATATCGAAAGGAATATATGGAGCGAGGAATAGACCAAATGCCGCTCCTAAAGTGAAATCGCTCTTTCCCTTAACGAGAGTGAGTATCAAATACCCATGGACGAAACCGACCGCGTATAAAGCGATAAGGGACACTATGGAGCCGATTAAGCTCTTCCATAGCTCATTCCTCATCCTCTTTAGTAAAACGTCGCTGAAGAGGTGATTTAAGAGGATTACGAAGATAAACCCATAGACGAATCCGAAAGTAGGGGATGCCGCATAAGCGATTCCCCCTCCGAATCCGGCGAACACAGGTATGCCGATAAGGCCCATCACGATGTATAGGCCAATGACGATAAGCCCATCGGCCAAAGAGAGGAAATTGGCAATAAGAAAAACCGTAAGGAGCTGCAAAGTGAATTTGCAATATCCGACATCAATCGAGATGAAGGATGAGACGATGAGAAGCGCTAGAAAAAGCGCATCAAGGGTCATTGCCCTTACGGTTTTGTTTTTCATATTGAATTGCCTCTAAAACGATTAGCCGATCATGGAGAGCAAGATGCCCGCCGCGATAGCGCTACCGATGACGCCGGCGACATTAGGTCCCATAGCGTGCATGAGAAGGTAGTTGTCTGGGTCTTCCTCTTGTCCGATCTTATGGACGACACGAGCGGCCATAGGAACGGCGGAGACACCAGCGGCACCAATCATTGGGTTGACCTTTCCTTTTGTCACAAGGCACATAAGCTTTCCACCCATGAGACCGCAGATAGCGGCGATGATGAAGGCTAAGATGCCAAGAACGAAGATCATGATGGTCTTCGGCTGGAGGAAGGTTGTGCCGATGGCGGTGGCGCCAACGGATAATCCTAAGAGGATGGTGCAGATATAAAGAAGCGCATTCGAAGCCGTGTGAACGAGGTTAGGAACGACACCGCTTTCTTTGATGAGGTTACCAAACATCAAGCAGCCAATAAGTGGAGTGCAGCTTGGGACGAGGATGCAGCAGATGAGGGTGACGATGATCGGGAAGAGGATCTTCTCGCTCTTGGTCACTTCTTTAAGCGTCTCCATCTTGATGCTTCTCTCTTTCTTGGTGGTGCAGAGTTTGATGATCGGAGGGAAGATGACTGGAACAAGGGCCATGTAGCTATAAGCCGCAAGGGCGATGCCAGCGGTCAATTCCGGTCTAGCAAGCTTGTTGCTCACGAGAATGGCGGTTGGGCCATCGGCTCCACCGATGATGCCAATGCCAGCTGCGTCACCAACAGTGAAGTTGAAGACATCTGGCCAGATGCCAGAAAGGGCAATTGCACCAAGGAAGGCAGCGAAAATACCGATCTGGGCGGCAGCACCGAGAATCATGGTCTTCTTATTTGCAATAAGCGGACCGAAATCAGTGGTCGCACCGATGCCAATGAAGATAAGGCATGGATAAAGCTCGCACTCAACACCTAAATGGAGATAGCCTAAAAGGCCTCTTTCCACAACGTTTCCAGCAGCGTCATAGGTCATATAGATGGCTGGAAAGATGTTGACGAGGATCATGCCGACGGCAATCGGGATGAGAAGATAAGGTTCGTATTTCTTCTTGATGGCGAGGAAAAGGAAGAATGCACCCACACCAATCATGATGAGGTTCATCCAGCCATCGCCTTTGAAGAAGTTAACGATGCCTGTCGAATTGAGGAATTCGAGGATCAGGTCCCACATACTTACTCCAAGACGATGAGGGCGTCGCCGTTATTGACCATGGCGCCTTTGGAGACGCAGATGGCTTTGACGGTGCCAGCAGCTGGTGACTTGATCTCATTTTCAAGCTTCATAGCTTCGAGGATAGCAATGGTATCGCCTTTGGCGACTTTGGCACCAACGGCGACTTTGATATCAAGGATCTTGCCAGCCATAGGAGCTGGGACTTTGGTTCCGCCAGCGACTGGAGCAGCAGCTGGAGCGGCGGCTGGGGCGGCAGCAGGAGCGGCAGCTGGAGCAGCGATTGAACCAGCGCTCTCTTTGACCTCTTCGAGTTCGACCTCGTAGAGTTTGCCGTTGACTTTGACTTTGTAGATTTTCATAACAAACCTTCCTTAATTGATTTCTTTAACGGAAACGACGCGAACGTCGCTCTTATGGGTGAGGCGGTAATCGATGGTGGCGACAAGAACTGCGGCCATCATGTCATCGTCCTTGATGGTGACTTCTCCGCTTGGAGCAGGAGCAGATGCACCTTCTTTGGCTTTTTTGGCTGCATCAAGCTCTTTCTTGAGGTCGAATAAGCCAGTGATTTTGAAGACGAGGTAAGTGACGCCAATGATGATTAAGAGGATAGCGAAGACCATGGCGATGGCAAGGACGCTATAAAGGGCTCCTTCGCCAACGCTGATGGTGGCGTCTTTGCTGATTGTGTCATAAACAGGCAAATACATTAGTTGTTACCTCCTAAGACGACATTGAATTCCTCAACTTCATCATCTTTTGGACCATATTTCTTGCCAAGGAACTCGAGGGCGTTCTTTTCGAAAAGAGCGATAGAGAGGACATCCTCATCGCATTTGGCGATGTCTTTGTACTTCTCTTTGAGCTCTTCGAATTCAGGAGCAAGGAGATCGGCAGGACGGCAGGTGATGACCTCATCGTCTCCGATGATCTTCTTTTTGACCTCTTCATTGATCGGGGCAGGAGCCTTGCCATATTTGCCATGGAGATAGTCTTTGATCTCTTTTGGAACGAGTTTGTAGCGTTCGCCAGAGATGACGTTCATGACAGCCTGGGTGCCAACCATCTGGGAAAGAGGGGTGACAAGAGGCGGATAGCCAAGGTCTTTTCTGACATTTGGAACTTCCTTGAGGACATCTTCGAGCTTATCGGAAGCGTTTTGCTGCTTGAGCTGGGAGATGAGGTTAGAAAGCATGCCGCCAGGAACCTGGTATTTGAGGATGTTTGGATTGAAGGAAAGGACTTTTGGATTGAGAAGTCCGTTCTCAAGGTACTTCGCTCTGATCTTGCTCAAAGCGGCAGCGCCTTTGTTAAGGCAGTCGAGATTGAGTTTTGGATCGTATTTGGTTCCCTTGAGAGCGAAGTTAAGGGATTCGGTGCATGGCTGGGAGGTGCCGCCAGCAAGTGGGCTCAAAGCGGTGTCGACGATATCGACTCCGGCTTCGATGGCTTTCTGGATGGTCATCTCAGCGATGCCGCCGGTGCAGTGGGTATGAAGCTCGATTGGGAGCTTGGTGTTCTTCTTGAGTTCCTTGATGAGCTCATAGGCATCACCAGGGAGAAGGACGCCAGCCATGTCCTTGATGCAAAGGGAATCGGCTCCGAGGGCCTCAACCTGCTTTGCAAGGTCGACATAGTAGGCGATGGTGTGGACAGGGGAGGTGGTGTAGCTAAGGGCGATCTGGCACTCTCCTCCGTATTTCTTCGTGGCTTTGACGGCGCATTCGAGGTTTCTGATGTCGTTAAGGGCATCGAAAATACGGATGATGTCAATGCCGTTTTCGATTGATTTCTGGACGAATTTCTCAACTACGTCATCGGCGTAGTGGCGGTATCCGAGGATGTTCTGTCCTCTGAAAAGCATCTGAAGCTTGGTCTTCTTGCAAAGAGCCTTCGCTTTGCGGAGTCTCTCCCAAGGGTCTTCGTTGAGGAAGCGGATGCAGGCGTCGAAGGTGGCGCCGCCCCAAACTTCAATGGCGTGGTAACCGGCATCGTCCAACTCCTTAAGGACGGAAAGGACCTCTTCGGTGTTCATCCTGGTCGCGAAAAGCGACTGGTGACCGTCCCTAAGTGATGTTTCGACGATTTTTAAAGCCATGTTGTCTCCTTATTTGACAGCTTTTTTGGCTTCTTCGACGACCACTTTGACGGCGTCGATAGCATCCTGTGGAAGCTTGTTGAAGTCATCAAGGGTTGAGACGTACTGGAGTCTGTCTTCCATACGGAGGGCAAGCTGCTTGAGGTACTCTGGGTCGTTGAATGGGACTTCGAATCCTTCGAGTGGGTAGTACTCGAGAGAGGAGAATGGGCCAAATGGGACGAATTTGGCTTTCTCGAGGACGATGTCTTCGATTAAGCCAAGGGTGTCGGATGGCTTGACCTTCTTCTCGAGGAAGGAACCGGTGTTGATGATGTAGCAATCGATGCCGAGTTTCTTGTTCTCGAAGAGGGATTTGAAGGAAGCGTAGTCCTTGCCAAGCTCATAAAGTCTGAATGGGTTGGCATAAGGAACGATGACAAGCTGGTTTGGATCCATGCCTGGGATGTATTCAGCGGTGGAACGTTTGGTGGCAAGGGTGGCGCCCATGACGGAAGCAAGAGCGGCGTCTTTGACCTTGACGACTGGAGGAAGGGTTGGGTCCTTCATGATCCAGAAGATGGCGTTGGTTGGCTCTTTGAACTCAAACTCACGGTTTGGAGTGGCGAAGATGGACTTAACGGTACGGCCGTTGCCATTGGTGATGTCCTCGGTGACAGGAACGATCTTGCCATCGGCATCGACGGTGGCGCCGACGTTCTGGATGGTGAGGAAGTATTTGGACTGGTCTCTCGTGAGAGGGTAGTCAGCGGTCTTATCAAAGTAGGAAGGCTCAAGGGAGATGGAAGAACCATCGGTGTTGTTGATGATGAAGGCATCATCGTGGAGGACGGTGGTATCGAAACGTCCGCCGTGATCACTTAAAGTGATGGTGGACTTACCAGAACCGGAAAGGCCGAAGACGGAGATGACTTTCTGCTTGCCGCCTTCGAGGTTGAATCTCTTCTGGCCGCCGTGGCAGGAGGTGTAGCCGTGTCTGTTGGCAACGGTCCAGCCAAGGGTAAGGGTGCCTTTCTTGTGCTCGCCGAAGTAGCGCATGCCAAGGAGAACGGCGCAGTTGTTGTCCTTGTCAAAGAGGGCGAGTCCGTCTGGGTAGTCTTTGGTGTAGCAATCTGGATCGGAGTAGATGAATAAATCGCCTTCTCCTTCGATGAGTTTGCTTTCCTTATATAACTTAGTGAAGTATTCGTTGTCGGCATTCTGGAAGTTGAGCATCCAGGAGTAGAGGGTGTTCTCGTATCCCTCTGGGACGAGAAGGTGGGCTCTGAGCATGAAGTCATGGGCGAGTCCGACATAGGCGATGCCGTGGTACCATTTCTTGGTGTGGCCAGCGAAGATGACCTCTCTGACCTGACCGGCATATTTGTCGCGGTTGGTGTCGTCGACAAGTCTCCTTAAACGGGCCTGTCTTCCGGTGATGAAACCGTCATTGAAGAGCAAGACCTTGGCATCTTCTGGGAGGCCGAGTTCTTTAGCCTTAACGACTGGAAGGTCGGTGATGGTGGTGCCGACGGAATTCTTCGCGAGCTCGTAGGCTTCAGCGATGTTCTTGACGGTGTGAACGTTGTTGCGGTAGAAAGCGGCTTCGACAGTTGATCTGAGCCTGGAATAGTATTGGGGCGAAACAGCACCAATCTCTTCACGTTTGAAGTTGTACTTTGTTGACATATCAGTTTGTCCTTCCTATGTATTGGGGAAATTTTTTCAACATATTTCCCATGCTAACATACTAACCTAGTTTCCCGACTTTTTTCCAGCAATTTATATAAATATAACCCTTCAAATATTTGGTTACCGATTTACCGAATTTGAAGCTCTTGCAATTTTTCCCCGAAAAACAGCCAAAATGTGTGGGAATTTCAAAAATTTTTCACATTGTTCTTTTCAAGAAAATCTTTGAAGTCGATAATGTGTGCCATGGAAAAAATTATCGTTCTCGATTTCGGTGGTCAATACAACCAGCTCATCGCTCGTCGCGTGAGACAGTTCAAGGTGTATTCCGAGATCCTCGCATTCAATCACGACCTCTCTGTTCTTTCTGATCCTGATGTCAAGGGCATCATCTTCACCGGCGGACCTAACTCCGTCTACGCCGAAGGCTCACCAACCATCGACAAGAAGATCTTCGAGATTGGAAAACCAATCCTTGGCATCTGCTATGGCGCCCAGCTTATGGCCCATCTCTTAGGAGGGGAAGTCGGAACCGCTGAGAAAGGCGAGTACGGCCCAGTTGGCCTCCATATCAATGGCAAGAGCGATATCTTCGAATCCGTGAACAAAGAACTAAGCGTCTTCATGAGTCACCGTGACCAAGTGAACAAGCTCCCAGAGGGCTTCACGAGGACCGCTTCGACCGATACCTGTCCAAACGCCGCTTTCTCCAATGAAGCGAAACATTTATATGCCGTCCAGTTCCATCCAGAGGTCACTCACACCGAGCAGGGCCTCAAAATGCTTGAGAACTTCGTCCTCAATGTCTGCGGAGCCAAGCAGGAGTGGGACTCCTCTTACTTCGTCAACAAGAAGATCAAGGAGATCAAAGAGAAGGTCGGAGACCACAAAGTCATCTGCGCCCTCTCTGGTGGTGTTGATTCCGCCGTCACCGCAGCCCTTCTTGAGAAGAGCCTTGGTGACCAGGTCATCTGCTACTTCATCGACCATGGCTTAATGCGCAAAAACGAAGGCGACGAAGTCGAAGCCGTCTTCGGCGAGAAGAGCCGCTTCAAACTCCATTTCAACCGCCTCAACAAAGGTGACCTCTTCTTAGGCCGTCTCGCAGGCGTAAATGAGCCAGAGAAAAAACGCAAAATCATTGGCAAAACATTCATCGATTGCTTCGGTGAGGCTTTGAAGGACGTCGCTAACGGCGCTTACCTCGCCCAAGGAACCATCTATCCTGACCGCGTTGAATCCGGTTTAGGTGCTAGCGCAACCATCAAGAGCCACCATAACGTCGGAGGCCTTCCAAAGGATCTTCCATTCATCGGCCTTGTCGAGCCTCTTGATGAGCTCTTCAAAGATGAGGTCCGTGAGGTTGGCTACTACCTTGGACTTCCTGCTTCTCTCGTTGAGAGACAGCCATTCCCGGGCCCAGGACTTGCCACGAGAATCGTCGGCGAAGTCACTCCTGAGAAAGTCAGAATCGTGCAGGAAGCAGACTACATCTTCAGAGAGGAAATCGCCAAGAGCGGAATCAAACCTGCTCAGTACTTCGCGGCTCTCTCAAACATGAAGAGCGTTGGCGTCAAAGGCGATGAGCGTTCCTACGACTACTCCGTCGTTCTCCGCGCCGTCGATACCGATGACTTCATGACCGCCAAACCAACCAAGATTCCATACGAGGTTCTCACCCTTGTTGCCGACCGCATCGTCAACGAGGTCAGGGGAGTCAACCGCGTGCTCTTTGATTTCACCACCAAACCACCGGCGACCATCGAACTCGAATAAAGAAAAAAGGACGCGAATCTGCGTCCTTTTCTTTTAGAAATCCTTATCTGTCGAGGAACTTCTCGTCGTAGCGTTTTCTCGCGGCGGCGATGGTCTCTTTGGCAGCGGCTGAATCGCTATAGCCCTCAACGATGGTCTCTTTGTTGTACTCAAGCTCTTTGTAGTGCTTGAAGAAGTGGGAGATCTCATCGAGAAGGTGCTTTGGAAGATCGGCCAATTCGCTGTAGCAGTTGTAGTCTGGGTCGTTCTCACAGACGGCGATGATCTTCTCGTCGACCTTTCCGCCATCGGTCATCTTAAGGGTGCCGATTGGTTTGCATCTCACAAGTGAGAGAGGGACGATTGGCTGGGTGCAAAGGACAAGGACATCAAGAGGGTCATGATCCAAACCCCAGGTCCTTGGGATGAAACCGTAGTTCTGTGGGTATTGGGTGGCCGTATAAAGGATGCGGTCGAGGATAAGGGCGCCCGACTCCTTGTCGAGCTCGTATTTGTTTTTGCTGCCGGCAGGGATCTCAACGCAGGCGAGGAAGCTCTCTGGTTTGATTCTGGCACGGGATATTGCGTGAAGGATGTTCATTACTTTTACCTCCACAAAGGATTATACAACGATTAAATGAGAGGGTGGTCTTTATTGCCCCAAAGCAGTATCAAGGACCATCATAAGAACAAAACCGACCATTAATGACCAAACGCCTTCGTGACTTCCGGCCTCTGACTGAAGGTCAGGAACCATCTCTTCGGCGATGACATAAAGCATACACCCTGCCGCGAAAGCGAGGGCCCAAGGCATGAGCGGCTGGAAGAGGAAGGCAAGGAACAAACCAAGCACTGCGGCGATAGGCTCAATGGCCCCGGATAAAGTGCCATACATGAAGGCTTTTCCTTTGCTTCCGGTCTCGCTTAAGAATGGCAAAGCGACGACTGCGCCTTCAGGGATGTTCTGAATGCCGATACCGATGGCGAGCATAAGAGCGCCCATAAGCATGGAGGCAGCGCTTCCCTCTCCGATAGCGACCGCAGCGAGAGCGACGCCATAGGCGATGCCGACCGAAAGGCCTTCTGGGAAGTTGTGGATGGTGACTGCCATGAACATCTTTGTGGTCTTTGAAAGGTGAACATTCCTGATACCCTCTTCCTCATTGCGTTGGACATGCAGGTGAGGGGTGAGTTTGTCGATTCCCCATAGGAACGCAGCGCCTAAAAGAACAGAAATTAGTACGACCACAAAGGAAGGCATATAAGAGACATTTGTCTCTAAAGCCGGGATGATGAGCGAGAAAATGGACGCCGAAAGCATGATCCCGGCCGCAAAGCCAAGAAAGATGCGGTTGAGCTTTGGGCTGATCGTCTTCGTGCGGAAAAAGAGGACGAAGGATGAGCCTAGCGTCGTGCAGAGGAAGATGAGGGAGATACCCACGATAGAGTTGACGATCGGTGACATAATGATTCTAGAGTTAGGATTAACTAACTCCGCATAGTCTAGACCCTCTCTTTGAAAAGAGCAATCAGTAAATTTTCCAAATAATTTTTAGCAAGACATATCAAAGACTTTGTCTTACAATAGGGAAAGTTTAGACCTCTTATGGAAACGAAGAAGACCAGTTGGCTATTCTCCATAAACACCAAGATCATCGGAGTTATTTTGGCCTGCACCGCTAGCCTTGCTGCGGCCATTTCGGTTTTCACTTTCTTCCATCTCAATAACGTTTTAACCAAAGCCGCCTCAAGTGAGATGAACCTTTTCTGCATCGACAAAGGCGATGAAATCGACACGACCCTCATCTCCATCGAGAACAGCGTCAACGCCCTCGCGGAATTCATGGCAGAAGAAGCGGTCACCGCGGAGAATCTCAAGAACTCCAAAGCGAGCAGGGACGCCGTCCTCCATGATGTTGAATCCCTCATTCTTTTCATGTGTGACCAGATCCCAACCGCCAACGACGCCTATTTCCATTACACGATTCCGGTGACAGGGGAAGGCAATCTCGAAGAAGGTTGTTTCTATGGCAGAAACGAAACCGGTCACTTCGAAGAACTCCAAATCACCCAAATTCAAGATGCCACAGCCGAAGAGGACACTATTTGGTACACCACCCCGGTCAACCATGGTGAAGCCCTTTGGATGGATCCTCATCTTGATGGCTCAATCAAAGACGTCATGCTTTCTTACGTCACCCCGGTCTTCTGCGATGACGATCCTGATAACCCGGTTGCCGTCATCGGCATCGACATCAGCTTTAGCAAACTGCTCGAAGAAATTGACAAAGTCAAATATAAGAACACAGGCTACCTCTATCTCAAAGCCTACGATGGCTCAATCCATTACCATCCTGGCTATTTCCTAGAGGAACATCCTCATGGCGATGAGGCCGATCACCTTCTTGAGAACGGTTACCTCAACGAATCGAAAGACACCGTGGATAAGGTCATTCGTTATGAATACCGCGAAACCGACCGCGTCATGGTCTTCGTCACTTTGAGAAACGGCATGAAACTCGTTCTTTGTGACTCCTACGAAGACATATTCGCTGCCAGAAACAGCGCCATCATGATAAACATCATCATCTCTGTCGGCTTTGCTGCGTTCTTCGTGGCGGTCGCCGTTGTCCTTGCCCATAGGATCAACACTCCATTAAGGCATCTTGCGGATAGCGCTATGAAAATCAGTGAGGACGTCAACGCTGAGATCGATTATCCGAAAGAGGGCCGTGACGAAGTAGGGGAACTTACATATTCCTTCAAAGAGATGGTTGGAAGGATCAAATCCCACCAGAAACTCTTGGAAAAGCTTGCCTATCAGGATAGCCTTACCAAGGTCAAGAACAGCGCCTCCTATTCAAGAGCCACCGAAGCCCTCGAAGAGCAGATCAAAGATGGTTCGCTCAAGAGGTTCGGCGTCGTCATGCTCGACGTCAACTACCTCAAAGAGGTAAATGATAACTATGGCCATATCTCAGGCGACATCGTGCTTTGCAAGGTCGCGGAGATCATCTGCGAGGCCTTCATTGATGATTATGTCTACCGTATCGGCGGCGATGAGTTCGTCGTCATCCTCGAGGATGAGAGAACCGACAAGATCAAGGAATGCCTTGGCTTCATGGATAGGCTCATCGATCACAACAACGAGGCTGCCGATAGAGCGTTCATGAAACTCTCCGTCTCCTATGGTTCTGCCGTCTACCATTCGAACAAAGACAAGAGCTACGACGACGTCTACCGTCGCGCGGACAAGAGGATGTACGAGATGAAAAACCGCATCCACGCGAAGAGAAAACACTAAGAAAAAAATGAAAAGGAGGCCGATTGAGCCTCCTTTTTTTGACGTTGGAGCACCAGGCGGGAATCGAACCCGTGTGAGCAGCTTGGGAAGCTGCCATTCTACCATTGAATTACTGATGCATGGCGCCTAATTACTATATGAAAAGAGACCGCTTTGTTCAAGTCAAATGAAGAGGCAGTGGACCATGCGCCAGAGTGTCCAAATGGCCTCACTCTTTGTTTTTACAAAAAAGTTCAATAAAATGGCCCTTTGTGGCTTTCAAAAAGGATATGGCTTTGTTAAACTATTTGGGAAATATCAGAAATATTTCATTAATTTTGGAAACCACAATGTTAAGTACTATAGATTTTGCTGTTATCAATTATGACGCCAATTGGGTCATTTCTTTGATCGTCGCCGTTCTCATTATCGCCTTAGGCGATTTCATCATTTTCAAATATGTCAGCCGCCACCCGGCCTTCATCGCCGGAACCATCGCTTTTGAAGTGGCCGCGCTCCTTGCCTTCATCATCCCGAACTTCGATATCCTCGGAATCGTCGGCGCATCTGGCGCTCTTCTTCTCATCTCCGGCGCCGTCATCATCAATGCCACTAGCGTCCGCGCCAATATGGCCAACGGCATGTTCAAGAAAGACTTCTTCAAGAGAAAGAAAGTCGAGCCTGAGATGGTTTTCGACCGCGATGACCTCTACAAAGCAATCTACAAAGCCGTCATCGACATGTCGATGATGAAGCGTGGTTGCCTCATCACCTTCATGAAGAAGGATGACCTTCTCGACGAGGACAAGATCCCATCCGTCGTCAAGCAGCGTGGCGTCGACGTCAATGCGCCTGTCACCCCAGAGCTCCTTGAGACCATCTTCTATGTCGGCACCCCTCTCCATGACGGCGCCGTCATCATCAAGAAAGACAAAATCGCCCGTGCCGCGGTCTTCTTCGTCGCGACCTCCAAGCCTCTCACTGGCAAATACGGCTCCCGTCATCAGGCTGCCTTAGGCATCTCTGAGAATACCGACGCCGTCACCATCATCGTCTCCGAGGAAACCGGCCGTATCGGCATCGCTTTCCAAGGCGATATCACCCCAGTCACACCAGACACTTTCATGCGTGTCTTCGAAGAAGATATGGCCTACGTCGCCGTCGAAGAAGACGAAACCAAGTAGTATTTGATCTCCTACATATAAAACAAAAATCCTTTTGTCGTGCTTAGGCGCAAGATTTATTGATACAATAAACAAGTCCTCTGAGTGAGGAAAAACCATGCCATTCGAAGTCAAACTAACCATCTTCATTGTTGCTGCCGTCTTCGTCGCGGCCCTTTTGGGCATTTGGTTTTTCTACACTCCTCTCAAGAAAAGGAAGTTCAGGCGTGCCCCGAAAGAGGCCTTCTATAAGACCGTCAGAAAAGTCGCTGACGATGGCGACTATTACCTCGTCAATAATGTCAGATTCGATATGGGCGATGGCGTCTATATCAACATCGACCATCTCTTAGGCGGGGATAAGTATCTCTACGTCATCATGGACCGCTATTTCGAAGGGGCAATCAACGCGAAAGCGGAGGACTTCTATTGGGTCTATTATCTGAAAGACCACAAGAACACCCTCAAGAAGGAAATCCCTTCTCCTCTCATCGAAACCAAGAACATCGTCAATAGGCTTTCCATGATCAGTGGCCTTCAAATCAACTTCCTCGTCGGCATCGTCCTCATCAACAAGGATTGCTTCGTGAGCCGTTTCGAGAACGTCGAAGGCGAGGTTCAGCTTGTCCCGACCAACAGACTAAGCGAAGTCATCTCTTCCTACGAAAGCAAAGAAGTGGAGGCCTTTAACGGAGAGGACCTTCACCGCGTCATCCATGAGATCCACGATCTCTCCGAGAAAACCAAAAATGCAGAATAAAGACTTAAAAGATATCGACGTCGGTAGAGACGCCAGAAAGGGATTTGGCTCCCTTCTCAAGAAAAGCGCCCCGTTCCTAGGGCTTTTCTTCATGATCGCCGGGCTAGTCTGGCTCATCGATTTCCTTCTTTCCTATATCGGCGCGGGAACCGTTCTCCTCACCCTTCTGATCCTTGGGGCCATTGTCGTCCCGTTCTATTTCGCCGCGATCGTCTGTTCCTTCCTTGAGAAAGGCGGCAGAACCACGAGAGCGGGCGATTATTTCAAAACGGCAGGGCTCTACTATAGCCCAAGCTTCTTCGGCTCTTTCAGAATCCTAAGGAGCATTCTTTTCTCCTTCCTCGTCTCGCTTATCGTCTATTTCATCTTCAGCTTCTTCTACGCCACTTTTTCGAAATACTTCGACCCCAATCTCGTGAACGATATCGATCAGTTCTATGCCTACCTGATGTCAGGGGACACTGAAGCGGCGAGCAAATTCCTCACCGATTCCGCCTCAATCACCATGTTCTCGAGGATGGCTTCCTTCGCGATGGATGCCGGATTCACCCTTTCCTTCATATACTTCTTAGGAAGATATACCATCATGGTCTTCATCAGAGACGCGATGGTCACCCCGGATTCCCGCATCGTCAATGCCGCTTACAAGGAGGCTTTGAAATACAGGACCAAAGGATACAATTCCGACTTCTTCAAGGCTACCTGGTGGGTCTATCTCATTCTTCTTGTCTTCTATGCTGGCGGAGCGGTCACCGGCTACATTCTCCTAAAGGAGAGTGCCTATGTCGGCATCCTGATGAACCTTGTCGGCCTCGGCTTCATGATCATCCCTCTCACTATCCTTATTCCTTACTATGTGCTCGCGATGGATCTTCTCTTCGCCAAACACAAGGAAGCCTTCGTCAAAGCCACGATCGATCTCGCTAGACGCGCCTTCGAGGAACTCAAGTACATGAACCAGATTGGGGAAGAGGATGCGAAGAAGTATGAGGAAGCCCTCAAAGAAGCGGAAGACAGCCTCATGAAAGGCCCTCAAAACCCTGATGTATTTGACGCTGAGGCGACTGAAAAAGACCCCGACGAAGATAATAAAGAAGAATAATTCTTTTATAAAAAGAAAGCCCCATAAAACGTGGGCTTTTTTTCTAACCTATTGCATTTATGAACCTATTTTTGGCATAATTGGTACAGTTGGTACAATTAATGCAGATTCATTTCACTGGAACAAAACCGATCTTCGAGGAAATCGTCGATCAAATCAAACTCTACATTGAGATGGGTATTCTCAAGCCACAGGAGAAGCTTCCTTCCGTCCGTGAGCTTGCTCTTTCTTTGACCATCAACCCTAACACCGTCATGCGCGCTTTCCTTGCTTTGACGGATATGGGTTATTTAGTGACGCTTCCTAAAAAAGGCATCTATGTGGCAGAGGAAAAGAGCTGGAGAAAAGAAAAGGTGGAACTTCCCTCCTATGTTGAGAAGGCTTTGACCGATCTTCTCGCCAGTGGAATCAGCATTGACCAAATCGAAACCGCAATCGAAAAACTTAAAAAGGAGAAAAAGCAATGATTGAGATATCCAATCTGACCAAGTCCTACGACGGCCAGATCGTCATTAAGAATTGCAACGCCAAGATCCATGACGGCTCCATCAACGGACTCGTCGGCGAGAACGGCGCAGGCAAATCGACGCTTCTACGTCTCATCGCCGGCGTTCTTAAAGCGGACTCTGGCTCCATCAGGCTCGATGGGGAAGAGATCTTTGAGAGCCCAAAAGCCAAAGCCAAGATCTTCTTCTTGGCCGATGAGCCATTCTATGGCAAGAACGCCCACATCAAAGATCTGACCATGCTTTACACATGCTTCTTTGATCGCTTCACCCCAGAGGAATTCAAGAAGAACCTCGTCCGTTATCAGGTCAACATCGATAAGCCTCTCAATTCCTTCTCGAAAGGTATGAGAAGAAAGGCCTATCTTGCCGCCGCCCTTGCCTCGCATGCCGACATCATCCTCATCGACGAGGCTTTCGACGGACTTGACCCATATAGCCGTAACGAATTCAAAAAAGACCTCATTGAGCTTATCGCCAAAAACCCAAAGACCACGGTCATCATCGCCTCACACTCACTCCGTGAGCTTGGCGACATCTGTGACTCTTATTCCCTTGTCGACAATGGCCAGGTCAGCGATGAATTCGTCCAGGCCAAGAACCTTCATAAGGTCCATCTCGCCTTTGGCGATAAAGTCCCAGAGGATTTATCCGCCCTTCAGCCTCTCGCAGTCAAACGCGATGGCCACTTCCTTGTCGTCGTGACCGATGAGACCGAAGTGAAGATCCGCGCCTTCTTCGCCGAGTATAATCCTCTTATGCTCGACATCGTTCCACTTACGGTCGAAGAAGCCTTCATCTACAACAAAGAGAGGGAAATGTTATGAACACGAGATACTTCAAATACTTAGTGAAGAGCTTCTGGCCTATCGCCACGGTTTATATCACCCTCTTCGCCGTCTTCCTTGTCGTCATCCCATTCGTCGTCGACGTTTTCTGCGTCTTGCTCTTCAGGGGCACGATCGGCTATTCGGTCTACATCCTCGTAACGGGCGTGGTCTGCATCTTCTTATCGGGAATTCTCCCGCTTATCATGCATAACCGTTACTTCAGCAAAAACAGAAGCGACATCATCCTTTCGATGCCAATGACCAGGGGACAGGCTTTCTTCACCGAACTCTTGTTTGGCCTTGCCGTCATCACCGCCCTTCTTGTTGGCTCTTATTGCGTCGGCTTCCTCCTTTGCTTCATCTTGGGAAACGGCACCAGCCTCTTAGGAACTTTTGGCTCCTCGATGCTCGGCCTCCCTCTTCTCTACCTCGCTTGCGTCATCACCTTCTTGGCCAGCACATTCGCGGTGAGCGTTTCCAATAGCACTTTCCAAGCTATCGTCATGATCCTCATCGTGAATTCCTTCCCAGCACTTCTGAACACTCTTATCCTGAATCCTGATTCATACAGCTGGATCGCCCAATCATCGGTCAACTGGTTTTCCCAGACTGAGGTCTTTGAACGCGGCCTTTCCGCTGTCAACGGATACAACGTCGATATAGACGGCAATGCGATCTATACCTTCTGGAGATCCATGCTTGCTCTCCTTCTCCAGCTTATCTTCTGGGGAGGTATGGCCCTTCTTGCCTTCTTCGAGTTCAGAAAAATCAAGAGCGAGCATCTTGGAACCGTCATCCCTCAGAGATTCGGCGTCGTCAATTCCTTGACCTTAACGTTCATGCTTTGCTTCGCCTTATTGACCGAGTTCTTCACGGATGAGGTCATCGTAAATGGCTATTGGCAGGCCTACATGCTCCTTATCTTCGCCCTTGCCTACTTCCTCATCTCCGTCGTCTACTTCGTCTCCATCTTCGTCGTCAGAAGAAAAGCGAAGTTCAGGAAAGACGATTGGATCAGATTCGCGATCGCGATCGGTGGCGGAATCATTCTTGGAATGGCAGTGTTCGGCATCGTTCGTTCAATACGCGTAGAGAGGGCATACAACTACTACCTCGCACTCTTATAAAAAAACAAAGAAGGCCTGCAAAATGAAAGGTACCCCAAATCCTAGACATTAGGAAAGGGGTACTTTTTTCTATGAAATACTCATTGGAATTCAAACTTGAATGCGTCGGCAAGTATAAAAACGGCGAGCATATCGACATCTCGGGATCTCCCGGCTTCCATCACAGCTTCATGAAACACGTCAGGGATTGGGCGAAGGCGTACGACGATCTGGGCGTCGACGGCTTGAAGCATTCCCCGGCCAACAAGGATTGGACGCCTGAAGGAAGGCTTGAGCTGGTGGCGAAGGTCCTTGCGGGCGATTCCATTTCTTCCGTAGCCAAAAACGCGCATATTAGCATAAGCCAGCTCCATCGATGGGTGAGAAGATATGACGAGAAAGGCGTGGATGGTTTACAATGCAGGAAAGGCAGGCCAGCCAAACGATTCGTCATGAAAAGGAAAAACAAGAAAACCAAGCTATCCGTTTCCGAGCAGGAGGAACTGAGGATCCTCAGGGAAAGGAACGAATACCTGGAAATGGAGAACGAGTACCTAAAAAAACTCGATGCCTTGGTCTCAAAGAGGGAAGCCGCGGAAGCCAAGGCGAAAAAGCAAAGGTAATTGGTGAGTTATTATCCGTTCATAAGGAATGGAAGCTTTCCAAATTGCTTAAAGTGGCTTCTCTTCCTAGGGCAACATATTATTTTGAGCTTCATAAGCCCGACAAAGACGTCAAAAACAAGGAGACGATGGATCTGATCCGGGATATTTTCCTCGAAAACAAACGGAGATACGGCTTCAGAAGGATAACGGCGGAGCTCCGTAACCGCGGTTACCCGATCAACCATAAGAAAGTGCTTAGATTGATGGGCAAACTCGGCTTGCGAGCGGTCAAAAAGAAGCAGAAGTACCATTCCTATATCGGTGAGGTCGGCCGTATCGCGGACAACCTCATCAACAGGGACTTCGTGGCGAATAGGCCGAACGAGAAATGGACGACGGACGTCTCCCAGTTCAACTGCCCGTTCGGCAAAGCGTATCTGTCCCCGATCCTCGACATGGGGATGGGCGACGTCGTGGCGTGGGACCTGTCCCTGTCCCCGAACCTGGAGCAGACCAAGCGGATGCTGGATGAGGCCTTCATGAAGCATCCCGACCTGGAAGGGCTGATCCTCCATAGCGACATGGGCTGGCAATACCAGCATGGCTATTACCAGCGGAGGCTCAAGGAGAAAGGCATCGTCCAGTCGATGTCCAGGAAAGGGAACTGCATCGACAACTGCATAATGGAGTCGTTCTTCGGGGTGATGAAGAACGAGATGTTCTATGGCCACGAGTCGGAATTCAGGACGTTCGGCCAGTTCAAGGAAGCGGTCGCGGACTATATCGATTATTACAACAACCGTCGGATCAAAAGCAAAACAAAATGGATGCCTCCGTCTAAGTTCAGGGAAGCATCCATGTTGGCCTTATGATACAATCCAGTTAACGAACATTTGATGTCTAGGAAACTGGGTACCCATCAAAACGGCCTTCTTTTTCTTTGGAAAATAAAAAATCCCGAGCAAATCGGGATTGTTTTTTAATGGAGCAAGTGGCGGGAATCGAACCCGTGTATTTACCTTGGCAAGGTAATGTTCTACCATTGAACTACACCTGCATCGCCTTTTGTGGCGCGAGTAGTATTATATGAAACTCACTATCCAAGTGCAAGCGGTTTTCGCTATTGTTTTGTGGAATTGCACGCGCACGTGTTCTATAATCTTCTCGCTTCTTTAAGGAGTGACTTATATGGCAACCTATTTAGACCTCGCAAACTTATTATTCCCAGACGTCACGAAGACCATCGATGACCTTGAGAAAGAATACCCATTACGTAATCTTCCAGAAGGCGCTCAGGTGACCCGTTTCGCCCCATCGCCGACTGGCTTCCTCCATACCGGTTCTTTGTTCACCGCCTTCATCGCGTATACGTACGCTAAGCAAAGCCAAGGCGTCTACATGTTCCGTTTAGAGGACACCGATACCAAGAGAACCATCGCCGGCAGCGCTGACGAGCTCATCGACCAGCTTGCCGAATTCGGCATCATCGCTGACGAAGGATATTTCCCTAATGGCGATAAAGGCGCTTATGGCCCATATCAGCAAAGCGTCCGTGCCGACATCTATAAGGTCGTCATCAAACATCTCATCGCGGAAGGCAAAGCCTACCCGGATTTCTGCAGCGCAGAAGACCTTCAGAAGATCAGAGATTTCCAAGAAGCCAATAAGATCCTCCCAGGCTACTATGGCCCATACGCGAGAGACCGTAAGCTCACCGTCGACGAGCAGATCGAGAAGATCAAAGCCGGAACCCCATGGGTCATCCGCTATAAGTCGATGGGGGACCACGATAAGAAGATCAAATTCAAGGATGCCATCAGAGGTGAGCTCGAACTCGCCGACAACGATGTCGATATCGTCATCATGAAGTCCGATGGCCTCCCAACCTATCACTTCGCCCACGTCGTCGATGATCATTTCATGAGAACTACCGTCGTCACCCGTGGTGAAGAATGGATTCCGAGCACCCCAATCCACATCCAGCTTTTCCGCGATTTAGGCTGGAAAGGACCAAAATACGCCCACTTGCCAGTCATCATGAAGCTTGACCATGGCAACAAGAGAAAGCTCTCCAAGAGAAAAGACCCTGAGGCCGCCGTCTCTTACTTCCTTAAGGCCGGCTATCCTCCAAAGGGACTTCTCGTTTACCTTATGTCGATCGCCAATTCCAACTTCGAGGAGTGGACCATCGCCAACAAGTCCCTTGATGTGAGCAAATTCACCTTCGCTTTCAAGAAGATGTCCTTAGACGGCGCTCTCTTTGACGAAGGAAAACTCAATTACTTCTGCAAGGAAGTCCTTGCCGCCACCCCAAAAGAGGAGCTCCTCAAAGCGGTCAAGGAATGGGCGGAGAAGAATTCCCCAACCCTTCTTAAGAAGATGGATGACGATATGGAGTATTTCTCCAAGATCCTCAACATCGAGAAGGACCGTCCAAACCCAAGAAAAGACTACGCCAAGTATGGCGACATCGAGCCAGCCACTTGGTTCTTCTACGATGACGAGTTCGAGAAGCATGGAGAACTCCCATTCAACGAGAAATACGACAAAGAGTTCTTAAAGGCCTTCATGTCCGAAGTCGCCGATAAGATGCTTTATGGCGCAGGCGAGTCAGAGTGGTGGAACAGCGTCAAAGAAGTCGCTGCCGCTAACGGATTCGCGATCGCCAACAAAGACTACAAAGCCAATCCTGATGCCTATAAGGGAAACATCTCCGACGCAGCTGAGATCATCCGTATCGCCATCACCGGTCAGAAAGACTCCCCAAACCTCCACGAGGTCATCGAGATCCTTGGAAAAGAGAGGGTCATGAAGCGTTTAAAGAACGCTATCTAAAGATAGAGTTAAACAAAAACGCTTCGCCACTATTGAAAAGTTAATCCGTCAATGCTTTAATATGTGGCACGGCCCTGTGGTCAAGCGGCTAAGACGCAACCCTCTCAAGGTTGAATCCCGGGTTCGATTCCCGGCTGGGTCACCAACTTAAAAGAAACGCCACTAAACAAAATAGTGGCTTTTTTTGTGCTTGTGCTATATTTTACGAAATCCTTGGCAATTCTAGGGTATTTTGAAGTCTTATAGGTAAAGGAGGAAAGAACATGAGAAACAAAAAAGTTATCTTTGCCATACTCGCATGCGCTCTTTGCTCATGCCAAGCTCCTGTGGTGGAAACATCATCAGAAGCCTCGCTCAGCAGCGAAGCCCGCGTCTATGAGGCTTTTGGCTCTTATACGGCTCAGCAAGTCGAAGAGATTTGTAGGACCTATGCCGAAAGGATTGGGAGCTCTGTCCCTGATGAATATTATTTGAAATTTGACTTCGGCACGTATGGAAACATGCACGTCAATGCCTTAAAACATGAATCTCCTGGCTTCGCTGATCTTTGTATGATAGAACCATATTCCGTTGCCGGTTACCATATCTGCGATTTCCCATACCCGTCATATGACATGAACGTCTGGATTGAAGGGGAGGGATCCTTCGATTTAGAGACGCTTTATCTTCAAAGAAAAATAACGGATGAGGATATCAGGTCCATCATGGCTAAAGCGGAAGAACTCCGTGTCCGTGAGCATAAAACCTTTGACACAAAAGCCGAGTCTTTCCGTTTCTCTTTTACTTGGGGAGCCGCAAATAGTATGAGCTATAACAGCGAAAGCGGTCTTATAACTATAAGAGGAATGAACAACAAGTACACCGCTTCGTTCACCTATCCTAACCTCAATGAGCTTTATGAAAAGGTCAAAGCCTTGGATATCTATTCTTACGCTGATGTGTTTTACCCTTACCTTCAGTACGGGGGAATAAGGCCATATCAAACGCCAGCGGTCTTCTACACGATAGAGATCGGCCTAGAGGTCGGCAGCAAGAGGATTGCGGGCGACGACTGCGTTCATCGTGGATACGGGGTGCCGGAAAACACGATCCCACAAGGGAAGAAATTCCTGGATCTTGTTTTCGAGATCGAGGACACCATCGAGAATTCCGACGAATTTAAATCCATAGAGATACCGGAAGACGATCAGATTCGTTTGATTTGATCCGAAATCTTATAAGGAATGGGAAGAGGGTTGTTTAGGCAATCCTCTTTTTTCGTAAATCTCTTAGCGGTTTTTCTTATCTCAATCGTCTTGTATGGTAGGAGGGCAAAAACCATGAAAAAGAATATCGGTTTACTCACTCTGCTAACTTGCGCTTTATCTTCCTGTGGGATCTCTGATACAGGGCCTGTTCGCACATACGTTCCTTTTGGTTCCATGAGTGCGACACAGGTCGAAAACGCCTGCAAAACCTATGCGAATAGGATTGGCCGCCCTCTTGATGCCGGCTATGTTTACCTCGTAAACGAATTAGCCGTTTTCGACAATGTCTACGTCGATATGCTTAAGTTTGACGTTGGCAGTCTTGGAATGGGCGTTCCTTGCGTCTGCGTCAACGTCGTTTTGAATGGCACCTATATCTGCTATTGCCCAGATCCTTCATATAGCGTCAACGTCTATGTCGACGGAGATGACTCCTATTCCTTGGATAACGCTTACAAGAAAGGCATCATCAACGACGAGAACGTCCAGTCCATCATCTATGGCGCGGAGCGTTGCCACTTAAGACATGGTTCGCCTGAAGATGTGACCCTTGAGAATTTCTCGTTCTCCTTGAAATGGGGTTGTGGCCCAGAGCATTCCTATGACAGCAAAACAGGGGTCCTCGTGAAAGACCTTTATCCGCTTTCCAGCGAACTCACCAAAGAAGATTACACAACCACCTATGATTATCCGGATATCGCTGAACTCTATCAGAAAGTCAAACAGCTCGATCTCTATTCATACCCAACGGATTACGACGCTTATGAGGGGACATTGGAGCGTACCATTCCTGCCTACACGTATAGACTTGAGATAGGGGATAAGGTGATAAACGCCACCAATTGCCCTGTGACAGAGAGGCTCCCAGACGGCCTCACACCAAAAGGCAGAAGTTTCCTAACGCTTGTTTTCGAGATCATCGACACCATTCAGAACTCCGATGAATGGAAGTCCCTTCCCGAACAAACACCGAGATACAAGTAGCGTAGTGGTCCGCTGCTTGTATGAGAGAGGGGGTTGCATTTGCAATCCTCTTTTTCATATCCTTGATATGCTCAGAAACTTTTTGAGCGTTTTCTCATTCTTTTTAAGTCTTATAGGCGAGGAGGCGAAAACCATGAAACACAAGAAACATCCATTAGCCGCTTTATTCACCTGTGCGATTCTTTCCTCTTGCACACCTTTGGTGCTCTATGGTCCTTCTCATTCATCCGAGAACACCATATCAAGACAGGGTCCTCGCAAGTATGAGGCTTATGGCGATTATCTAACGTCCGATCAGGTCGAAGCTTTCTGCAAGGCCTATAGCAAGAAAGATCCTGATGGTTATTACATTCGGGGTTACTTAGGTCTTTTCCGTGAAAAAACGCACGTCTTATTGGTAAGGTTCCATAAAGATGGTATTGGATTCACTCAGGCGGTTATAAGCTTTTATGTTGCGGACATCTACGTATGTGATGGGTGGGATGGCTCCTATAGCCTAGCCGTTTGGGTTGAAGGCGAAGGGGCATATGGAATCCAGGAAGCTTACGAAAATGGCAAGATTTCCGAGGAAGAAATTAGGTCGGCTGCGGATAAAGCCGAAAGGCTTGGATTGAGACAATATGGCCATCTTGCCGTCCCTCTTGAGAAATTCACCTTCTCATTGACCTGGGGCACTGGCTTCGATTCCTCATACGATAGCAATAGTGGTACTCTCGTCAAGACAAATAAGGTGATCGAAAGAAGTCCTGAAGAATACGTGACGACCTTTGAGTACCCAAACATCAAGAGCCTCTACGAAAAAGTAAAATTGTTCGCGCTTTATCAATATCCAAGCACTTATGATCCATATGAAGGCGTCATGATCTCAACCGACCCAAAGACAAATTACAAGCTGACGATCGATGACAAAACGATTGAAGCGAGGAATTGCCCAATTATCGAAGGTTATCCTGAAGGATTAACCTGGAGCGGAAAGAGATTTTTAGAGCTCGTCTTCGAAATCAGGGACACCATTCAAAACTCCGATGAATGGAAGGCGCTTCCTGATTACGAAGTCCTTTACGAATAGCGAAGTGGTGGTCCTTCGCTTGAGAGAGAGGGGGTTGCATTTGCAATCCTCTTTTTCATATCCTTGATATGCTTAGAAATATTTTGAGCGTTTTCTCATTCTTTTTAAGTCATATAGGTGAGGGGGAAAAATGTCGATCTCAAAACGTACGGCGATCGGCTTCATTGCCGGCAATCAGGAAGCCATCGAAAAAGTATACCTTGAGTACAAAAATCTCATGTATTTCGTCATCGCCGCCTACGTCAAAAACCAAGACGACTGTGACGATGTTTTGAGTGAGGCGTTCCTTAAAGCGGTTGAGCATAAGGATCAATTAAAAGATCCTAACAAACTCAAATCCTTCCTCTGTTCGATCGCTAAAAATAAGGCTATCGATTTCATGAAGAAGAACAGAGCTCTCCCTTCCTCCGATCTCATTGAGGAGATATACGGCGAAGAAGAAAGAAGCAACCCTGTCCTCAACATGATCGAACCCCTCCTTTCCAATAAGGAAACGATCATAGTTTATCTACGCGCAATCCATTCCTATTCCTGGGAGGAGATCGTCGAGGAAACCGGCATCCCCGAATCCTCTGCCAGAAGGATATACAGCATTGCGAAAGAGAAACTAAGAAAGGAGCTATTATGGGCTTAGACAAAAGAATGAAGAAAAGAATCCAGCAGATCGACAAGAACCTGGATGCCATAGTTAAGAATCCTTACGAGAAAAAAGAGATAATCGAAAAGAAACCTACAAGTTTCCCACCCTGGACAAGATGGGCCCTCCCTCTTGGGGGCGCTCTCTTGACCTGCTCTTTGGCTTTAGGAATCCTCATCCCTACCGCCATGATGGGTATGGGTAAAGGAAATCTTGGGGCTGTCGCTGAGGCGGTCAGCAGCAACAATAAAGAAAGACCTCAAGGTTCGGCAACAGCCGCCGTCTCGGACAAAACTCCTACCAAAGGCAGCCCAAAGGACTACGACGAATATCAAGAAGGCTCTTACGTCCATGAGGACCTCAACCGTTTGATCACCCCAACCCATCAGCAGACGAAGGGCGGAATCAACGACATGTCCTTAACCACATACAATTCCTATAAGGCTTTTGCGAAGAAATTCGTCACCTTGATGATGGACGTCAATAATCCTGCTGGTTCTTCTGAAGAGAGCCTTGCCATCTCGATCCCTGACGCTTATATCGCTCTTGCTATCACCGGAATCATCTCTGACCAAAACGGTTTGCAAGACATTCTCGACTACGTTGAGCTTGATAGCGCAGAGGCTCTTAAAACAGCCACAAAGCAAATCGTCGCCAGTTTCGGAACGATCACGAAAGACAGCGAGGGAAACGATGTCGGTGGTCTCAACCTCAACTCCATCTGGCTCAATCCAGACAAGGTGCGTTTGCTTCAGCAAACGGACAATGAGCTTTATAAAGACCTCCAAAACGCCTTCGATGCCTCACTCTATATGGAAGCCTTGACGAGCAACAAAGCCATGCAGTACATCGCTGAGAATGGCCTCCCAGGCAAACCTGTCCCAAACATCCAGCTTCCTGATGACGATCCTGCTGCGATAAACATCATGTCCGTGTTCTACGACATCGATTCTTTCGAAAACCAAGACTATTACGAAAGCCAGTACCTGAGCGGCACCCATTTGATGAATTACACCTGCAACGGGCAAACCAAGAGGGTTGACTACATCAAACAATCCGAACAGCACAGCTATCTTTATGAAGGTGACAATCTCACCGGCGCGACCATGTCTCTTGATCATAGCAACATGACATTCTTCTTGCCGAAGAACGAGACCGCTATGCCTAGCAGCATCCTTCAGGATGTCTTGGACGACAATTATGCCCCAAAGACAGTCACTTACGAAAGGAACGGAGAAGAGAGGACCGCTGATACATATGAAGTCAACATCAGCGCCCCATACTTCTTCATGAATAACGCCTCGCAACTTCACGAAGGTGACTTGATCTCGGCCTTCCCACACCTTACCCAGAACGGAGGATTTGGTTCGCGTCTTGCCGAAAGCACCAGGGGACTCCCTATCGGTCTTAAATACATCGCGCAGTTCTCAACCATGAGGTTTGACTACAAAGGTTTCTATTCCTGCTCCGCGACAATCGTGGGCGGTGACGAAATGGCTTCGGGTGATGAAACTGAAGTCGACTTCGTCCTCAATCGCCCATATGTGTTTGAGAGAAGCAAAATGCTTCAAGTTGGCAATGACTATCTCGATGTTCCTATCATCATCGGCGAGATCGTCGATCCTAATTACCTCGTCTAACAAAAGAGGCCACGGAAAAGTGGCCTTTTCTTTTAGAAAGGTGTTGCGGCTTCCCTTCTTTTTAGAGTTCAATTAAGGGGTATGAAAAAGAAGATAATCGTTTTGATCGTGAGCCTTCTACTCATTTGTCTCATCACTTTCAGTGCCCGACTCATCCCTGGGGACATCGTTTATGTTCTCAGATTCGCCCTTATAGTCCTTATCAATCTCCTTAATGGAGCGGTCGCTTTGGTGGCCATCAAGATCACAGGCATTAAGATTGGTATTGAGCTCGCTAACTGGAAATCCTATTTGATTGGTTTAGGCGTCGCTCTCGTATTATCTTTCTTCATCGCCTTCTTACCGGCCCTCTTAGGCTTTTCCCTCGTCGGAGGTCATGTTGATTTCACATGGGAGTATTTCTTCCTCAACCTCTTCTTCTTTATGATCATCATTGGACCGGTGGAAGAGCTTATCTTCCGAGTCTATGTCCAGGAGACCTTCATCGGTTTCTTCATCAAGCATAAGTGGATAGGCGTCATCATTGCCTCTGCATTATTTGGTCTATGGCACTTCATCAATAACGGCGACTTCGCCCAAGTCCTCTTCACCTTCGGCATCGGCGCGGTCTTCGGCTTTGCGAAATACTTCATCAAGGAATGCAAGTTCGTCGGTGTGGCCTTCGCCCATGGCCTCTATGACTTCCTAAACGTCATAGTCCGATTCTTCATCGTTTAAAAAAGACCGGGATTTCCGGTCTTATTTTTTGATTTCCTCTTTCTTGAGATCATATATGGCTTCGACCGCGAATCTTATCTTGGTCAGCCATTTTTCTTTATGGAGAGGATAGGCGAAATATGTCTCATCAGGGGAGGAGAGGTCGATGAGTCCTCCTTTCCCTTTCCAGTTGTAGTCGATATGAAGACCAAAGCTCTGAAGAGGTTCCCTATGGAAGACGATTCCGCTAGGCCCTTTGACGATGATTCCGTTATCGATGTCATGAGTGAGGTGGTATTCTCCTTCTAGAGGAACGAAGCCAACCTTAACTCCTTCCATCTTCTCCATCCTGATATCGTCTTCGAAGTGGTATGTTCCATCTCTGACTTCTTTCTCGACGTTGGATTTCTCCCATTCGAACCAACTACTGATCTTAGTGAATTTGGCTTCTCCGTTGAGGCATGACAAAGTGCCGTTCTCGTTCAAGCGATACTTGGTGCCACACTCATCACAGGAGAGAGTGTTTCCCTTAGAGGACATATGGAATTCTTTGCCGCAGTGGGGGCACTGATAAAGGATCCTTTCAAGGCCTTCCGCTCTATTTGGATAATCGATTTTGATGTGGTTTTGTAATTGATATTCTTCCTCGTCGGAATTGAAGCAATTCCTGATAGTTTTCTGAATATCCTCAGCAGAAAGCTCCTCGATTTCGCTTTTTGGGATGATGCATTCCATCTCTGCAGTAATAGGAACTGGCCTAACTTCTTGGTCGCTCCATTGAGGTTGACGGAGGTAGCTTCCCTTGCAGTTAAGGAAGACGACAGGGACCTTCATGTACTTGACGAGTTTTCCTAATCCTTCATCGATCCTCAAAGGTTTGCCAACGAAGGAATAAACGGCCTCAGGATACATGACCATGATCTTTTTCTTCTTTTTGAGGACGTCGGCCATGCTGATAAGGCTTCTAGGGTCATTAACAAAACGCCTCTTCGGCATGATGCCGGAGTGGACGCAGACGAAATACTTGTCGATAAATTCCTCAGCCGCACAAACCCAGTAGCTTCTTCTTGGGCTAGTCGCTCCTAAGCCGAGATAGATATCCATGAAGGAGGAGTGGTTCGACAAAAGGATGTACGGAGGCTTTGGCATTTTGCCAATCTTCTTGATCGTCGCGCCTTCTTTCTTCCTCGCAAAATAGGCTGCGGTCCTGATGATGAAAGAGAAAAGGAAAAGAATCCTCTTCGGCTTCATATGGACATCAATCCTTTTGATTTTTCCCATCTTTAGGGAAATTATAGCCCCTCGGTGAACCCTTTCATATGCGCTTATTTCTTCCTTTCGCACATATTCGTCCGTAAAATATTCTTAATCGAGGAAAGATTATGAAAAGAAAGACTCCTTTTTTGATGGCGACCATGCCTCTATTTGCCCTTGCGACCTTAGCGGGTTGCAATACCACTCCGCGTAATTCGACTAATCAAAGCCAAGAACCGGAAGAAAGCAAACCTCTTGAGGTTGGCGACACCGTCAGGATGTGGACCTCGCCAGAGGACTATGAGAAAGCTCCTTTAGGCGTTGCTGAAGGCTCAGGTTCCGTCACTATCCTTGAAAATGAAGGAATGGATGACACATATTGCCTCTCCTATAGCCTCACGAAAGACGGCTACATCGGAAGCGACCTCATCAAGGAGCCATACTTCAAAGACGAAGACGCCAAGAACGGCGATATCATTTCTCTTTATTGTTACATTCCTGCCAATTCAAACATCAAGACCATCCAGTTAGAAGCGGTCCCATGGAATGGCCGTGCCGCAACCGTCCAAGGCGAAATGATCACCATCACCTCTGACGAAGAGGGCAAATGGAACGCGATCGAGATGACCTATGACACCCTCGATATGCTCGGTTCACTTAGACTTAACTACACCCTCACTGATGCCAGCAAAGCAGGAACGATCCTCCTCGATGATATTGAGATCACCTATGGTGAAGAAACAGTAACGACCAAATACGTCGCCAATGACGAATCCCTCTACACGACATATGAGGACCATTTCAAAATCGGAACCTGTATGTCTGACACGATGGTGAGAAACACCGAAGTCAGGAAGATCACCATCGATAACTTCAATTCCATCACCGCGGAGAACGAAGGAAAACCTGAACGAATTCTCGACCAAGAGGCCTGCCAGGCTCTCCTTGCTAAGGATCCAGCAGGGGTTGCCATCACCACAAAGCCATTTGAGAGAATCTATGATTGGGCCGCTGAGAATAACATCGGAGTGAGACATCACACCTTCGTTTGGTATTCCCAAACCCCAGCCTGGTTCTTCACGACCGACTACACCCAGAATGGTCCAAAAGCCGACCGCGCTCTCATGCTCGAGAGAATGGAGAACTTCATCCAGGTCACCCTCGACACCATCAACGAGAGATGGCCTGAGCTCGTCTATGCCGTCGACGTTGCTAACGAAGCGGTCGAGAACGGCGGCTACAGAACCAATAACAACAACTGGTATTCGACCGTTGGTGAAGATTACGTCTACTACGCTTTCAAATACGCCTCCAAATACAAAGCCGAATGGCAAGAGCTCTATTACAACGACTTCGCCTTCGACTATCAGCCAACTTGGTGCAACTGGGCCCTCAATGGCTTCCTTGCTGATGCCATCACCGAAGGTCTTATCGACGGAGTAGGTCTACAGACCCACCTTGACTCGAACGCCAACATGGACAACATCATCAACGATGCCAAACTCATCAAGCAGAAAGGCTTAAAGTGCCAGCTCACTGAGATCGACATCACCATCAATGGCACGAGCCAAAGCGAATACGACAACCAGAGCAACGCCTACAAGACCCTC
>JAEEWP010000053.1 GCA_016287465.1 Caryophanales bacterium | reverse complement strand
GTAAGGGGTGTTTATAGATTCACTTATGAAAGAATAACTTTCTCGCTCATAAACACCAGTTGGGTCAGGTCCATAGTCAATCTTTTGTGAACTCGAAGTTTCCTGTGATTTGCCACTTGGTATCGAGACGCCGCTATTAAAAGACCCCTGAGGCGCATCTTTGCCACAAGAGACAAGAAGCAAAGCTGGAATTACAGCAAAGAGGACACGGTTTTTGCTCATCATACTTATTAAAAAAGAATGGGCCAAAATTGCAAGGACATCTATTCCATTGCAGATTTAATAAATAATGCGCTTATTTAAAGAAAAACCCGATTATCTATCGGGTTAGTCTCTAGTGAGGGTGAGGGTGGCTCTTGCACTCGTGCCAGTGCCGGCAAGAGAGACATTGACAGTCCAGCCAAGGGTGTCACCGCCATTGAGCTTATTGCCGTTCACAAACTGGGAATTGTATCTCGAGCAGGTGAATGTGTCGCCATCTTTGAAGAGGTCGCTTCCGCTTAAATCGTCGGAACAATGATAGGTGACGGTTCTATCGTTTCTGATGAGCTGAAGGATGTTGTAATTGGCGTAGGTAGATCCGCAAACAGAGATACGTCCGGTCATATCCTTGTAAGGATGATCGTAGGTATTCGTCATCATGAAGTAGAGATTGTCTTCATTTGGAACCTTCTTCGGATGGGTTGTGTCAACGCTGATCCTTCCGAAACGGGTGTTGATCTGAACGAGTCTCGCATCGACGTGCCAGATGCGTAAGCCAACATCGTTTGGGCCTAGAGGGGCGGAGCTATAATACTCGTTTTCCCTATAAGCGTGGCTGCAATCGTTCTCGTTAAGACCGGTTGGGGTATAAAGCTCAATGAGGACATATTCATCGAATGGGGAACCATCGACATTGAAGCCCGCTGGCTGAAGGAGAACGAGGTCACGGCCGTTATTCTGGAAAGGTTTTATGGTCAAGGTGCAGCTATCCTCTGGAACATATGGGTCAGCCCAGCCAAGAGCCAATGCGCTATAAGGATCATGTCCTCCGACGTTATGGTCTTGCATGCTGAATGAGGCCGCTGGGGAATATTGGCCAGAGTAATCGTAGTAATCCGGTAAGCCGAACATATGGCCCATCTCGTGGATATAGGTATGAGCATCGACGCTGCCACCGCTCGCATCTCCGCTATGCCAGAAATAGAGTCCGGTTCTGATATTGGCCGCTCCGGCATCATACATGAAGTCGTATGAGGCCCAGAAGTAAGCATTAGGAACCGGTGCGGTTTCATTTGCTTCGGCAAAGGTATAGGAAGTGTATGCCCAGAAATTCTCTCTGTCATCGTTGTCGCTGTACCAATCGGTGTAAGCGGCAGCGTAATCAGGCGCGGCATAGATGAGCATGACGCCATCTAAGAAGCCGTCGCCATCTGAATCAAAGTAGGAACGAGGGAGGGAGCCTTCCTGTTCGAAATACCAATCCGATGCAGTTTTGACGAGGTTTTCTGTTTTATCTGCGTCATTTCCATATGCATCCATGGCTTCGCCGGTCTCGTACCAATCGGAGACGACACCACCTAAATCGCATCTGCCCTGAGACATGGTGTAATAGTAGGATCTGACACTTTGCCAGCCGACCTCTTGAGCCGTTCCGAAATAAGCGGTCTCAATATCGTCTTTGACATCTTGAAGGTGATTTGGATGGATGCAGGATTCCGAATCTGTGAACCAGACAGGGATGACGAGTAACTTAGGACTGCCAACGCTTGGGGTGAAATCATAGTTCAAGTAACAATGCTGGGCGTAGTCCTTGTAGTTATAGTTGAATTTGGTTTTGTTGATTGGGTTAATGATCTCGCTATCGTCCTCACTGGATTCCTCAGCTGAAGATGAAGCGTTCTCGCTCGTCAAAGCACCAGAAGTCGAAGCGGCACTGCTTTTCTTGTCGGAAGAAGATCTTTGGAAGAAAGAGCAGCCGCTAAGGACCAACGTGGACATGAGAGCAAGTCCGATTATATTAAGTTTCTTGTCGTTTCTCATTTTTTGTAGCATTCCTTATAGGAATGTTTGGATTATAACAACTGTGTTACCGATTTCACTAAAAATTTGCTTTTCGCTTCAAAATGTATAAAAAAGCCTCACAAATTGTGAGGCATTATTTTTTGTTGGTTTATTCGACTCCAACTAAGAAACTGTAAACTGGCTGTCCGCCATTACGGACGTTGACTTCGAGATTCGGATAGGTCTTCGCCATGAAGTCGGCGACTTCTTTTTCCTCTTCTTCGGAGCAATCTTTTCCAACATAGATGCTTAATGCGAAGGAATCTTCATCGACAAGAGAATCGACGAGGGACTTAAGAGCCTCGAGCTTGTCTTTGACGCAGGTGACGATCTCTTTGTCTTCCTTCATGCCCATGTAATAGTCTTTGGTGACATGGACTCCGTTGATGTCGGTGTCCTTGATGGCATAGGTGACGGAACCGCTCTTGATCATGCCAAGGGATTCCTTCATTGACTCATAGATCTCTTCAGCGGACATCTCGGTGCTGTACTGCATTAAGGAAGCGATGCCCTGAGGGATGGTCTTCGATGGGATGACGTTGACTTTGACATCTTTGATGTCGATGACCTCGGCAGCCTGGTTGGCGGCCATGACGATGTTTCCGTTGTTTGGAAGGATATAGACGTTATGGGCGTGGAGCTCATTGACGGCCTTGACGAAGTCTTCGGTCGATGGGTTCATGGTCTGTCCACCGCTAACGATGATATCGACGCCAAGTTCTTTGAACATCTCATCTAAGCCTTCGCCAGAGCTGACGGCGATGACTCCGAAGTCGGTCCAAGGACGTTCTTCTTTCTTCGCGGCTTTGCCACGCTCGATGTTACTCGCCATATCGGTGGCAACGTTGCCATGCTCGATGTTGTGATGCTCTTCACTCATGTTTTCAATGGTGATGGTGAGGAATTCACCATAGTTCTGAGCGTAGTTGAGCATGGTTCCTGGGGTAAGGGTATGGACATGGACCTTGACGATGTCATCATCGCGGACAAGGACCAAGCTGTTTCCGTTATTGGAGAGGAATCTCTGGAAGGATTTCTCGATGAATGGCTTCTTTCCATCCTCTGGTTTTCCTAAGCGGAGGATGAATTGGGTGCAATAGCCATAGCCTTCTTCGTCCTCGGAAAGCTGGGCGCCTGCATAGGTTTCTGGAGCGATGATCGGGGAAGACATCTCACCCTTGGCTGGGTTGGTGTTTCTCTCGACAAAACGACCATGAGCGGCTTTGGCCATGCCTTCGAAGACGATGGTAAGACCGGCACCGCCAGAGTCGACGACTCCGACCTGTTTGAGGACTGGGAGAAGATCTGGGGTATGGGCTAAGGATTTCTTGGCTTCCTCAAGGAGGACATCAAGAACCTGTTCGATGGTGAAGCTGTCTTTGACACGGTCGACGAGAGCGGCACTGGCTTCTCTGATGACGGTGAGGATGGTACCTTCGACTGGACGCATAACTGCTTTATAAGCAGTTTCTTTAGCGGAAAGGAAGGCTTTGGCGAATTCTTTGGCGTTAAGGGACTTCTTATCTTCGCAGCCATTAGCGAAGCCTTTGAAGATCTGGGAGGTGATGACACCAGAGTTTCCACGGGCACCCATAAGGAGGCCACGGCTGAAAGACTGGGCGATCACGGCAACGGAATTGTCGTTCTTGTTGTCGATTTCCTTCGCGCCAGAGGTAAGGGTAAGGTTCATGTTCATGCCCGTGTCGCCATCAGGGACAGGGAAAACATTGAGCTTGTCGACTTCTGGATAGTGGTTATAAAGGTTGTTAGCGCCAGATAAGAAGAGCTGCTTGAGCTCCTGGCCGGTGATTGTTTTCATTTCTTACTTGATCTCACGGACGCCTTGGACGAAAACGTTGACTTCAAGGAAAGTTTTCCCGAAGGCTTTGTTGAGGTCATAGGCGACTTTCTTTTGAACTTCTCTAAGGACTTCGGTGATCTTCACACCGTAAGCCACAACGATATAGACATCAACCGAATAACCGCCATTCTTCTTGCGGCAATAAACGCCTTTGTCATAATCGCTTCTCTGGAGAAGCTCGGCGATGTTCTCCCAGATCGCGCTGCGGTCGGCAAGGCCAACGACGCCATAGCAGGTCGTCGCGGCTTCTCCTGCCACATCGGCAACGAGTTCCGTGGAGATATTGATTTTTCCAAATGGTGTTTTGCGGTCGATAGCCATAAATAGGTAACCCCTTCAATAGAAGGACGCACTATTATCTCATTAAAAACGCAATATTACAAACCCCCGCTTCACTGAAGGAGAAAGGGTTCTTTTCTTAAAAAGAAAAAAGCCCGCATTTCTGCGGGCCGTAATGCTTTTGGCGTTACTTCTTTGCCTCTTTTGGCTCTTTTGGTTCTTTGATAGATTCGGCAAGAGCGGCAGCGAAGGCACCCTGCTTCTCGAATCCGTATGGAAGGAGAATCTTGGTGGCCTGGCCATCGGCGCATTTGGCAAGAGCTTCGTAGTAGCGAAGTCTTAATGTGGCTTCGTCAGCCCCGGCTTTCTTGATGGCGGCAAGACCTTCGGCTTCGGCTTCACGCATTCTCTTGATGGATTCGGCTTCGGCGGTTTTGGTCTTGAGGATGCTCTCGGCTTCACCTTCAGCAGCAAGAATCTTGGCTTGCTTCTCGGATTCGGCGTTGAGGATGAGGGACTGCTTCTTACCTTCGGCGATGAGAACAGCGGACTGCTTCTCACCTTCGGCAAGGAGGATCTTCTCACGTTTCTCACGCTCAGCTCTCATCTGACGTTCCATGGCGTCTCTGATGTCCTGAGGTGGGAGAATGTTCTTAACTTCGACGCGGTTGACTTTGATGCCCCATGGATCGGTGGCGGCATCGAGGATCTTTCTCATCTTCTCATTGATGATGTCTCTGGAAGTGAGGGTCTGGTCGAGGTCGAGATCACCGATGATGTTACGAAGGGTGGTCGCGGCTAAGTATTCGATAGCGGTGATTGGATCATCGACGCCGTAAGCGTAGAGCTTTGGATCGGTGACCTGGTAGAAGGTGACGGTGTCGATCTTCATGGTGACGTTATCTTTGGTGATGACGCTTTGTGGATCGAAGTCTCTGACCTGTTCCTTCATGTTGATCTGATAGGCGACTTTATCGAAGAATGGGATGAGCATGTGGATGCCAACGCCCCAAGTTGTGTGATAAGCGCCCATTCTCTCGATGATGTACTTATCGGTTTGTTTGACGATTTTGATGTTGCTGACGACGACAATCAAGAGAATGAAGAGAATGATCGCAAGTACAAGTAGTAAAATCTGCCAAGGTTCCATTGTTATTTTTCCTCCTTATGGGTGATTGGCGTGACAATGAGCTTATTTCCGCTCACGGCCATGACTTTGACGAGGCTATCTTTGTCGATCGTCATGCCGTCTTTGGTTGGCATGGCGCTCCAGATGACTCCGTCGATTTCGACTTCACCGTATTTGGTCTCTTCGACACCGGTGACGATGACACCTTTTTTGCCGACCATCGTGTCGACGTTGAGATTCACGGTCTCGCGTTTGAGCGCCTTCGCAAGGAATGGTCTGATGAAGATCAAGAGGGCTGCGGAGACGACCGCGAAGACGATGAGCTGAACCCACCATTCAACGCCTGGGATGAAGGAGATGATCAAGCTGACCAAGGCTCCTCCGGCAAACCAGATTGAAACGATCTCGGGTCCGATCGCTTCGATTAATAAGGCTAGAACGAAGATGACTAGCCAGATAATCCACATGTATTCAATCATACGCTTTCCTTCCCTTTCTTGTTAACTAGGACGATGAGATGGTTGTTCTCTTCCTCCCAAACGGTTTCGAACCTTATTGGTTCGGTACTAAGCGCAAGCTTTAGACTCTTCGAGATGAAATTCATTAAGTCCGTCGAGCAGATACGTGAATAAGACGGTTTGGTCTTGATCTCTAAGAGATTATACTCATCGAGGTCTCCCCTCTCCACCCTATCCTTAGATATAGGCTCGATGACGATGTTCTGATTCTCATCTAACCCAACCTGAACCCGGTTCGCGAATTCGAATGGTACGCTCGCGACCTTGTTGAGAGTGATGTTGGAGTTATAAAGCGTGGCTTGTCCAGTCTTTTCTTTTGCTGTCCACCAACTAATCATAGATGTCCTCCTTGACCATAATGTACATCGTTCTTCATCTTAATTCAAGATAATTCATAAAAATATTTTTTCTCTCAATATATAAGGTTTTTTATGTATAAAAAGCCACCAGGTTTTACCCTAGTGGCCTAGATTAGCAAGCAACTAAACTATTAGGCGGCGTCAGCAATGATAAGAGCAAGGTTGCCCCAGTATCTGGTGCCATCGCTGGCTGTTGGATCGGCGAAGACGGCGTAGGTCTTAGTGCCGATGGTGACTGGGCTGGCAGTCGTGTCGAGAGCGGCATCCATCTTGGCGTCGGCCTGAGTCTTGGCGGTGAAGTTAAGGTGAGTGTTGTAACCACCGGCATCGAGACTGCTGATGTCGATTTTGGCATAGCCTTTGGTTCCATCGACGACGACGGTGACAAGACCTGTCTCTTCATTATTGGAAACGTCCATACGGAAGTTGGACCAAGCTCGGCCAGCACCGGCGCCGATAGCGCCAGAAGTTCCGTTGTTCTGGAAGTTGACGTATGGCTTATAGGCTAAGAATTCCTCTGAGGTAACGCCGAGTTCGCCGCCGATGTAGATGTATGGATGATCATCTTCGCCCTTTTCGACGCGGGCTTCGGCTAAGGTGACTGGTGGGAGGTCATCGGCGATAAGAGCGCTGACGTCGCCACGTAAGTAGAACTTAAGCTTATGAGCGGTGTCACCGGCTTTGGTTCCGCCATAGTGATTCTCCTGGCCCTGGTTTGGATCGCCACCTAATAATTCGGTGATGTCCTGATAACCGCCTTTGATGCCGGCATAAACGGCATAGGCGCCTTTGGTGAGTCCTTCGATGGCGTTGAGTTCGAACTTGACGGTCAATGCGCCATTATCTCCAAAGGTTGGAGAATACTTGTAGTCGGCATCGGCTGGAGTCGCGCTGCCAACAACCCAATCGGTTGAAGTATCAACGTTGGAGACTTCTTTGTGCTGAAGACCGAAAGCGAATTTGATGGTGCTGGTATCAGTGTAGTTCTTCTGAGTTCCAGTCAAAACGACGTAGGCTTTTCCATCATCGGCCCTTTGAAGGTCAATGCCGGAAACGGTGACGCTTGGTTTTGGTGGGACGGAAGTTTTTGGAGC
>JAEEWP010000052.1 GCA_016287465.1 Caryophanales bacterium | reverse complement strand
TGGCGTTGCCTTCAGCGAAGATGGCACGAGCTTATCCGAAATCGTCAACAACGCCGACAAAGAGATGTACAAGATCAAGTTCAAGAAGTACGGCGACAGAAGACGCAAACAATAAGCGATAGCAGCAGAGAGAGGATGGTAAAACATCCCCTCTTTTTTTATATCCTCTCCCCTGCCGTTTATTAAAAAGCATATGCAAATCCCGCTTCTTTTTAAAAAACGATGAGGTTTTGCGTTTGTTTTTCGCAAAAGAAAAACTGCTAGGTTTTTGGGCCTAGCAGTTTGTTAGCAAGCTTATTCGGCTTTCGCTTCTGGTTTCTTGCCTTTCTTGAGGACAACGAACCAAACGAGGCAGAATGCGCCAGCGAGGACGAGGACGCCGCCGCCAACGGAGATACCGATGATGGCAGCCATTGGGAGACCTTGGACATCGGTAGCCTTTCCAGTCTCTTCCATGTCGTAGCTTGGGTCAACTACTTCAAGGGTGAAGACTGTAGCGATGTCAGTTGTGTCGGTCGCGCCATCGAGGCTGAGCTTGGCCCAAACGATGATGTCTTTGGAACCGGCGACTGTTGGGGTGCCAGTGATTTTGCCATCTTCGAATTTGAGGCCTTCTTGGAGTTTCTGATCGACTTGGACATCATCGATAGCGAGCTCAACGGCAGTGATGGACTTGTCATTATATTTCTGGCCGACAGCATACTTATCGGCGACAGTGAAGGCGATTTCACCAACATCCTCGTTGAGGGTGACTTTGAGGCTGTGCTCAGTGGTGATGGCTTCCTGATCCTGGATGCCAAAGGCGTCTTTCTGAGCTTCGCCGCAAGCAGCGTGAGCATAGATGAGGCCTTTGGCGCTCTGACGGACGGCGTACCACCAAGAATAGGATTCATAGGTGTTTCCTTCGTACTCGAAGGTTGGGGCGCCTTTGCCATCGAAGGCATCTGGGTCCCACTTGCAGTTCATATCTGGGCCGTAGTCAGCGGAATCGAGCTGGACGTTGCAGCCAGAGAGGGTGCGGTTGTTGATGTTTTCGTATTTGGTTCCATCGAAGGAGCTGTTGCCATGGTGGGTCATATCGGAAAGGACAGCGCCTCTGAAGCCCCATTCGTGACGGAGGACTTCAACAAGAAGAGGATAGGAAGCAGCGGTCTCCATCATACCAAGACGGTTGTAGGAGGACATGATGCCACGGGAGTAGCCATCCTGGATGCACATCTGGAATGGTTTGAGATAGATCATACGGAGAGCTTGCTCACTGACGAAGGACATGGTGCCTTCACGGTTCTTCTCTTGTTCGTTGACGGCGAAGTGCTTGTAGTAGCAGTAAACACCTTTGAGGGTGGCGCCTTTAACGACCTGAGAGGCCATCTTACCCATTAAGAATGGGTCAGCGGAGTAGTACTCGAAGTTACGGCCACCGAATGGAGAACGGTGGAGGTTGACGGCTGGGCCAGCCCAACCATACATGTTGGCGAAGAAGGATTCAGCGCCGACGATGTCGCCTTGCTTCTGAGCGAGCTTGATGTTGTAGGTAGCAGCAACGGTTGGTTCACCGCACCACCAAATGATCTCGTACTGGTTTGGACCATCGGAGTCGTTGGTGGATGGTTTGCCGATGGCGTCTAACGAGGTGTTATCGTGACGGCGGACGAATCTCAAAAGCTCATCATAGGTGAACTCATTGAGCCATTCTTCCCAGCGTGGGTCATCGTAATCGGCACCGACCATCTCGGAGAACATGGTACGTTCGCCGGATTCAAGGGCCTCAGCCTCTTGATGCCAATCGTTGTCGATGAAGTCTTGTTTGGTCTTGTAGGCCGCTTCGGAGACGTATCCGTTATGGAGAACGTCAAGATCTTCGATTCTGAAGGAGTGAGTGAGGAACTCTTCGGACTTGCTGTTGGCAGGAAGAGTACGATCCTCGATGGTTGGGTGGGTTGGGAAGGTTTCCTCAAAGTCGTGACGGCTCATGTGGTCAAAACCGACGGAGTCACTCATTGGGAGGGAGCAGAAGAAGTCGTCTTCAGAGAAGCGGTTCTCGACTTTGTGACCGGTGTAACGGTCGGTCTCATATTGGATGCCGCCTTTCTTGACGGTGAGCTTCTTGGAATCGATTTTCTCGTGCGCGTTCTTCATTAAGCACACTTCGTATTCGCCTTCGTCGAGTTCATAACCCTTGAAGCCATTGTTGTTGGCATCGGTGTAGTCATAGTCGGCGAAGTCTTGGAGGTTGAAGCTAAGGGTGAGGGTTTCTTCGTCACCTGGCTCAAGCATCTCAGTCTTGCCAAAGGCGCAGAGAACATGGTCGGCTTTTTCGATTTCGCCATCATAGTAAGGAGCTTTCCAGTAAAGCTGGACGACTTCCTTGCCAGCGACGTCACCGGTGTTCTTGACCTTGACGTCCATGGAGATGATCTTCTTTTTGCCAGTGAGAACGGTGTTCTCGGCTGGATCGAAGTTAACGATTTCCTGAGAGAAGGTGGTGTAGCTAAGACCATAACCGAATGGGTAGATGACGCCTTCATCGCCGTCATACCATTCATCGGCTTTCGCCTTGCCCTCTGAGGCTAAGATATCGGCGTAGCGGGTCTCGTGATAACGGTAGTCGACATAAATGCCTTCTTCGTAGTTGTTGTAGGCAGCGCAATAGCAGCCATTGAGACCACGGTTTGGAACATAGTGCTCTTCGTCAACCCAGCGGGCCTCTGTACAGGTGCTCGTTGGAGTGCCGTCGGCGTTGATCATCGTGTGGTTCGGGATTGGCTCGCCATTGCTATCGCGGTAAAGCACGCCATTCTCATCCACGAAGGTCTGAGAGTTATCGGCGAAGTTTTGGAAGGATGGGTCTTTAGTGAAATCACGGGTCCAGGTATCGACGGTGCGTCCACTTGGGTTGACGGCGCCGGTGACGATCTCACCGATGGCCTGCGCACCCACTGCGCCTGGGGTACCCATCCAAAGGATGGCGCCGATATCGTCATCGGCTTCGAGCTCATCGCACTGGAAGATGTTTCCGCTATTGATAAGGATGATGATCTTATCGAAATTCTCTTTGACCATCGCGATCATATCCTGCTCATTCTTGGAGAGCTGGAGGGAATGTCTATCGGTTGGTTCTCCGGACTTTCTGGAGTCACGGGCGTTCATGGTAACGAGGTCAGTACCTTCGGAACCGGAACGGACGAGGACGACAAATGCGGCATCGCCATATTCGGCAAAGCTCGATTTGACGGCATCGGTGTAGCTGGTGATTGGGGTTTCGCCGACAGCGAGGTCGTTGACACCATCGTAACGGGTCGTGCCTTCACGGCCGCTGCCAGAAGCGCTGCTTTCATAGAAATCCTTGAGGGTTGGGTTGACGGTCATGCCGACTTTGTTGAGGGATTGCTCAATATCGACACCGGTTTCGCCGTTGATACGGCCTTGACCGGATCCACCGCCACCGCGGAGCCACTTGCTGCTGTTGCTGTTCTTTCCGAAGATGGAAACATTCGTCACACCCGAAAGAGGAAGCATGTCGTCTTTGTTCTTAAGAAGGACCATGCCTTCTCTGGCGATTTCGAGGTTGGTTGCGGAACCGGCCTTGATGAGGTCGTTTCTCGAAGCATACTCGGAATAGAACTTGCCATGATGTTCGCCGAGGAACGGCTCAACGAGCCCGTCGGCGTTGGATCCTGCCATGCCAGCAGCGCCGATCATCATGAGGGCGCTGGCCGCTAGGACACCAAACAACTTGAGTTTTTTCATTGTTGCTCTTTTCTTTCTCGGTCCGTTGTGTGTTTTCCATATTCCCCCAAGCGGACCGACAAAGGGCATATGAAAGACCAAAATACGTCTTGATGGTCAAGTTGAGACCATTATGCTTGTCCTTTGCGTTTTCAAGCATGACAATGTTGCGATTCTTCTTCGTCAATTGTAATGAGACTTACTATGTAAGGTCTTTCGATTGTTTGTCCGATTTTGGACAATTTATCGAAAAAAGGCCCTCTTTTCTGGTCAGGGCCTTTTCTCATTAGAAAGGAAAGAAAGGTATCAGGCTTTTTTGGAATAATCGCTTTCGTAGTATTGTTTCTTGTTCTCGTACATCTCGATATCCGCTTGTTTCATATCGTCGAGGACTTTGGAGATGTTTGTGGCGTATTTGCCGCCGACAGCAAGGATGACGTCTCCCCTCTTCCTCTGGATGCTGCGAATATATTCGAGTCTCTCTTTGAAGTCCTTCTTCTCCATATTCGGGCAAAGGACCATGAATTCATCTCCGCCGACACGGTAGATCTCATAACCATCGAAGGTCTCTTTAAGGAGATCGCCTGCCGCGATGAGGAGCCTATCCCCTGCTTCATGGCCTGAGGCGTCGTTGGTGGCTTTAAGTCCATTGACGTCGGCGAAATAGATGCCAAGGCTCATGAGGGATTCGTTCTTGCCAGAAAGGAGTTCTTCGATTCTTCTGTCCATTGCGCTTCTATTAAGAAGACCTGTGAGCATATCGGTGGTCGACATCTCCTCAAGCCTGCCGAGAAGCTGGTTGCTATAGATGAAGGAAGCGATGAAATAGGAAGTGAGCTCAAGGGTGTCTTTGATCTTCGCTGTTTTCTCAGCGTCGAAATTGGCGACCCAAATGAAACCAATGACTTCCCTGCCGTATTCGATTGGGAAAAGAATGAGGCTTCTTACGTTGTACTCAATCATCGATTTGTACCAATTCGGATCACGTTCTTTGAGAATTTCCATCTCATCGACGTTCTTGGCAATGAGACAATTGCTTCCCGAAATATCCTTGATCCAAGTCTCGGTGACGTCATAAAGGCTCTTCTTCATCGTCAGAGAAAGGTTTTGCTCGAAGGGCTCATCCTCACCGGTTTCCGAGATAATCATGACCTTCTTGGTTTTATTGTCTCTTACGAGGATGCGGCAGAACTCAGGAGAGCAGAGCTCTTTGATATCGATGGTGACCTGACGCATGGTCTCTTCGAAATCGTCTCCTTTATGGAGCTTGATGCAGGTTTGGAGAACGTCGCTCGTGACATCGGCTTCACGGTTGGTGAGTTTTCTTGCGTCCATGGTATCCGACATCTCCATGGTAAAGACCATGTAATAGATATCCCCATCATGCATCGAAAGAGGGATCCAATTGCAGTCGAGCCAGATGTCCCATCTATCAGGATGGACATAAGCGTGGAGGTTCTCTTTTTTGACCGCGCAGCTAAAGGCAAAAAACTCAAAATTCTTGTCATTTGGCGCATATTTGTCATAAAGATCGCCGAAAACGACATCCTCTGGGAGGTGGTTGTCTTTGATGTAGCCAGGGTTGGCGGCGATGATTCTGATCTCGCCATATTTGTCCTCGCCCTTCTTCTCAACGGAGAGGATGCAGGCAGGGATGGCGTAAGTGTTTACCAGTTCTTCAAAGTTCATAAAAAAGAGCGGTCGCTTATATTTCTTCTGTTGACCCCATTATATGGGCGAATAAGGCTCTCTTCAAACAATATGCATCTCATGGTAAAGGTCTGATCCGGCGCTTAGCTTCTTTATGGAAAAGCATTTTTATTAGGTAAAAGAAAAAAGCATTTTGCTTTTGCAAAATGCCTAATCTCAATGGTGCCCGAGGGGGGATTCGAACCCCCATGGAATTACCCGAACGATTTTGAGTCGTTTGCGTCTACCATTCCGCCACTTGGGCGCGGAAGAAATTATATGATATGCGTTCCTAAATGCAAAATAGAAAAAGCGGTTTCATATAATATTTTCTTTCTAATTAGAAAGATAAGGGGTACATTTATGCCCATGGAAGAAACTGTTATTCAAAATCAAGAAAATACACCAAAGGAAAGTGTCTGGAAAAAGATCCAAACCTTCCTTATGAAAAGCACCAACGGCATGGCCCTTGGACTTTTCGGAACACTCATCATCGGAACCATCATCGCCCTCTTCGCGAAGATTCCTGGTTGCGAGGACATTGCCAAATTCGCCGACATAGTCAAGTTCCTCATGGGCGCAGGCATTGGTCTAGGCGTTGCCTTATCACTTGGATGCCAAGGCGTCAGCGTCGTTGCCATTATGGCTGCGGGCGCGGTTGGAAACCTTGGGTTCGGTTGGGGTTTAACCGAATACAAAATGGTTCAATACAGCGGAACCGGTGACCCTCTCTCCTGCTATTGCTCTGCCATCATCGCTTATTTCGCCATCAAGTTGATCATGAGAAGAAAGACTCCGGTCGACCTCATCCTCATTCCTCTTGTTGGCCTTGGATTCTCCCTCGCCTACTGTTTCTTAGCATCATATTGGGTCCATCAGGTTACCGTCCTTCTTGGTGATCTCATCAAGATTTGCTTTGATCCAAGCCAATTCACAGCCCTCCCTATTCTCATGTGCGTCGTCATCTCAGTCCTCGTCGGCATGGCTTTGACTGCTCCAATCAGTTCTGTCGCCATCTGCGTGGCCATCAATATCGGCCTTTCTCCAGTTGCAGCTGGTGCTGCCTTAATTGGCTGCTGCACTCAGATGGTTGGCTTTGCCGTTCAATCTGCTCGTGACAACAAATGGGGAAGCGTTCTTGCCATCGGCATCGGAACTAGCATGCTTGAGTTCAAGAACATCATCAAGAATCCTCGTATTTGGCTTCCAACCATCATCACTTCGGCTATTCTCGGTCCTTTCGCCTATGTGTTCAGTTTTGCCACAGACTCCGTTGGAGCCGGCATGGGAACCTCAGGCTTTGTTGGCCTCATCGATACCTTCGATGCCATGAACTACGATGTCTTGGCCATTATCGAAGTCCTAGGTATCTGCGTAATCGCGCCAATCGCTCTTGTCTTCGGCCTTGATCTTCTTTTCAGAAAAATCGGCTGGATCAAGAAGGGCGACTTAACCATCTAAAAATCTTAAAATCGCTTACAAAACCTGTTCGGATTTTAAAAATTCCGAGCATTTTCGCATTAATTTACGAAGGAAAGGATATAATTAAAGCAATGATAAAGGAAACAAGGATTAATCCTGAAAGCGAAGTGTCGCTCATCTTTGTCCATGGCATTATGGGCACATACCGCCACTTCTCCTTCCTTTACCCTGTCGTCGATAAGCGTTACTCCTATTACACCTTTGAGTTAAAGGGGCATGACGCCGATTACAGAGCCTTCCGTGACGCCAAATACCAGGAATGGGAAGACGAGGTTCTCGCCCTTGCGGAATTCCTTCATAACGAAGGGCAGAGAGTCGTCTTCGTCACCCATTCAATGGGTGGGTTATTCGCTCTCTTATTTGCCAAGAGGCATCCTAAAGAAGCGTCTTTGTTCCTTCTTAATCCACCGCTATACGGAAACATCAAGCCTATCGCTT